>NZ_JBFRCL010000014.1:0-171340 GCF_040965695.1 Paraburkholderia sp. BR10937
GATCACCAGCCACCCACCAGACCCGGTGACAACACCCCCCGGATCATGACTGCGACTGGGGGCGAGAATCATGCCGGGCCTGGCTGGCCAAAGCCTCGATTATCGAGGCGGGAAGATAGTAACGGGGCTGATGCGCTGTTATGGCGGCGTGCTGCCGCCGTGTGGCAGACGCGACCTTAGCGGCCGTCCTTCAACTGCGACCAAAGACGCGTTTCCAGACGCTTGATTGCAGCGGGCAGCGGCTGTTGCATGAACAGCGTTGCAAGGACCTCGGGCTTCGGGTAAACCATCGGGTCGTCGAGCAACTCGGATTTGACGAACTTCGAAGCAGCGCTGTCGGCGTTGGGGTAGAAAATCGTGTTGGTAATCGCTGCGTGAACTTCAGGCCGCTCGATGTAGTTGATCCACTTGAGCGCGGCCTCCGGATGAGGCGCGTCTTTCGGGATCGCCATCATCTGGAACGAGACCGGCGCACCGCTCTTCGGTATGAAGTACGCCAGCTGGATGTCTTTGTGTGCCTCGCGCACGCGGCTCGCAGCCATCTTGACGTCGCCCGACCAACTCACCCCGAAACAGATGTCCCCGCCGGCGAGGTCGTTGATCCATGAATAGAGGGCGAATTGCGTCACATAGGGGCGGATGCTCTTCAGCAATTCATAGGCCGCCTGATAGTCAGCCGGATTGTGACTGTTCGGATCCTTGCCGAGATAGTGCAGGGCGATGGAAAACATGTCGGTCGGCGAGTCGAGCAGCGAGACGCCGCAGCTCTTTATCTTGCTCAGGTATTCCGGCTTGAACAGGATGTCCCAGTTGTCGAGCGCTACGGTGGGCCCGAGTACCTTGCGAACCTGGTTGACGTTGTACGCGAGACCGGTCGTGCCCCATGCCCACGGCACGCCATATTGATGCCCCGGGTCAGCCGCGTCGGTCAGTTTCAGCAGTTGTGGATCCAGGTTGGCAAGGTTCGGCAGCCTGGATTTGTCCAGCTTCAAGTAGATCCCCGCGGCCGCTTGCGCGCCGAGGTAGCTCGAAGAGGGCACGACGATGTCGTAGCCAGACGAACCGGTAAGCAGCTTCGCCTGCAACGTATCGTCGCTATCGAACACGTCGTAGCGGACGTGGATGCCGGTCTCTTTTTCGAAGTTTGGTACGGTATCCTTAGCGATAAAATCGTCCCAGTTATAAACGTTGAGTGTGTTCTCATCTGCGAGCGCTGCCGTCGCGAATGCACAGTAGGTGAGCAAAGCGAGCGCTATCCGTAATTTCGTTGCTGTCATTGATGTCTCCGATAGGGTCGATCGTTGTTATAGTGCATTGGCGCGTTCAGGGGCGGTGTTGCTTGCGCATGAGAAACAGAATGTCGGCAGCGAGATGCGCGGCCGCGAGCGCGGTGATATCGCTCTGATCGTAGGACGGCGCCACTTCCACGACGTCGGCGCCGACAAGGTGGATCCCGTCCAGCTCGCGCACGATCTCCAGTGCCTGCGCCGAGGAGAGTCCGCCCGCGACGGGCGTGCCGGTGCCCGGGGCGAAGGCAGGATCGAGACAGTCGATATCGAAGGTCAGATACACCGGGGCATCGCCTGCTGCTTCGAAAATCTGGTCGACCACAGCTGCAGTGCCGTAACGATGCACCCAGGGGGCATCGAGTACGCGCACACCCATGAAGTCGCTGTTCCAGGTCCGGATGCCGACTTGAACCGACCGCGCCGGATCGATCAGGCCTTCGCGGATCGCCTTGTAGAACATCGTGCCGTGATTGAGCGAATCCGCGTGTTCATCGGGCCATGTGTCGCAATGCGCGTCGAAATGAATCAGTCCGAGGGGGCGGCCGTAACGTTCGACATGTGCGATCAGCAGGGGGTACGTGATGTAGTGGTCGCCGCCCAGCGTCAGCATCTTGGCCCCTGAGGCGAGGATAGTGCGGGCGTGGGCCGCAATGGCTTCGCGGATCGTCCACGTCCGGTGCGCATCGAACCAGCAGTCGCCGTAGTCGATCACGTTCAGTGCGTCGAGCGGCGCAAGGCCCCAAGGATAAATACCCAACTCCGCCAGTTGGACCGAGGCCGCACGCACGGCAGCGGGGCCGAGGCGCGCGCCGGGACGGTAGGTGGTTGCGAGGTCGAACGGCACACCGGAAATGGCAACGTCGACGCCGGTGAGATCACGGCTATAGGGGCGACGCAAGAATGACAGCGGTCCGGCGTAGGTCGGCGAAGCGGGGTCTTGCTGCTGCGCTGAACTATTGGCTGCTTGCGCGGAGTCGATGGCGAATGGGTCTTTTTGAAAGGCGGAGGTCATGATCTCGGTATGTAAGGTACCAGTAAATCGATTCATACGACTTGTCGTCTGTTTCAGGCCGAATGCCATAAGCGCTATGATTCGCCGGACACAATTGATATAAAAGCGAAGGATTTTTCTGGAACTATCGATTTCGTTCATACCTCAATGCGCAGACTCCCACCTCTCCAGGCATTGCTGGCCTTCGATTCGGCTGCCCGACTGGGTTCGTTCACACGTGCGGCTCAGGAGTTGTCGCTGACCCAGTCGGCGATTAGCCATCAAATCCTTCAACTCGAGGAATGGACTGGGCAATCACTCTTTTTGCGTGTGGGACGGGGCGTCGTGTTGACCGCGGCCGGCAAGCTGTTTGCGCAGACAGTGGCCGACGCGCTCGCGCTGCTGAGCGACGGCCGCGAGAGGATCGAGCCTTATGGCAACCCCGATTCGGTGCTGCTCTATTGCCCGCCGGAATTTGCCTCGGGCTGGCTGATTCCGCGCATGGGAAAACTGACGGCCGCGATGCCGAACGTCGAGATCTGGCTGGTGACCGATATGGAGGTAACCGAGATCGACCGGGTCGACATCGATCTCGTGGTGTCGGCCAAGCCGATCAAGTCGCCAGATGTCGAATGCCTGTTGCTGATGGAACAAGAAAAGGTGGCAATCTGCGGACCCGGGACTGCGAACCGGCTGTATCACGCGCCGTTTCCCGAGGTGCTGGCGCGTGCACCGCTGCTCGTGCACGAACAGTCACAGGAATGGGCACCCTGGTTGCCCGAACTGCGGCGCGGCGGTCTGCAAACCCGGCGCGTAATGACGAGTGCCGATCCGCATCTGCTCGTGGCGGCTGCGGAACGGGAGGCCGGGATTGCCATGGTCTCGCAGCTGTTCGCGAGCGAAGCGCTGGCGCAGCAGCGCGTTTGCCGATTGCCACAGGTGCCGGCGCTCGCAATGCCGCCTCTGTGGCTCATGAAATCGAAGTTGCCCGCGCGCTCAACGGCGGTCGAGCCCGCCTTCCGATGGATTGCATCGGCTTGCGGCGCCTGCGTCGATGATGGTGCCACGCCGATGCAGTGATTTTCCACCGCGTCGAGCATCGCGGCGCGCGAAATCAAGAGATGGATAGCCCGGAGCACGCGGTGCGGGGCGCAGATATCGTCGCGACCTGCACGAACAGCCTGACGCCGGTGTTGCGCGCCGAGTGGCTTGCGCCCGGCATGCACCTGGTCGCGTTGACCCCGCGTGAATTCGACGCCGAAGTTGCGCGCCGCTTCGACGTGACCGTGGCGCAAGGGCAGGAGCGTCTGCCGCTCGAAGAGGGCGAACGCTTCAGTCAGCGCATTTCCGGAAGCCCGAACGCGTTCGTGGCGGGCAGCGAGGCCGAGCGCCGCCGCTTGCCCGTCTCGCGCGGCGAGCGCGTGGATACGAGTCGCTGGCCAATCTATACCGACGTGATCACGGGCCGCGCGCCGGGACGCACGAGCGCGGAGCAGATCACGTTCTACTACACGGTGGGCAACTGGGGCGTGCAATTCGCCGCCGTTGGCGGTCACGTTTACCGCGAGGCAGTCAGGCGGGGGCAGGCGTCGCGCTGTCGCGTGAATGGTTTCTACAGACGATTCGCAATTAGGGTCGTTCGCGATGAAGGTCGCCGCCCTGGTATCCGTGTCGCCGGGGCCGACGGGTGGTATTCGTTCGACGCCCGGAATCTCGAAGTCCGGTTGGTCGCAGCCCGTCTGGTTGAGGTGACACGATACCTTGCTGGAGAATAGCGACGGCCAGCGCGATATCAGGCCTCCCCGGCACTACAACGCTCTTCGGTCCTGCCAGCAACGCAGGCCGAATAGCGGCACGAGTGCGTAAGCATGGTCGAGTAGAGACGATACAGGCCGAGATTCGTGCGGCGTTGTGATTCCCCCTGGACATACGACGCAAGTGGCCGGTCGATATCGTTGCTCAACCGGGCGAGCAGGGGCTCGTCGGGAAGGCGAACCGTATCGGCATCGAAATGGATTGCATGCCTGACGCGCCTACCGCCCGATTCAGTCATGCCACGCCAGTTCCTCATGCTATTGGTTAGCAATACGTAGCTTGGCAGCATGATGATCGAATTGTCGAAGTTCCGCACCTTGATCGTATTCAGCGCGATGTCGATCACGGTGCCGTCGGCGACGAAGCCGGGCACTTCGATCCATCGCGGGCGCATGCTCGGGGCGAGCTGGAAACACGATTGCCGGTGTTGATGCGACAGGGTATCTGCGCGTTGGCACTGGAGCCGTTCAGACGCGAAACCCGGATTTCAACGCCTGATAGAGCCGCCTGTACCGTTCGAAGCGGTCTCCCAGCACGCTCCGAAGTGCTGCCTCAGGCTCGTATCGTTCAAGGACAGCGGGCGCTTTGACCACTGCAGCGAGTTCTTCCCGTGTGCACGAGAGACGAGCGAGGTGACTTGCTCCAAGCGCCGCTCCGAGTTCGCTCCCTTCGTTTCGATTGAGTTCGAAGCCGAGCGCGCAAGCGCAGAGTTTGCCCCAGAACGCGCTGCGCGACCCGCCGCCAACGAATGCGGCTGCGGTGAGCGTCGTTCCCGCTCCCCGCAGCGCCGCATATCCATCTGCCATCGCGAACGCGACGCCTTCCATCACGCTGTATGCGAGATGCGGGGCGCCATGCGCCGAAGTCATCCCGTAGAAGCCCCCTTTTGCCGCGGCATCGTTGTGCGGCGTCCGCTCTCCGTTCAAATAGGGAAGGAAAATCGGCGCGGCGGCGCTTTGTCCCGAGGGGGCCAGCTCGATCAGTTCGGCGACGCTGCTCTTCAGCAGGCCGGACAGCCAGTGCAGGCTCGCCGCTGCGCTGAGGATGACACTCATCTGATGCCACTGTCGCGGCACGCAATGACAGAACGCATGGACCGCCTGGGCGGGGTTCGGTGCATAGCTCGCGGTCGCGGCGAAGAGCACGCCCGACGTTCTCAGCGACAGGAACGCATCGCCCGGCCGGGCAACGCCGATGCCAACTGCGCTCGCGGCGTTGTCACCGGCGCCGCCGCAAACCGTCACGCTGCCATCGAGACCCCACTCGCGCTGAAGGTCTCCCCGCAACTGGGCCGCAGGCTCGCTGCCCTCAACCAGCCGGGGCATGTGCTCCCTCGACAAGCCGGTCGCGTCGAGCATGCGGTCGGACCAGTCGCGTTTTGCGACATCGAGCCATAGCGTCCCCGAGGCGTCGGACATGTCGGATGTAAACTCGCCAGTCAGACGCCATGCGATGTAATCCTTCGGAAGCAGCACTTTTTGCACTGCACGAAAAACGGCTGGCTCGTACTTCGAAAGCCAGAGCAGCTTGGGCGCCGTGAAGCCCGGCATGGCCTGATTCCCGGTGATATCGCGCGAATCGGGCACGAGCGCCTCGAGTTCGACGCACTCCGCGTAGGCGCGCGTGTCATTCCACAGAATCGCCGGACGCAGGACGTTGCCACTGCGATCGAGTAGCGTCGCGCCGTGCATCTGGCCGGAGAGGCCAATTCCGCGCAGCGCACTGAACGCGCGAGGCTGCTCACTGCGTAGGGCCGCTACGGCGTCGAGCGTAGCGTTCCACCAGTCCTGGGGACTTTGCTCCGACCACAGGGGGTGAGGATTCTCGACGCGCAGTCGGGCCCGGCTGCTGGCGATGACGTTCGATTCGGCATCGGTAAGCACAACCTTTACCTCGGACGTGCCGAGGTCGATTCCCAGATAACTCAAAGTGTATTCCCGACGGTGAGCAGGCGGCCGCGCCGCCTGGCATGGTCTCAGGCCGCTGCCTTGTGAGCGTGTGAGGGGGCGTCGTTGAGCCGGTGCAACGCGCGAAACTTCGAAGGCGGAATCCCTTTTTGCGCGAGAAACTGCCGGTTGAAGTTCGATACGTTATTGAACCCGACGCGGTAACAGATATCGGTCACGCCCAGATCCGAGCACATGAGCAGTTCGCAGGCTTCGTTAAGGCGCAGCCGGTTCTGATACTGCACAAACGTGCAACCGGTATGCCGCTTGAAGAAGCGCGTAAAGGTGCTGACGCTCATGCTCGACATTTCCGCAACGTCGATTTCACGCAGATTGCCGGCGAGATTCTGCTGGATATAGGACAGCACCTGGTTGATGGTCGACGACATGTAGCGCTGCGCACTGACGTTGTATGCCGGCCCGGCGAGCAGCTTCCTGCTGGTGCAGGCGATCAACTGGTCGAGGATCGACATCAGCAGCATGACGCGGCGCGCACCGTGCGCACCTGAAACCTCCTGCATCACAGGCGCAATGGCGAGGCCGAGTGCGTCCGGAAACTGGATGCCTCGCGACGCCTGATCGATCAGCGCCATCGCAGGGCTGAGTTCGGCGAACGCCGCGACCATCTTTTCGACGGCATCACGCGAGAACTGCAGCACGAGATCGCGAGACGGCACGCTCGCGCCGCCGTCGCTGTCCGTCACCCAGTTGTGAGGCAGATTCGGGCCCGTCAGCACGATGTTGCCAGGATGGAAGTCCCCGATGTAATCGCCCACGAAGAACTTACCCGATGAGGCACGGATGACGTGCACTTCGTACTCCGGGTGGAAGTGCCATTTCGCAACCGTATGCGGATAGTCGTGCACCCAGGCCCGAAAGGACTCGTCCTGACGGGTATGGACCAATTCGAGATCCGGATTCATTGCTCTCGTCTCCACGGGAATCCTGGCTTCGCTGCCAGCGCGCGTGCTTGCACGCTAATGTACTCCCACGCCGCGCGCCGCGTGCAGGCGCGTGGCGGGTACGGGAGCCGCCGCCGCCTCGTCTGCCAGCCCAAGCGACACATTATCCCCCGTCGCGACGTCGAAAACATGCAGATCGCGTTCGCGCAAGGCGAGCCTGACGTGATCTCCCGTGTGAGGCACGGTGCTCGCCGGAACAAGCGCGGTGATACGCTCGCCTGAGCAGTCAACGGTAATGAGCGCTTCTGCGCCCAACACTTCGACCAGCTCCACAATGCCGCTGAGCACGAGAGCATCGTGCGCTTTCACATCATCGGGAATCCATACGAAATTTGGACGGACCGCCAGCTTGATTGCCTGTCCGTCCTGCAAGTGCTGAAAGCGGTTCCCGCGTAATTGCCATTGACCGGCGGTTGACGACACGATAAGTCGTTCGCCAGTGCGTTGCACGGAGGCATCGAGAAAGTTCATCGCAGGCGTGCCGATAAAGCCCGCACCAAAAATCGTGCGCGGATACCGGTATAGCTCGGTGGGCGTGCCTTCCTGCTCGATGCGTCCGCCGCGCATCAAAATGACGCGATCGGCTAGCGTCATCGCCTCGAGCTGGTCGTGCGTCACGTAGACCGTGGTCGTTTTCAGACGCTGATGCAAGCGTTTGATGTCGGTGCGCAGCTGGGCGCGCAACTTGGCGTCGAGGTTCGACAACGGCTCGTCGAACAGGAAGACCGCGGGCGTCTTGATCATTGCCCGGGCGATGGCGGCGCGCTGCTGCTGGCCGCCCGACATGGCGCGCGGCTTGCGCTCGAGCAGCGCATCGAGATTGAGCATGGCGGCCACCTCGCGCACGCGGCGGTCGATCTCGGCCTTCGGCGTTTTGAGGCGCCGCAGGCCGAACGCGATATTCTCGTACACGCTCATGTGCGGATAAAGCGCGTAGTTCTGGAACACCATCGCGACATTGCGCTCGCGTGCGGGTACGTCGTTCACGACGGTGCCGCCGATCGAGAGATTGCCTCCCGATATTGCCTCCAGCCCGGCGATCATGCGCAGCATCGTCGACTTGCCGCATCCCGACGGCCCCAGCAGCACGACGAACTCGCCTTCGTCGATGTGCAGGTCGAGTGGATGCAGTACCGGTTGCCCGCCGTCGTACTGCTTCATGAGCCCTTCGCAGACAATAGTCGCCATGATTCAATCCATCTCGATCTGGATCTTCACGTCCTCGGGCCGGCCGGCAGCGGCTTCCTCGAACGCCCTTATGCCGTCTGAAAACGCGAATTTGCGGGAGATGAACGGATTCACGTCGATCATTCCCGAACTGATGAGGGCCAGTGCCCGCGGAAAAATGTTCGCGTAGCGGAACACGGATTCGAGCCGGATTTCCTTTGCCTGCATCGCTACCACGTCGAGCGCGACGGGGCCCGGCGGCATGCCCACCAGCACCGCGCAGCCGCCCGGACACACGAGGTCCAGCAGCGTCTCGAAGACCTTCGCGTTGCCCGACGCTTCGAACACGACATCGGCGCCCCAGTCTTCGGTCACCTGGCGCACCACGTCTTCGAGCGATTCCTCTGCGGCATTCACGGTAGTCACTGCCGGATTGCCTGCGAAATGGCGCAATTTCTCTTTCACGACGTCGGCGAGGATCACGCGCGACGCGCCGCCCGCGAGCGCCGCGAGCGCCGTCATCGCGCCGATGGTGCCAGCGCCAATCACGACGGCCACGTCGCCGGGCTTCATGGCGGCCTTGGTGGCCGCTTGCAGGCCGATCGACAAGGGCTCGACGATGGCGCCTTGCGCGAACGAGACGTTGTCCGGAAGCCGGTAGGTGAACGCGGCCGGGTGCACCACGTAGGGGGTCAGGCAGCCATGCACGGGGGGAGTGGCCCAGAACCGCACGGCGGGGTCCAGGTTGTAGAGTCCGCGCATGGTGGCGCGTGAATCGAACTGCGGCACGCCGGGTTCCATGCAAACCCGATCGCCGACTTTCAGGTGGCCGACTTCGGCTCCCACCTCGACGATCGTGCCCGACGCCTCATGACCGAGCACCATCGGCTGCTCGACCTTGAACGGCCCAATGCGGCCGTGGGTGAAGTAGTGGACGTCACTTCCGCACACGCCAACCGTATGAATGCGAACCTTGACATCGCGCGGCCCGATCGCCAGCGGCAAATCGATGTCCCGCAGGCTCAGGCGTCGAGCTTCTTCCAGTACGAGTGCCTTCACAACATTCTCCTTATTTTCCTTTGACCATTGAGTTCAGGAGGCGAATCAGCACGCCCACGAAGATGATTGGCGGCAGGGCGAGCAGAACCGTCGACGCGTTGATCACGCCCCACGGCACTTCCTGACCGAGCGACGTAAACGCGGATGCGACGACCGGCAGGGTGGCGCTGCGCGAGGACGTCAGCGCAAGTCCCATCATCAGTTCGTTCCAGACCAGCACGAAGCTGAAAATGATGCCGCCCAACAGCGTGTTGCCACAGGTCGGCAACGCAATGCGCCAGAACACCGCGTAGGGTCCATAGCCGTCGAGCGTGGCGGCCTCCTCGATTTCGCGCGGCATGCGCTGGAACACGGGTATCGACAGCCATGTGATGGTGGACAAGGTCGTCAGCAGATAGGTGACGATCATCGAAAAGCGCGTGTCGTACAGACCCAGGTCCACCCAGATCGCGATGAGCGGAATCGCTACTGCGACCGGCGGCAGGAAACGCAGCGACAGCAGAAAAAACTGGATGTCGCGTTTTGCCGGAACGTGAAAACGTGCGATCACATAGGCTGCCGGCACGCCAAGCACCGTGCCCAGGATGACTGCGGTGCCCACGATGACCGAACTGTTCTCCAGCGCGATCAGCACCTCCGGGCTCGAGATCACCTGCCGGTAATTGTCCAGCGTCGGCGTGAACATGAAACGCGGTGTGGGTGTGACGATATCGAGCAGGTTCTTCAGTGAATTGAGCACCGCCCAAAGGATCGGGAACACCGCCACCACGGCGAGCGCAACGCCGAGCAGCAGGATCGTACTGCGGGAGATCAGTCTTCCCATTTGTTCACCCGCTTCCAGATAAGCGTGAAGATCAAGGTCGTGGCGACCATCATCAGGACCGCCATGCTCGACGCGTACGACACCTTTCCTGCGAGGCCGATTCCCTGGGAGTACGCGTACATGTCCAGCGTTTCCGTGGAGACGCCCGGGCCGCCTTTGGTCATTACGTAAATCAGGTCGAACGAGCGCAGCGATTCCACCATCTTGATGAACACAAGACTCATGATCGGCGCCTTGAGCATTGGCAGCGCGATGTATGCATAAACCTGCCAGGTACTGGCATAGTCGAGCCGCGCGGCTTCGAGCGGCTCGGGCGGCAGCGTCTCGAGCAGCTTTAGCACCACCACCGAGAAGAACAGGCCCCATTGCCAGATATCGACCAGCGCGATCGCATAGAGCGCAAGCGCCGGGTCCGAGAGAAAGGCCGTGTTCGTGATGCCAACGAGGCCGATCAGCCAGCTGAGAATGCCGTTGAGGGGCGAGTACATGAACTTCCAGATAAACGCCGCGGAAACTCGTGGCAACAGCACGGGGATGATCAACAGCACACTGATGACGTCGCGCAGCCGGCCGTGCACATGCTCGAACAGATAAATGGCGACGACGATTCCGAGCGCGACCGCGCCGAGCACCGTCACGACCTCCCAGATGGCCGAGACCTCGATGGAGTTGATGAAACGCCGGTCGGCAGCAAGGCGCACGAAATTGCGCATCCATACGAACTCGCTGTCCGGGTAGCGCAGCACGCGATTGCGGAGTGCGAGGTTGATGGCCGCGATGGTCGGCACGAATCCCAGCACCACCATCGCAACGAGAGGCGGCACCAGAAACACGAACGGAAGGCTAGTCTTTCCGCGATTGAACATTCAGCTCTCCAGCTTCGAACACTCGGGAGCGCATCCCGCCGCTCCCGTGCACAGGGGGGACTCGCGCGCCTCGCGCGCGTCCCCGCGCTGCCGCTCACTTGCGCGCATGCTCCATGGCATCTTGCGCGTACTGGGTCGAATCGTTGAGCGCGCCCTGAATGTCCTTCTGGGTGCCCGTGAAGATTTCCTCGAGCGCCACGCCAAGGTTGTCACCGATATCCGGCCATTGGGGGCTCGGCCAGAACGTGACCTTCGACACCGGCGTCGTATCCTTCAACCCCGCGAGAATCTGCGGTTTGACGTGCTTCTGGAAATAGTCGCTTTCGATCGTGCTCGTGCGGTTGTAGTCGCTGAACACGTTGTCGCGCAGGCGTGCCTGCTCCTGTTCCTTGCTCGTTGCCCACGCAATGAACTTGCCGGCTGCCTGGCGGGTGCATTCGTCCTTCGCGCCCACGGCGGAAATGGCCAGACCATGCCCGTATGCAGCGGAGGGCAGCGGTGCGGGCGGCCTCACGTAGCCGACCTTGTCGGCGACACTCGACTTGGTGGGGTCTTCCATCCAGTCGGCGAACGGCGTCGACTCGATCATGAACGCCACCTTGCCGGAGCGGAATGCCTCGAGCGCGTTGCTCCAGTCATAGGTAGTGGAGCCCGGCGGCGCATACTTGAAGAGGTCCGTGTAGAGCTGCGTGGCCTTGACGGCAGACGGCGAATTGAATGCGGGCTGCTGCTGCTTGTCGGTCCATGCGCCGCCTTCGGCGAGCATGAACGGCGCCCAGCGCCAGACGTTCATGCCGGAGCCGCGCTGGCCTCGGGCAACCCAGCCGTACAGGTTCGGCGGCGCGTTGAGCTTCTTGATGTCGGCAACCAGCTCGTCGAGCGTGCGCGGCACCGGCATATGCGCTTTTTCGAGAATATCCCGGCGATAAAACAGGAAGTCGGAACCACCGATCAGCGGCGCGAAATACGCGACGCCCTGATAGCTCGCGACGGCGCGGCGTCCGGGCAGGAAGTCGTTGTAGTCGGCTTCCCTGGGGTAGTACTTCAGAAGGGGCACGATCCAGCCCGCCGTCGCGAACTCGGAGACATTCGCCTCATCCACGTAGTAGACCTGGTATGAACCGGCGCCGGTCGACGCGTCGAGCCGCGACTTTGCGCGGCGGTCGTTCTCTCCGAAGTAGCTGATCTCGATCTTCGTTCCGGTCTTTTTCTCGTAGTCCGGCAAGGACTTTTCCATCACGGTGAGGCCGAGACTTTTCTGCGCGAGCACCTTGATGACAGGAACATTGCACGACTGCGCGACCGACACGACAGGCAGGGTCGCGCCCAGCAACGCACACAGTGCGGAATAGTGGAACCTTTTCACTGCCGTCTCCTGAAAGGTTTTAGTTCGAGTGGTTGTTATCGGCCGGGGGAGTTTGCGTGCCGGTAGATAGCGAGCGTAAGTTAGCACCGGCCTGGCGAGCCAGCCACGCCAAAACGGGGCAGCGGTTCTGTACTTTTTGCTCAGTCTTTGTGTGCAGCGCAAAATTTTGTGTCGAACCAGGTTTGGAAACCATGGCTGTACGCGTTCTGCGAGATCGCGACATCAGTTCGATGGGTAGTTCAGGAATGGTCGTGCGCACAACTTTCCGCTTTGTCACGTGGCAGATCATTCAAGCTTCAATGATAAGTAGCCCTATGTTATCTTCATGTTCGCGGGGATCGAATCTGTCGATGTCCTGGTTCTCGAGGGGAAGCGCAAAAACGCGGCCGATGCTCCGATGCGGCGAGACCGGCGTCTGCCTCACCCCTCGAGACACCCGCGCAACGTTCGCGCAAGCCGGGCGGCCTCGCCCGCATCGGCGACGTTCGCGAACCCCATCACAAGACCGCGCGGCGTATGCTGCGTACGGCCGTTCACGTACCAGATCGAAAGCGGCAGCACGGCGAGCCCCGCTTCGCGGGCGCGCGCGGCAACGGCGACGTCGTCGACCGGACCCTCAGGGCCTTCGGCAAACCGCACCGCGAACTGGATTCCCCCCGGCGGCAATTCGACAGTCAGCCGATCGCCGAAGGCCTGCTCCAGTGCGTGCACGATCAGCACGCGCCGCTGCGCGTACAACGCACGCATGCGCTTCAGATGCCGCGCAAAATGCCTCCGCTCGATGAAATCCGCCAACGCGGCGATTGTTCCTCGACGCGGCCGGCTTGTCCCGCTTGGCGACGCACGGATCGGCCGCATCAGTCTCGACCAGTGGCTGGCGCAGGCAAAGAAGGGCTGAGTGCGCCTCGCTTGACTGGAGCCGTCGGCCTGGCAGGCGTCTGGGCCGGGCAAGCCTTTCGCGGGTACCGGGAGCGCAGATAGGTATTTACACCAATGCCAAAACGTGTATCGGGGAAGGCGAATTTTTCATTAGAAGGTTATCGGGCTTCTCCATAGACTGTGCCGAACCCACTGATCGAGCGCTGTCCCGAGGTCAGGGGTCGGGTCGACGGCGTTCTTGCCTTACCCCATTGCCAGGAAATTCAAATCTAACGACACAAAGGGGGAGCGGAATACTTGCGTTTTGCCTAATGCATCCATTCGATCGGTGATTCGAACAGCGTCAGGCTGTGGCGAAAAATAGCAATTAGAAACTCGTACATCGGAGACAGAATAATGAAGCTGGTCAGAAAGATCGCACTACGTACGATGGTGGGAGCGGCGTTCGCGCTTGCTGCCGGGACAAGCGCATTCGCGCAGGGCAAGCCGGTTACGCTTGGGTTCTCCCAGGTGGGCGCCGAGAGTGCATGGCGCACGGCGAACACCGTGTCGGTGAAAGCGGCAGCCAAGGATGCCGGCATCAACCTGAAGTTCTCGGACGCCCAGCAGAAGCAGGAAAACCAGATCAGGGCGATCCGCTCGTTCATCGCGCAGAAGGTCGACGTTATCGCGTTTTCGCCTGTCGTCGAGTCGGGCTGGGAGCCGGTGCTCGAAGAGGCGAAGCGGGCAAAGATCCCGGTCGTCCTCACCGATCGCGCGATCGACGTAAAGGATCCCTCGCTGTACGTGACGATGATCGGCTCCGACTTCATGGAAGAAGGGCGGCGCGCGGGTCACTGGCTCGAGGAGCGTTACAAGAACGAGCCGGGTCCCATCAACATCGCAGAACTGCAGGGGACGGTCGGTTCCGCGCCAGCCAACGACCGTCATGCGGGCCTGATGGAAGTGATCAAGAGCGATCCGAAGTTCAAGGTCATCGCGTCGCAAAGCGGTGACTTCACGCTCGCGGGCGGCAAGCAGGTGATGGAAGCCTTTGCGAAGACGTATGGCAAAAAGATCAACGTGGTCTATGCCCACAATGACGATATGGCGCTCGGCGCAATCCAGGCCATGGAAGAGGCCGGCATCAAACCGGGCAAGGATGTCACGGTGGTTTCCTTCGACGCGACGAAGGGCGGCTTCCAGGCCATGGTCGACGGGAAGATCAACGTGGACGTCGAATGCAGCCCGCTGCTCGGTCCTCAGCTGATGGCCGCGGTGAAGGACATCGTGGCCGGCAAGCCGGTTGCGCGGCGCATCGTGACCGACGAAGGCATCTTCCCGATGAATGTCGCAGCGCAAGTCATGCCGAGCCGCAAGTACTGATCTGCGCGTCATATCCCGCCGCTGACGGGCGCGCTCGGGAGCGTCACTCCTGAGCGCGCCGACTCGGCCCCGACACCATTGGCGAGGCCGTCCGCGGATCTCGCGAACACCATGAACTCTTTACCCGTCCTCGAAATGACCGGCATCGACAAGACGTTCCCGGGCGTCAAGGCGTTGCAGCAGGTCGATTTTCGGCTGTTTCCCGGTGAGATTCACACGTTGATGGGCCAGAACGGCGCGGGCAAATCGACGCTCATCAACGTGCTCACCGGTGTATTCGCACACGATAACGGCGAAATCTGCCTCGCCGGGAAGCCGGTGCGCTTCACCGCGCCGCTCGACGCCGAAGCCGCCGGGATCCAGACGCTGTATCAGGAAGTGAACCTCTGCCCGAATCTTTCCGTGGCGGAGAACATCTTCGCCGGCCGGCACCCGAAGAAGCGTGGAGCGATCGACTGGAAGGCGATCAACCTGCAGGCGCGGGACGCGCTGGCCGCGCTGGATCTCTTCATCGATGTCACGCACTCGCTGGACTCCTACCCGATTGCGGTCCAGCAAATGGTGGCCATCGCGCGCGCCGTCTCCGTCGACGCGAGCGTGCTCATTCTCGACGAACCGACTTCAAGTCTCGATGACGGCGAAGTCGCGCGGCTTTTCGCCGTGCTGCGCCGCTTGAAGGAATCGGGAATGGCGATTCTGTTCGTGACGCACTTTCTCGAGCAGACCTATGCCGTATCGGATCGCATCACCGTCATGCGTAATGGCGCACGAGAAGGCGAGTACCTGGCAAAGGACTTGCCCGTCGACGTGCTGGTCGCAAAGATGACTGGCCGGGAAGGCATGAACGAGGCGATGAAGGCAGGCACATCGGACGGTCCGCACCCGGATGCAGCGTCCACGCCTTTTCTTTCCATGCAGGGTGTGGGTCGGCGCGGGTTGATGAGTCCCGTCGATCTCGACGTGTGCCCTGGTCAGATCGTCGGCTTGGCCGGACTGCTCGGTTCTGGCCGCACCGAAACAGCGCGGCTGGTGTTCGGCGCCGAGCGTCCGGACACCGGGACGATGCTGATCGACGGACATCGTGCAAAGCTCACTTCGCCGCGCGACGCGGTGCGACATGGCATTGCCTATTGCCCGGAGGATCGAAAAAAAGAAGGCATCGTCGCGGCGTTGTCGATCCGGGAAAACATCGTTCTGGCGTTGCAGGCACGACGTGGATGGTGGCGCATGCTGAGTTACACCCGCCAAAGAAAAATGGCCGATCAATACATCGCGCAACTCGGCATCAAGGCACGCGACGCAGAGCAGCCCATCGGTTTGCTTTCGGGGGGAAACCAGCAAAAGGTGCTGCTCGCCCGCTGGCTCGCGACCGAGCCAAAACTGCTGATTATGGACGAGCCAACCCGCGGCATCGACGTTGCCGCAAAGTTCGAGATCATGGACCGTGTGCGTTCTCTTTGCGCGAAGGGCCTCGCAATTCTCTTTATCTCTTCTGAAATGAGCGAGGTGGTTCGCGTCAGTCACAGGATTGCGGTCCTGCGCGACCGTCGCAAGGTCGCCGAAATTGCGAGCGATCGCCTCTCGGAGGATCAGGTGTATCAACTCATCGCAGGAGGCGAGTCATGAAGCCGGTTCACGCGCTGATGCGGCATCAACTGGTGTGGCCCGCCATCACACTCATCTTGCTGATCCTGCTGGACGTTGCGCATCGCGCAAGCTTCCTCTCGGTGACAGTCCTGGACGGTCACCTCTTCGGCGCGCCGATTGATATTCTGAATCGTGCTGCGCCGCTTGTGCTGGTCTCCCTCGGAATGACGCTCGTTATCGCGACGCGCGGCATCGACATCTCGGTCGGAGCAACGGTGGCCATTGCCGGCGCGGCCGCCGCGATCATCCTCGAGGCGGATCCGTCGCACGTAGGCATGGCGCTTGTGGCGGCGCTTGCCGTCGGACTGCTGGCCGGGATGTGGAACGGTCTGCTTGTCGCGCTCGTCGGGATGCAACCGATCATCGCCACACTCATTTTGATGGTCGCAGGGCGGGGCGTTGCACAGCTGCTGACGGGTGGCCAGATTATTCCCATCGGTGCACCGGGCTACCTCAGGCTGGGTGATGGATATCTGGCGATGGTTCCCTGCTCGGTCTGGATCGCGGTCGTCGTGACGCTGGCGCTCGCGCTTCTGGTGAACCGCACCGCGCTGGGACTCTTCGTTCGCTCCATTGGCGTCAACCCTGTCGCAACGCGGCTGGTCGGGCTGCGTTCCGGTGCGATCGTCTTCAGCGTCTACGTCATCTGCGGCTTGATGGCTGCGCTCGCCGGGATCATCGCCAGTTCGAACGTACGGAGTGCTGATGGAAACAATGCGGGACTGTTGCTGGAACTCGACGCGATTCTGGCCGTGACGCTCGGCGGCACGTCGTTGCTCGGCGGCCGCTTCAGTCTTGGCGGCACGGTGCTCGGCGCATTGATCATCCAGACGTTGACCTACACGACTTATTCGATCGGAGTGCCACCGGAAGCAACGCTCGTCGTCAAGGCGGTGGTCGTGGTCGTGGTGAGTGTCATCCAGTCGGAAGTTGCGCGTGCGCTGGTCGTCAAGCAGGTGAAACATCTTTTTTCCCCGGCGCGCGAACGCGCATCCACCGGAACGAGTCCATCATGAGAAAGCTGACTGGCCGCCTGGCTGATCCGAGAACCTTGCCCATCGTCGCAACGATCGTGCTGTTCGCTGCGCTGTTCGGTTTTGGTTCCGTCATGTACACCGGCTTCTTTTCGATGCAGGTATTGACGGGCCTGTTCGTTGACAACGCGTTTCTGCTTGTCGTGGCGATTGGCATGACGTTCGTGATCCTGTCGGGGGGCATCGACCTGTCGGTCGGCGCTGTGGTTGCCCTGACCACGATACTGTGCGCTGTGGGTGCGCAGTGGCTGCATTGGCCCATCTGGGTCGTCGTGCCGATCGTGCTGGTTTTCGGCGCGCTTTACGGTGCGGCGATGGGAGCGCTGATTCACTTCTTCCGCCTGCAACCATTCATCATCACGCTCGCGGGCATGTTCCTGGCCCGCGGCGCATGCTTCCTGATCACGACGGAATCCATCACGATCGACGAGCCGACGTTCCATGCTGTCGCGTCTCTGAATATTCCGGTCAGCGGCGGCTCCCTCAATGCCGGAGCGCTGGTTGGCATTGCGACGCTCGTGGTCGCCATTTTCATCGCGCACTTTACGCGCTTCGGGCGCAACGTCTATGCGATTGGCGGCAATGAGCGCTCTGCGCTCCTCATGGGCTTGCCAGTCGCAAGAACGAAGATCGCCGTGTATGCGTTGAGCGGCTTCTGCTCGGCGCTGGGCGGGGTGATCTTTACGCTGTATGTGCTTTCCGGGTACGGACTGCAGGCACAGGGGATGGAACTCGATGCGATCGCTGCAACGGTGATTGGCGGAACGTTGTTGACCGGCGGGGTCGGCTATGTAATTGGCTCGCTGTTCGGCGTCGGCATCCTCGGCACCATCCAGACGCTGATCACTTTCGACGGCACGTTGAGTTCGTGGTGGACGCGCATCGTCATCGGCGCATTGCTCTGCGTGTTCTGTCTGTTGCAGCGGATCATCGAGCGGCACGCGGGCCGACGCCGCAAGGGCGGCGCGGATCTCGCACCGACCTCGGCCGGGCCATCGGACGGTGGGCAGCGGGGGCGGGACAAGCGTGGCAGCCGTGATCTCGTCACGACGACCTGATCGGTTCAGGTTGATATTCAGTCTGTCTGAACGAGAGGGGAAAACATGCTCGAGCTGCGGGAAACGGATTTACGAAAGCCGGCCTTTGGGGATGCGGTGCGACCTGGCGAGCCAGAGCAGGGCGCAGCCGGGAAGGCGTATCGGCAGACGATGCTTTCGAACGCCTATCTGAGGCTCGACGTAGAGGCGGGGCGCCACGGCGGGATTGCGCAACTGGAGTGGAACGACCGCGGAGTGTGGACGCCCGTCTTTCGACAGGCGGAGCGGCGAGGGCATGGAGCGGCTCCCCGCCGACTATCGTGTCAGCCGTCGATCTGGGTTCAGAACGCGGCGCAGGACATCGAGGCAGCGGCGGCGTCGTCAGGGTCACAGCCAGTCGGCGCAAGTCGGCGGGCTCCAGTGGCCGATGTTGCTCCTGATGTTGCACTCATGGGTGACTGGAAACTCGACTCCACCGGGGAAAAATGTCTCCGCCTGATAGCCGAAGTCGCAGAACGCTATAAGGCAGTCCAGACATACGAGCTTGACGGGCCGACACTGGGAATAGCCATTGAACTCGAGAATACGGGACACACGCCGCTACCGTGCGAAATCGAGGTCAGTCCGGTCCTGGTGCGGGATTCGGATACCCGCATCAGCGCACCGGCGGGCGGGATCTGGATTGCACTAGAGAACGGAAAGACTCCCAGGCTCGTCCCGGCTCCGTTCGCGTGGCAATTCGGGGTGACTTACCCTTTGCCGGCGAAGGCGGTTGACCACGCATTCACTGGCTGGGGAGGGAGGGCACTGGTCGAATGGCCGGCGCGACAGTTTTCTCTCGCGATTGTGGGAAACACGGACTGCTATCGCCGTCGTGCCTATCCGGAAGACGATTCGTTTTCGTTCCAGGTGATGAATGATCAATCGGAACACCGCTATATCCGCGAAGGCGATGGCGTGCGCGGGCTTTCGGTTCTTGCTGCGGGACAAACGCTCAGCCGTCGGGTGAGCTTCACAGTCGAACGTCTGGCGTCCCTGACGAGGACCGCGCGTTACTCGACGGAGTAGCGGCTTATTCCAGCTGGAATCTTTTCCTATTAATAGAAAGTCATCACGGCCCGCTTGAGAGGTCTATTTGACACATCATGAATCGGGGGGAACATGCTCAAGGGGCTCAGTATCAAACGCGGGCTGACCTGCGTAATTTCGGTGTTTGTCGTCATCCTCGCCTTGACGAGTTCTGCGGGGATTCTGGCACTGAAGCTGAACAACGACGCGCTGCGAGCCATGTATGAAGTCGATACCAGTTCGCTGGTCGCGCTGAAGACCAGTGACGCCTTGCTTCAGCGTGCACGCGTTTCGCTCGACAGCTACCTTTCGTTGTATGGTCTGGGCGACCCGGAACCGGACCTGCTTTTGGGCGCGCGACAGGATCTAAAGGATTCCGAACTGGAATTCTCAAAGTATCTTTCACTGCAGTCAGGCGCGGACTCCGAGGCGGCGAGGCAACTGGCAGGGCGCCGCCGGTCGGTCCTCGACAAGGCAATCCTGCCGGCGGCCGAAGCGCTCAGCCAAATGGATTTCGGCCGCTTCAAGGAGCTCCAGGGGAAGGCGACACAGGATGCGGTGGCGTCTTATCAGAGCGCGATGAAGGCGCGCGAGAACGCGGTCGTCGACTTGCAACGGGAACGTTTTGCGCAGGCGCAGTCGCGCTTTCATTCGATGGTCGCCATGCTTGCCGCAACGTCGATCGTCGCACTTGCGGTGGGGATAGGCGCGAGGCGGATCCTCGTCGGAATCGTTGTGCGCCCTGTCGCTGAAATCCAGGCGCATCTCGCGCGCATTGCCTCAGGCAACCTTCAGGGTGATGTGCTCGCAGAATCCCGGAACGAGATGGGAATGCTCATGGCGGACGTCAGGACAATGCAGGACGCCCTGGTGCGAACTGTCCGGAGCGTTCGCGGCGGAACGGAAACCATCAACGTCGGCGCACAGGAGATTGCCTCCGGCAGCGCAGATCTTTCCCGGCGAACCGAGCAACAGGCCGCTTCGCTTGAACTTGCGGCCGCGAACATGGCGCAGTTGACGCGGGCCGTCAAGAAAAACGCGGAGACCGCCAATAGCGTGAGTCGACAGGCATTGGTAGCGTCACAAACCGCATCAGCCGGCGGCGAGGTGGTTCACGAAGTCGTCCGGACGATGCAAGGCATATCGGTGCATTCCAGCAAGGTTGCCGAAATCGTGGGCCTGATTGAAAGCATCGCCTTCCAGACCAACATTCTGGCGCTGAATGCCGCCGTCGAGGCGGCACGCGCTGGAGAACTCGGGCGCGGTTTTGCGGTCGTCGCGAGTGAGGTTCGAAGTCTCGCTCAGCGAAGTGCCCAGGCGGCAAAGGAGATCAAGCAGTTGATTGACGCGACGGTCGGAAAGATCGACGAAGGTTCGCTGCTCGCGCAAAGGGCGGGCACGATCATGACCGAGGTCGTGTCGTCAGTCACGGCGGTAAGCGGCTTGATGGCGGAGTTGCACCGGGCTACGCAGGAACAGAGCCACGACATCGAGCAGGTGAATGGCGCGGTCGCGCAAATGGACACAACCACTCAGCAAAATGCAGCGCTTGTTGAGCAGGCTGCAGCCGCAGCCCAGTCGCTCAAGGAACAGGCCGCGCTGCTCGACGATGTCGTTTCGGAATTCAAGCTTGCATCGGGTACGTCGTGACTCTCCGCGCGGTCAGACGGTATCGTTCACGAGCCCCGTCGTGTTGCCGCTCGCCACATCCCGGCCGGTCCTCGCCATTCATGCCACGAGCGCAAGCAAGCTACAGCACTGCCGTCGCCTCGATCTCGATCTTGAAGCCGAAGTGGAGCGGCCCCGTCGGCACGATTGTGCGTGCCGGCCGCGCCTCGCCCGCCCAGCCCGCGTAGATCTGGTTGAAACGCGGCCAATGTTCGATATCGTCGAGATAGACGCGAACCTGGACCAGCTGTGCGATGCTGCTGCCTGCGCCTTCCAGCGCAACCTTGAGATTCGCCAGCACCTGCTCTGCCTGCACCTCGAACGACGCGTCGGTCAGCTTTTGGCCCTGCGGGTCGATCGGCAACTGACCCGACACGAATACCAGTCCGTTTGCGATCGCCACGTGACTATAGTGTCCCCCTGGGGGACGCAGGTTCAGCGGGTTTTCCGTGCGCGGCAATCGCGTGCCCGATTCGTTACCAGCCATGAAAGCGGCTCCATACGGTTGTTTCGCCATCTGCGGATAGCGCGTGATACTCCGGGAACTGCGTACCCGTCGCGCAGGCGTGATTGGGCAGGATACGCAGCTTCGTTCCGATCGGAAAGCGCGTCGCGAGGCTCGTGGTTTGCTGAGTCTCATGAGCGGGCGACAGAATGCCGTGCTCCTGGTTTGCGCCGCTCAAAACCCAGTCGGTCAAGAGCGTGCCATCGAGGCTGCAGGGCAGACCATAGCCGAAATCTTCCGCCTGCCGCGACGTCCCGCGGTCGCGGCTCATCGCCATCCAGCCTGCGTCCACAATCACCCAGTCTTTTTCCAGCTGATGGCCGATGACCGTCGTGAGCACGCTCAAAGCGATGTCATCGCTCGAGCATACGCCGATGTTGCGCATCACGAGATCAAAAAAGACGTAAACCCCCGCGCGCACTTCGGCTGCGCCATCGAGTTTCCCGGCGGACAACGCGGTAGGTGTCGAACCGACGCTCACCGCGTCACAAGGGAGGCCCGCGTCACGCAACCGTTGCGCCGCGCGAACACAGCCCGAGCGTTCCTGCTCGGCGAGCGCAGACAGCGCGTCGGGCGTGTGAAGCTCGTAGCTGGATCCGGCGTGCGTCATCACGCCGCCGAGCTTGACGCCGCTGTCGTGCAGGATGCGCCCGACCTCCAGCAACGCATCCTGCTCCGGTGCGATCCCCGAGCGATGCCCATCTGTATCGACTTCGATCCAGACTTCGAAGGCTTCCTGCTGCGCGGCGCAAAACTTCGCGACCTCTACCGCGGCGCGCGTGTTATCCACCACCAGCTTCAGATCGCAGCCCCGTTGTCTGAGCGCCATTGCTCTTGGCAGCTTCGACGGCGCGATACTGACCGCGTAGAGAATGTCGGTCACGCCAGCCGCAAAGAACGCTTCCGCTTCCTTCAACGTCGATACCGTGATGCCGTTTGCGCCGGCCGCCAGTTGCGCCCGCACGACTTCCAGACATTTGGTCGTTTTCGCGTGCGGGCGGAACCTGACGCCGAGCGCGTTCATGCGCGACTGCATGCGCGCAATATTCCTGTCCATCCGCGGGATATCGATCACGGCCGCGGGGGTATCGAGTTCATCGAGTTTCATGATTTCAGGCGGTCAGGTTGTTGTGCGCCGAAACGTCAAACCGGCTGCACCAGGGCACAAGGGCTTCCAGTGTCGGCGCCTCGATTTCAGGAGGCGGCGCACCTTCTACCAGGGGCAGGGCAACCCGGTTGTGCCAATAGGTCCGCAAGCCGACCGCGGCGGTGCCGAACATGTCGTAGCTCGATCCGGCGACGAAGACGGCTTCCGAAGCCGTCACGCCGAGCGCGTCGAGCGCCAGACGATAGGGCGTCGGGTCGGGTTTGTAGGTGCCGGCTTCTTCGGCGGTGATCACCGCATCCCATTTGACGGGAATGATTGCTGCTGCCTGGCGGCCAAGTCGTATCGAGCAGTTGGTTACGACGGCGATCTTGCAATGCGATCGAAGCTGTTGCAATGCCTCGATAGCACCGCTCCACGGGGTCAGCTGAAGCCAGTCCGCCTCAAGTGCGAGTGCGGCGGATTCGGGCAAGCCCACATGCGCCGCGGCCTCCTTTACCAGCTGTTCGTAAGCGACATAGCGCCCGCATCCGTAGGTTAGACGCAAATACTCGGCGCGCCACGCACGCCCCGCCTGTTCCGAGCCTGCGGAACGGTTCCAGAGTGTCCACGAGTCGAGCAGTGCAGTCAGGAGATCGAAGAGGACCGCCTTCGGATAGCCGGTCGTTGAAGATGGATTGCTCATGAGCGAGGCCTCCGCGTGGTTCGTTCATGGCATCAAGTATAGAGTTCGATCAGGCGCCGGGAATTCAGTCCCACGAAATCAATCATTCGGAAAGATTGAATGTCTTTCGATGTGAAGGCTAGCTTCGCCACGGCGGCTATGGCCGAAACTGCGCCTGCAGATATTGCATGAATTGCCGGGTGCGCGCGGGCAAGCCGGCGCGATTGTTGGTGAGTGCGATCACATCGGCGTCGTGCGCCTTCCATGCAGGGAGCAGCCGCACGAGGTTTCCCTTCGCGATATCGCCGGCAACGTCCCATTCCGAGCGGAGAATGATACCGCGGCCCTCGCACGCCCATTGGCGTATCACCTCGCCATCATTGCAGCTCAACTTCGACGACACGCGGATGCTGCGCGCCGTACGGCCCTTGCGGAACTGCCAGAGCGATGCATCTTCGTTGTTCTCTCGCAGCACGATACATGGCAGTTGGGCCAGATCGTCAGGGGTTTCCGGGCTCGGAAAGCGCTTCAGAAACGCGGGGGATGCACACACGAAGCGTGCATTCGGCGCAATCGCATAGCCGATCATGTTGGACGCAGGCAACTCGCCGATGTGAACCACGATGTCAAAGCGGTCGGCGGACTCGGTCAATGGTTGATCGGTGAGCGTCAACTCGATGTCGACGTCGGGGTTGTCTTGCTGGAAACGGGACACGACGGAGGCGAGATAGCGCCGCCCGAAACCTAACGGCGCGCGAACCCTCACGGTGCCGACGAGCCCACCGCGGCGTGCGCGCAAATCCTCGAACAGCGTGTCGAACTGTGTCACCAGGTGCGCGCCGCGTTGACACAGCAGCATTCCCTCTTCCGTGAACCGTAGGCGGCGAGCGCTGCGGTCGACGAGGCGGATATCGAGTTTTCTTTCGATCTGCTGCAACCGCTGCGTGACCGCTGGCGGCGAAAGCCCAAGCTTTCTCGCTGCCGCAACGAGGCTGCCCGCTTCCTGGATGGTCAGCAGGAAGCGAATGTCATTGGAATCGCTCATGTCGGTCTCGTCGCAGTCGCGGCTGCAATCGTTGTCTGGTAGACCCCGCAGCGCGAGGGACGCAGCGGGATCGCTGCGATGCGATTCATTGCACTCGATATCGTGCCAGGAAAGTGCAAACGGCGCTCTCGACGATGCGTTCTACCTGAGCGCCGGACAGGGCGTAATCTGTTTGCATCAGGCGAGGATAAAAAACGGTCTCGCCCAGCATGCCAATGAACTCCGCGCGTGCAAGCTGCACGTCGGCAACTCGCAGCTCGCCTTCGTCAACGCGCCTTTGCAACCAGGCGTCCGTAATATCGCTGAATAAATGCTTTGCAAGTTGAAAGCGGGCACCCACGGCGGGAAAGTTTCGCACTTGCCCAATGATCAGCCGCATCGCGGAAATCAAACGCGCGTCCGAAACGAGCTCACAGAATGCGCGTCCAATTTCGCGCAGGCCCGGTTCGACGTCGTCGGGCACGACATGATCTTTCCAGTTCGAGAATAGCTGATGGATCAAATGGTCCACCGCTTCGACGAACAGCGTTTCCTTGCTGGGAAAATGTTTGTACAGGGTCGCGTATGACACCGTCGCGCGATCGCCAATGGAATCCATCGTGGCCGCGTCGTATCCGCTTTCCAGGAACGTTGCGATTGCAACTTCCAGGATCAGCGCACGCTTTTCCCTGCTAACGCGCTGCTGATATCCCTGTACGCCGTCCGTCGAGGAAGCCTCTCCCCGCGAGATGGGCTTCTTCCTTCCTGTCTTCGCTATTTCCACTCACAAGCTCCAAAACTATCGATCTGGAAGGCATTCTGCCCCCCGTTGGCGAAAACCGCCAGCAAGCGAGACAGCGGGCGGTCTTTCGGCATCGGCCGCAGCGGCCGTGCCGGGTTTTCCCTACCTTTCTCGTTGCCGTTTACTACTATAGTGTAATACACACTACACCACGAAACTCGAACAGAAATGGGAGCCAGCGTGAACGGTTTCAGACGATTAGGCACCGCCTCGGTGGTGAGAGGCGGGAAGGGCTGGTCATTACTCGGAGCGAAGTGCTCCGCTTGTGAAGCGCCGATCTATCCGGTACTCACCGTGTGCCCCCACTGCGGCGGTCGTGACTTCGTTGCGTTGCCGTTGCCGGCGATCGGCACCCTCTACTGCCATAGCGTGGTGCATATGGGACCCAGGGGCGTCGACACGCCCTATATCGTCGGCTATGTGGACTTTAGTGACGGCCTGAGGGTCTTCGGGCGCATCGAAATGGAAGTTGGCGCCGTCCAGACGGGGCAGCCACTCGAATTGCGAGTGAAACCAGCAAACAAACGAGCGAGCCAGTTCATCTATTTCTTTGCCGCACCCGGCGAAGGTTCCCGGCAGGCAGGTTCATGAGCGCGACGAACGGTTTGAGGAGCGTGAGCGTCGTCGGCACAGGCATGGTTCGCTTTGGGCGCTTCCCGGAAGTCAGTCTTCCACAGCTCGCCGCGCCAGCGGTCATCGAGGCACTTGACGAAGCCGGAATCGATCGGCCGCGCATCGGCGCTATTTATTGCGGAACGGTATCCGGTGGTCCATTGGCTGCCCAACGTATCGCACGGGAGACGGGGCTGACCGGCATCGAAGCGGCGAATTTCGAAAATGCCTGCTCGTCGTCGGCGAGCGCATTCCGGCACGCCTGGCTCGCAATTGCCGCGGGGGCGGTGGATTGTGCCGTCGTGGTCGGCGCGGAGCAATTGACCCGTCTCGGCGGCGGACCACTTGACCTGGGCGATGAGGATGTCGAGGCGGCGAACGGATTGACGATGCCGGCGCTGTACGCAATGCGCGCACAGCGATACATGCACGAATTCGATTTGTCGCCTCGCGATCTCGCGCAGATCGCGGTCAAGGCCAGGGCGAATGGCGCGCTCAACGCCTATGCACAGATCCGCAGCACCATCTCGGTGGATGAAGTGCTCGCTAGTCGGCAGGTGGCCTCGCCGCTGACGTTGCCTCAGTGCTGCCCGCTGGGCGATGGCGCATCGGCGGTAGTGCTTGCCGCCTCCGACTTTCCCATTGCGAATCGGCAAGGCACCGTGAAGATTCTAGCGTCGCATCTGACGTCGGGCCGTTACCTGCAGGGAGGCAGGGATATGACGACTCCCGAGGTCACGATGCGTTGTGCGAACGAGACCTACGAATCCTGCGGCATCGGACCTTCCGACATCGATCTCGTCGAGTGTCACGACGCCTTCACCATCGCCGAATTGCTGTACTACGAAGCACTGGGTTTTGCCCGCCACGGAGAAGGGGCGGGTTTGATCAGGGAAGGTCAAACGTCGCTGAACGGGCGGATTCCGTTCAACCCTTCCGGCGGTCTGCTCTGCAGGGGCCATCCGCTTGGCGCGTCGGGCATCGCGCAGATCGTAGAAGTAACCCGGCAGTTGCAGGGCCGCTGCGGCGCACGCCAGGTCGCGAAAGACAAGCCGCGCGGTCCGCGGATCGGGCTGGCGCACATCACCGGCGGAGGCGCCTATGGCTTCGATCACGGTGCCTGCGCGATACACATTCTTGGAAGGTGAGAAGTGAAATCAGCACCCTTTACCTGGCACCGCCCGGAAAGCGTGGCGCGCGCCGTCGAACTGCTTGCCACGCTGGACAACGCACGCATCGTCGCTGGCGGGCAGACGCTGATGCCGATGCTGGCCATGCGTTACGCGTATGTGGACCATCTGATCGACGTGAACGCGATACCCGGCCTCGACGGGATAGCGTTGGAAGGCGGCGAGGTCTGTATCGGCGCACTGGTTCGCCAGCGGGATATCGAGCAATCGCCCTTGATTCACCGATACGCGCCGCTGATGGTCGAGGCGTATCGATTGGTCGGTCACATTCAGACGCGAAATCGCGGCACATTTGTCGGAAGCGTTTGCAACCTCGACCCGGCCTCGGAGCAGCCCGCACTCGCCGAAATCTTCAATGCGACCATCGTCGCCGTGGGACCCTGCGGAGAGCGGCGCATCCCGTTTCATGAGTTCGCGTGCGGCTTCATGACGACTTCGATCGAAGCGGACGAAATGGTGACGCAAATTCGCCTGCGCATCTGGAACGAGCCGCACGGCTATGCATTCGAGGAATTCTCGCGCAGGCATGGGGACTTCGCGATCGTCGGCGCCGCGGCCATGGTGTCCGTCGACGCCAATCGCGCTATCGGCCGTGCCGATGTGGTTCTGTGCGGCATGGGCAGCAAACCTTGCCGTCTGCAGCTCGACGACGTCCTCCAGGGACAGCAGCCCAGCGACGGTCTCGCAAAGGTAGCCGCTGGCAGAGCAAGCCGGATCGATGCCCTTGGCGACACGAGTGCCAGTGCGGTCTATCGACAACGCCTCGCGTGCACCGTGACCGAGCGTGCGCTTGGGCGCGCGTTCGCTCGCGCATTGAACGCAAGCTGAGGAAATAATGGATCAGAGAATCGAATTCGTAGAACAGGCAAGGATTGCCTTCGAACTGAACGGACAGGCGGTGACCTGCGACATCGACCCCAGAGTGACGCTCGGCGATTTTCTTCGTCACCAGCTTGGCAAGACCGGCACGCATTATGGCTGCGAGCATGGTGTTTGCGGGGCATGCACGGTACTGGTGGATGGACGTTCCATGCGCTCGTGCCTTCAGCTCTGTGGTCAGGTCGACGGGCGGAAGGTCACAACCGT
This sequence comes from Paraburkholderia sp. BR10937, assembly GCF_040965695.1. Lineage (NCBI taxonomy): Bacteria > Pseudomonadati > Pseudomonadota > Betaproteobacteria > Burkholderiales > Burkholderiaceae > Paraburkholderia > Paraburkholderia sp. BR10937. The sequence goes on from NZ_JBFRCL010000014.1 coordinate 27,971, forward strand.
CGAGGGGCTGGCGAATGCCGACGGCTCGCTCGGCATCCTGCAGCAGGCGTTTCAGGATCGCCATGCGTTGCAGTGCGGATACTGCACTCCGGGCATGTTGACCACGCTCACGGAGTTTTTGCGGGCCAACCCCGACCCGTCCGAGGCGCAAGTGCGTGATGCGATCAGCGGGAATATCTGCCGCTGCACGGGCTACCAGGCCATAGTCGAAGCGGCGCTGCTCGCCGCAGCGCGAATGCGCGGCGAGCCCGATCCCGCTTTCGGACCGGTTACCGCACACTCGAAGCGCGGCGATGCCCCATCGGAGTCGGCCGTGGGCGCGCGATATGTCGGCAAGCCCGTCAAGCGCACGGAAGACCCCGCGCTGCTCAAAGGCGAGGGGCAATTCGTCGACGATATCCACCTTGCTGGAACGTTGCATTGCTGTTTCGTGCGATCGTCGCACGCGCACGCCCGCATCAGGCACATCGATACGCAAGCAGCAAAGGCCGTACCGGGCGTACAGCATGTCTGGACATTCGCCGACCTGGATGAAGCGCTGCGGCGGCCATTGCCTGTCCTGGCGCCCACGCACATGCTCGATGAGCCGCGCATGTGGTCGCCGCTGGCTGCGGACGAGGTGTGCTACGTCGGCGAGGCGGTTGCTGTTGTCCTTGCCGAAAGCCGGTACATCGCGGAAGACGCCGCTAACCTGGTGCAGATCGACTACGAGGTACTGCCTGTTGCCGGCGACATCAGGAAGATATTCGACCCGGATGCGCCACGGGCTCACAGCGACGTTCCGACGAACCTCCTGCTCGACATGCCGTTTGCTTTCGGCGAAGTCGACTCGGCCTTTGCGAGCGCAGCACACGTGGTCAAGCGCGAGATATTCCATCATCGCGGAACTGCGCACCCGATGGAATGCCGCGCGACGCTCGCGCGGCTCGATGGCGGCACCGGCGATCTGACCGTCTGGAATTCAGGCCAGGCGCCGCACCTCGAAAGACGTCTTCTCGCGCAAGCGCTCCGCTACGACGAAGCGAAGATCCGGGTCATCATGCCGGACGTCGGAGGGGCGTTCGGTCCCAAGGGTATCGCCTATCCGGAAGAGTTCGTCGTGGTCTCCGCGGCACTCCGCCTGGGTGTGCCGGTCAAGTGGACCGAAGATCGGCGCGAGCACTTCCTGTGCATTACCCAGGAGCGCGATCAATTGTGGGATCTCGAGATGGCGCTCGACCAGGACGGAAAGATCCTCGGCGTGCGCGGTTCCGTGGTCCACGATAACGGTGCGTACGTGCCCTGGGGCATTGTCGTGCCGATCATCGCGGTGACCTCGTCGCTGGGTCCGTATGTCGTCCCCGCATTCGACGTGAAGCTGAAAGTCGCGTGCACGAACATGGTGCCGACCACGCCGGTGCGCGGCGCGGGACGGCCTAAAGCGGTATTCGCGATGGAGCGGATGCTCGATGCGGCAGCCGACCAGCTCGGTCTCACCCGTCTGGAAATTCGACGCCGCAATTTTGTGCAGCCGGAACAGCTGCCGTACAAAACCGGCCTGATATTCCGTGACGGTTCGCAGATGGTGTATGACTCCGGAGACTATCCGGAGACCCAGGAAAAGGCGGTCGAGCTTGCCGGTCTGGACGCGTTTCGCGCCCGCCAGGAGCACGCGCGTGCGCAGCAACGGTATCTCGGGATCGGCTTTGCCAACTACGTCGAAGGTTGCGGTCTCGGTCCTTATGAAGGGGCGGAAGTCACGTTGCAAAACGACGGACGCATCCACCTGGACGTCGGGGGCGCCGGCGCGCAGGGACAAGGAATGAAAACCATCTTTGCCCAGATAGCGGCCGATCAGCTCGGTGTCGAGATGGATGCCATCACGGTAGTCGTCGGCGATACGGGCAAGCTTGCAATGGGCGTCGGGACATTCGCGAGCCGGATCACCGTCAACGCCGGAAATGCCGTTCACATCGCGTGCGGCAAGCTCGCCGGAAAAATCAGGGCGCTGGCCGCGAACGCCCTTCGTGTTCCACTGGATCAGATCGAGATCGCGCGTGGCGTCGTATGCGCACGAGGTCAGCCGGAAAGGGCGCTGCCGCTCGGGAAAATCGCTCAGATATCCTATGGGATACCTGGGTTCACGCTTCCTGACGGGCTGGATGCAGGCATGACCGTCACGCATTATTTCTCCCCGAAAGCCAGTGTCTACGCCAACGGAACGGCGTTCGCGGAAGTCGAGGTGGATATCGGGACTGGCTACGTGAAGGTCTTGCGTTATGGCGTTGCGCACGATTGCGGGAATGTGATCAATCCGATGCTCGTCGAGGGGCAAGTGATTGGCGCGATTTCCCATGGGATCGGCAACACGCTGCTCGAGCGCCATGCGTACGACGAGAATGCCCAGCCGCTCGCGACGAATTTCGCCGAGTTTCTGCTGCCGACCGCTCTCGACATGCCATCCCACATCGCGATGGCGCATCTCGTTTCGCCCTCGCCGAACAACCCGCTTGGCGTCAAAGGCGCCGGGGAGGGCGGGACGATTCCTGCATCCGCGGCGATCGTCAGTGCCATCGAGGATGCGCTGAGCCGATGGTCTATCCGATTTGACGAAACTCCCGTGCTGCCTGAAATGATCTTTGAATGTCTGCATGCCGCCGGCGCCTACAGCGACGTCGCCCTTTCACACACCTCGAACGAAGAACTTGCAGGATAACGATATGGAATCTGGAAAAACGGGTCCGTTGAGCGGCGTGAGGGTTCTGGACCTCACGCAGTTCCTGTCGGGCCCTTTCGGAACGCAGATCCTCGGTGACCTCGGCGCCGAGATCATCAAGATCGAGCCGCCGGCGGGTGAACTTTCACGCGGCGTGCCTCCCCATTTCGTAGAGGGAGACAGCGCCTACTATCTCGCGGTCAATCGCAACAAGAAGAGTGTCGTCATCGACCTCAAGACCGCGAGGGGAGCGGAACTCGTTCGGGAGTTGGCAGCGCAATCCGATGTCCTCGTAGAAAACAATCGCCCCGGTGTGATGGAGCGGCTCGGGCTCGGTCAAGCGGCGCTTCGCGCGCACAATCCGCGGCTCGTCTATTGCAGTATCAGCGGCTTCGGACAGACCGGCCCGGACAGGGATCTTCCCGCTTACGACATGATCGTGCAGGCGATGTCGGGGGGCATGAGTCTGACCGGAGAGCCCGGGCAGGCACCCGTTCGCGCTGGCATTCCGATCGGCGACCTGGCGGCCGGCATGTATGGCGTGATGGGCATACTCGCTGCGCTGGTCGAGCGCCAGACTACCGGCGAAGGACGGTTCGTCGATGTGTCGATGCTCGATGCGCAAATCGCCATGCTCTGTTATCAAGGTGCCTATTACCTGCTGTCGGGCGAAGTGCCGGAACCACAGGGGCGAGGCCACGATTCGATACCGACTTACCGCTCGTTCGAATGTGGCGACGGCGTTTCACTGGTCGTGACCGCCAACACCGAACGTATGTGGGCCGACCTGTGCAAGGCAGTCGGTTTGCCACACCTCGTCCACGACCCGAGATTCAAGGATCCGGCCGAACGCCTCGCAAACAAGGTCGCGCTATGGGAAACGCTGGAGGCGCGCTTCCGGTCCGAACCCGCGCAGACTTGGCTCGATCTGCTGAATTCGGCCTCGATTCCGGCCGCTCTGGTCAAGACAGTGGATAAGGCACTGAATGCCTCGCAGGTTGCGCACAGAGACATGCTCGTCGAGCTTCGCAGTCGAGCGGGATCTCATGTGCGCGTGCCCGGCAATCCAATCAAGCTCGATACCTCGGGTCCCGCCGGTGCGAGTTACCCGCCCCATCTGGGGGAGCATACGAACGCCGTGCTTGGCGAGTACATCGGCCTCGATATCGACGAACTGAGGATACTTCAGAACCAGGGGGTTGTTCGGCAATTCGTACCGGGCATGCCATCACCCGGCGTGAAATCGCGATGAACGTGGAGACCGGAATGCATGAAAATCTGCTGCTGAAGATGAAGGGGCATGTTCTGCATATCGCCCTGAACAGCGCTGATGGCAGGAACGAGCTGGATGACGCCATGTTGCGAGCGCTCACAGAAGTGATCAGCGACCCTCCCGAGAGCACCGTGGCAATCGTGTTGTCCGGGGAGGGCGAGAACTTCTGCGCAGGCCGGGCCGCATCGCCACCGCCGGCACTTGCCCCAATGGAAGATCCACGCGCCGCAATCAAGGAACGGGGGGCGGCGCCCATTCTCGCGCTCTACGAGGCCATCCGTTCGAGTGCGGTGCCGGTCGCTTGTTTCGTCAAAGGGCTTGCTTCGGGTATGGGTTGCGCAATCGTTGCAGCGAGCGACTATGCAGTCGCCGACGTGCGTAGCCAGTTCGAAGCCAACGAACTGGAGAAGCAGTTTGCTCCTGCACTGCTGATGTCCGTGCTCATCGCGCGCGTTCATGTCAAAGCAATTTCGCGCCTGGTGTTGGCGGGCCGGCCCATCGACGCGACGACCGCTCTGGAGTATGGGCTGATCGGTGAAGTCGTCGCTCCCTGGGAGCTGGACAACGCGCTGGACGATTTCATCGTGTTCATGAACAGCCGGGCGCCGCAGGCGTTACGCGGAGTCAAGACCTTCTTGCGGGAATCGACCGGTCCGCATACGCCAACGCTCGCCGCGCTTGCCGCCGATGTTCTGGCGGAATCGATCGCAGCTCGCCTCGACGCGACAGCGCCGTTCGCGCCGTCCCACGACAAGCGGTTTCTGAGCGTCGACGGCGAGCGCATTGCCTATATCGACATCGGCAACGGGCCCGCGGTCGTTTTGCTCCATAGTCTCGGCACTTCGAGCGCGCTGTGGGACGACGTTCTGCCCGCACTCACCGCGAAATATAGAGTCGTGGCGATAGATGCCCGAGGTCACGGCGACTCGACGAAGCGAAGCGCGTGGAATGCAGACGCGGTTGCCAGCGACGTCGTCGCGGTGACGGCGGCCATTGGTCTCGACCGTTTTGGCCTGGTGGGCATCTCGATGGGGGGACTCACTGCAGTCCGCGTTGCCGCGAAGCTGGGTCGACGCGTTGCGGTCATGGTCTTGTCGAGCGCTTACGCAAGCGTTTCAGGACCGGCTGTAGCCAGGCGGCTCGCAGCAACCGAAGGGATGTTGAAAAAGCTGCCAATGCATCTCTTTGCGCGCATGTACGTGGAGCAGACGCTCCACAGAAACACGGCGTATCCGAAGCGGGAGCGACTTGCCCAGCAGATTGCGGCCATCGCTTCAACGGATTACCTGGAAATATTGCACGCCATTGCCACGGACGATGTGTCCAGTCTGCTGTGCGACATCGAGGCCCCGACGCTCGTGCTCAACGCCGAACTCGACGGGAGTGTACCCAGAGCCGTATCGGCGCGGTTGACGCAAGGAATCCGGGGCGCGGAGGAACGAACGCTGCGCGCTGCCGCGCACCTTGCATGCGTCGACGCGCCCGATGCGTACGCGGAAGTGTTATTGGGCCAGTTCGAGCAATACACGGATGAAGGTGGAGAAGTATGGAAATCGTAAATCGCTTTTCGGTCGACTCGACTATCGACGGTGCCTGGAACGCACTACTCGACGTACCGCTGGTGGTGTCCTGCCTTCCCGGTGCGACGCTCACGGACACACTCGGCCAGGACTCGTACAAGGGGCTGATTCGCGTCAAGCTGGGGCCAATCGCGATGGAATTCTCCGGCTTGGTCACCCTGAGCGCCCCGTTGGGCGACGCGTATACGGCGACCGTTGAGGCCACATGGCAGGAGACCAGGAACCGCGGATCGGCCAATACGGTGACCACGTTTTCTCTATCTCGTCTCGGTGACGCTGCCGGCACCCAGGTTGACGTTCGCACCAGTGTGCAGATGGCGGGGCAGGTGGCGCAATACGGCCGCGGGGTTGGGATCATCAACGCCGTATCGGAACAGATGGTCCGTCAATTCGCGGCTAATTTGCTGGAGAAGCTTGCGGACCGGCAGACTGAAGCAGTGGTGCCACGGGTCGACACAGACGCGTTCGCTTCGACATCCACTGGAGAAAGAGAACCTGTGGCGGCAACACGCCGTGACAACGCTGCGGGCCCAACGAACGAGATTTCCCTGCTCGGCTTGCTGTGGAAAACGCTGGTTTCGAAGTGCAGGCAGTGGTTTGCCAGACCGCGTTCGTCATAGTTTTCTTCGTTGAGGTTTCTGTTCAGTCTGGTCAGGTCGGCAAACGGTAGCCGCATCTACTGAATCTTTTCATGCCCGACACGCGATGACATCGACGTCTCGAGAAGTGCTTTTCCAATCATAAGTAGTGCAAAGCAGGAGATGGGAAGATGGAAACGAAATCGACTCCTTTTGAGTCGACAGAACGTGGGAGCAACGTCGGCGCTTCTGTCGTGGGCAAGGCCGCGTGGATCGTGCTTGCGTCCGCATTTGTGGGGTGGATGTTCGATGCGATGGATCTGTACCTGTTCACCATGATCATGGTTCCGGCCCTCCACGACCTGCTTGGGGCTTCGCAAGGCAGCGTCATGCGGATTGGCGGGCTCATTGTCGGCGCGAAGCTGCTTTGCTGGGGCATAGGCGGAATTCTGTTCGGTATCGTGGCAGACCGGTTTGGGCGAGCTCGAGTGATGCTCGGCACGATGCTGATTTACTCGGTATTCACGGCAGCCGGTGCCTTCGCGCGAGACTGGTATCAGCTCCTCCTGTTTCAGATGCTGGCGGGCTTCGGAATCGGAGGGGAGTGGGCTGCCGGGGCCGCGCTCGTCGTGGAGACCTGGCCGGAAAAACACAGAGCGAAGGCCGTTCAGGTGATGCAGGTTGCCAATGTGGCAGGACTGGTTGCCGCCTCCGCGCTTGCGATCCTGCTTTCCGGCGCTGGATGGCGTTGGGTGCTTGGCGTGGGGGCGGCACCGGCACTCGCGAGCCTTGGCCTGCGGTTCATCACACCGGAATCGGCGCGTTGGGAGCAGTCACGTGCGGCCGCAATGCGTCACGCAGGTCCCAAAATGGGCTCGATATCGGAGATATTTGGCAGCCCGTTGCGCCGTCGAACCCTGGTCGGAACGCTCATTGCCTCGGCAATGATGATCGGTGGCTGGGGGGCATCCATCCTCTTTCCCACCTTGCTGAGAGAGTTCTTCCCATTCGCCGGCAACGCGGAATTCACGCGACAGACGGGCATCGCTTTCATGGCGACCAATGCCGGCGCGGTGCTTGGATACGCCTCGATTCTGCTCCTCGTCAGTCTCATGCCGCGTGTTTCCAGACGGATCGTCTACGCGGTGTTTTGTGCCGGCGCCTGGATTGCAGTCGTTGCCCTTTTTGGAGGGGCGAAAACACTGGGGACGTTTTACTTCGCGATGCTTGGATTCGGGTTTTTCGCAATGGGCGGATTTGGCATCGTCGCTCTGTACCTGACTGAGCTTTTTCCACTCCATGTTCGCGCCACAGGACAAGGCTTCGCCTGGAATATGGCACGTCTCTTTACCGCGCTTGGACCGTTGCTCGTGTCGCTTGCATCGGCGCATCTGGGATTCCGTGTGGTGGGAATCACTCTCGCAACCGTATTCGGAATGGGATTGGCCGCGGTATTTTTCGGGCCGGAAACTGGCTGAAAAGACGACGCGGAAGTTCGCAGCGTGGCACGCATCCGTCAAAAAATATGACATTGGAGACAGCATGAAAATGAAAGTGATCGTCGCCTCGACGCTCTTTGCGTGGACGGTCGCGGCACCCGCGCAATCGTCGGTGACGCTGTATGGCGCCGTCGATACGGGATTGCTGTATCAAAGTGCGAATGCGCCGAATTTCCAGTCGAAAGTGAATCTTGGGCACGAGTATGCACTCAAGGACGCGGGTATTTTCACCAGTTTCTGGGGGCTCAAGGGCGTTGAAGACATTGGCGGTGGTTACAAGGTCAACTTCAGGCTCCAGGGAGCATTCACGAGTACCAATGGGAAGTTCGGACTGTCCGACACACCGGGCATCAGCGCAATCTTCAACCAGCAAGCGACGATAGGCATCTCCGGTCCTTTTGGCTCGATCGATGCGGGCCGTCAGTTCGTGCCGATGATATTTGCGATGGCCGACACCGACGTACGGGGCGCGCAATTCTTCGGCAGTATCCTCACCGCATGGCTTGGCATGAATCAGGCTGCAGGCTGGCAAGGCACCAGTACAAACGGAGCGATCGGTGCGCTGTACGACTCTAACGCGATTGTCTACCAGTCGCCGAAATTTCACGGTCTATCGCTGGGACTCGAATATGCGCCGGGTGGCGTCGCGGGTCAATTCCAGGGGGGCACGCGCGAATCGGCAGTACTCAGGTATTCGAACTACGGTCTGAATCTCTCGGCTGCCTACTACAACGGCCACGACAGCAATCCGTTCACGACGACAGCGGCCGGCACAATCGTCGCGGCGCCGCCCACGGGGCTCGATAACAACCGCTTTTACTATGTCGGCGCGATGTATACGTTCCACGACCTGTCGGTGTCGGCGTCATACAGCATCGGCAGGAATCCAGCGAAAAGTGGTCAAGACGACTTCGAGATGATTTCCGGGGGACTCGGCTACAAATTCACTCCTTTTCTCAAGGTGACCTCGGGTTTCTATTACCTGAAGGATCGCAACGTTTCAGCCAATCAATCGGATTTGTACGCGGTGGGTGCCGAATACAGCTTGTCCAGGACAACCATCACCTACATACAGATTGGCCATGTCAATAACCGCGGCAGGATGAGCCAGACGATCGCCTATGCCGCGCCGGTTCCCGAGGGTACCTCGAGCACCGCGGCGATGATCGGCATTCGCCACGTCTTCTGATCTCACCCCGCGCACTGGAGCATTCGATGAAGACAGGCAGGGCACTCAAGATCGCTGTCGGAATACTGGTCGGATCAACATCCATTCACGTCCGGGCGCAGGCCAGCGAGAGCGAAGCGCGCAGCGCGTCAAAGGGTACAGTGGCCGAAGCGTCTGGGGACACGGGCGCGAAGAGCAACCGAAAGGATAATTTTGCGCTGCGCCGCAAGGTCTACGCGGCGATCGCGAAGCACAAGGAGATCAACGCCGGCAACATCAGCGTGGTCGTGAAGGGTGGCTCGGTGACGCTCGACGGGACCGTGGCGGACGCCTCCCAGATTGGCGAGGCGACGGAGATCACGAAAAGCGTTCCGGGCGTGACGTCCGTGACCAACCGGCTGACGGTCAAAAAGCCGTTCGGCAGTCAGTAGGCGCGCGTGCGTGACGGTGCTTGAGCAGGTTCTGAAGGAACATGAGCATGAATAGTGTTGATTTCGAGGTGCTGGAAACAACGATGCGCTGGCTCGATGCAGGTCATCGGATGCTGCTCGTGACGGTTGTGAAAACGTGGGGTTCGTCACCTCGCCCGGAGGGGGCGATGCTTGTCCTGCGCGATGACGGTCACGTGGTGGGCTCGATTTTGGGCGGCTGCATCGAAGATGACCTCATCGACCAGGTGCGTCGGCACGGCGTCGCGCAAAGGACACCGGAAGTGGTCGAATATGGCATCAGCGCCGAGGAGGCACGCCGTTTCGGGCTGCCTTGCGGAGGTACGATGCAACTCGTGCTTGAGCCGATTACGCGGCAAAGCGGCATTCAGCCGTTGCTCGAGGCTCTCGGTCGCGGCGAACTGGTGGCGCGCACGCTAGACATGACAACGGGTGCAGTCACACTCGGGCCAGCGAGGACGACTGACGGTGTGTACTTCAACGAGACGCGTTTGACGACGATTCACGGGCCACGCTTCCGTATGCTCGTGATTGGCGCGGGACAGCTATCGCACTACTTGTGCCAGGTCGCGACAGGGCTCGATTATCAGGTGGTGGTGTGCGACCCGCGCGAGGAGTACGTGTACACATGGGATGTACCCGGCACGAAACTCGTGCGCACCATGCCCGACGATACGGTCCTGGATATGAGACTCGACGAACGCAGTGCAATCATTACACTCACGCACGATCCTAAACTGGATGATCTTGCGCTGATGGAAGCGCTGAAGACACCCGCGTTCTATGTCGGCGCGCTAGGCTCGCGGCGCAATAATGCTGCTCGGCGGGAGCGGCTTAAAGAGTTCGATCTGAGCGACGCAGAACTCGCCCGGTTGCGCGGTCCGGCCGGGGTCTATATCGGCAGCCGCACGCCGCCCGAAATTGCGATATCGATTCTCGCAGAAGTGACGGCCGCGAAGAATAATGTGTTGCTACCGGCAATCCTCCGGGTCGAGCGTGGGAAAACGGCAAGGAGCTCACGATTGGCAAACTAATAAGTGCGCTGGATCTCGCTGACGAGCGCCTGTCGATTTGGTAGTCTGTGGGACGACCTGGTTTCGCCGGAGCAACAGAGCGCCACCAGTGTCGCGATGTCGCCCGCCTCCGAGTGGCCGAATCCTGTCGATACGGCCGTGTCCTGTTCGGTGATAACCGGTTCGCTCACGAAACCGGCTTCTGGCGATGAACTGAGGGCGATGGCCATGCCGACAACGCAATATCAGCCAGCCGCTGCAAAGTTTCCCTGCATGCCCCGTCACACGCTTGCGCCGACATGCCTTGCACCACTGCGCCATAAAAGCGTGCGAGCGCATCGGTGTCGGTATCGGCGGCAAGCTCGCCCTCAGCGACGGCACGGTCGAAGCGCGCCTTGATGGTCTGCAGCCCAAGCTCGCGCCGTGCGGCGACCGTCTGGGCGACAGACTCGCATTTTTCGGCGTGTTGGAGAACAGCAGTCGAAACCATGCAGCCGCGCGGCCTTCCCGCGGCGGTAAAGCGTGTCGCCGCGTCGTGCAGGTAGAACGCTATTGCATCGTGAGCCGGCATCTTTCCGCCTAGCGCTTCCAGCGCCGCTTTGTTTTCACGCTCGCTGATATGGTCGAGCGCCTGTCTGTAAAGGTCTTCCTTGGAGCCGTACGTTGCGTAGAGGGACGGCGGCGGGATACCCATGGCCTCGGTCAGATCGGCGATCGAGGTACCCTCGTATCCGTGCTCCCAGAACAGGCGAGCGGCGACATCGAGTCCCACGTCGCGGTCCAGCAACCTCGGCCTGCCGCGTTTCCGGGCGGGTTCGCTCATTTTTATATCGAGTCCTATAAAAATCGTTGACAAGCATGTTTCAACGTTAATATTATAGCGACCACTACTAATTCAGTCAGGAAGGAGTGGTCGATGTCTGCAAAACTTTCAAACAAGGTGGCCCTTATTACGGGAGGCTCGCGTGGCATCGGGCGTGCTGTCGCCCTGGCATTTGCGAGAGAAGGGGCTGCGCTCATCGGTGTGCACTACGGCGCCAATCGGGATGCGGCGAACGCCACCATCCGTGAAATCGAAGCGCTCGGATCGAAAGCGGTCGCTATCAAAGCGGACCTGAATCGCGGGAAGGAAGCAACGGACAGTATCTGGGATCAGTTCAAGGCAGCCGCGATCGGTGCCATAGGCGAACCCCGGCTCGACATTCTCGTCAACAACGCTGGCGTGGCACCGGCCATCCCCCTGTCTCAGACGAGTGAATCAGTATTCGACGAGGTCCTGACGATCAACTTCAAGGCACCGTTCTTCCTGATTCAGGCTATTGCAGATCACATTCGCGACAATGGACGAATTATCAACGTTTCGACGGGTTTTACGCGTGTCGCGGCCCCAACGCATCCCGCTTATGCCGCGTCGAAGGGTGCCATTGAAACGCTGACGCTGGCGCTTGCCCCCGAATTCGGTCCTCGTGGTATCACGGTGAATGCGGTCATGCCGGGCGTGACGGAGACCGACATGAATGCGGCGTGGATCAAGGTACCGGAGGCACGTGCCGGCGCAGAGGCCATGTCGGTGTTTTCGCGAGTGGGCCAACCTGTCGATGTGGCTGACGTCGTCACCTTCCTCGCGTCGAATGAGGCACGCTGGACGACGGGGCAGGTGATCGACGCGACGGGCGGTGCGCGGCTCTAAGCATGCCGCTCCCCTGATATAAAGGCCGCACCAGGATAAACCGGATAAGAAGGGGCGGGCGTATCCGTTAGGTGTGCTTTTAATGGGAAGAGTGGTACGCCTCGCATGCATCCGCATGCTGCTACCGAAAACAAAGCATTTTGGTGGTCCGCATGCGGATACGAGTTCTCCTACCGCCATTCAGGCGTTAGGCGCAGTTACGTGCCCCTCGGCCCCGTTCGCCAACGGGCCGAAGCGGATCTCCGATTTCCACGGCGAAAACGGCGCAGGACTTTGCGCAACTCGCCGGTCGGGTTGGACGATTGGTCGTAGCTCCTCGCGTAAGAAAACTTATCCCCCCAACGGGAATTGGCGGGCCACGCCCTGCGAATCGTCACGCGCCACCCAATCGAGCAAGCCGTGACGGCGCATCTGCCTGAACGTACACATACATCTTTTCTGTCGATTGGGTCATGCCGACCGGGTTGCCGGCGGTCGAACCTGATATGCCCCCGGCATTGAAAACGCACATCCTCGCTGAATCGCGCGTAACGCGGGATGCGCAACGACTTGATGTGACCGGGTTCGATGTCTACGACACCGTACGAAGCGCAGCGCGAGGATCGCGAGTACTCTTTCATCAAGCTTGACGGCAATGCTGCGGAATGGCCGAAAGCCGATTCAAGTTCATAGCTGGTAGTTCGCTCAGCCCGATCACGCCGGAGCCGTTCATCGGCGGCCGGCCGGGGAACATGACTTCCATGGAGCATGTGATGGCAATCAGACCACGTTGGAAAACGCTGTTGTCTCTAACATTCCTGTCGCTGGCAATGATGGGGAGCGTCGCGCGAGCGCAAGGCATTCCCATCGTCACCGGACAGCAATGGATGGCGTCAACGGATGCGGAGAAGAAAGCCTATCTCGTTGGCATTGCGAATCTGCTGGATATTGAGCGTGCCTATGCCTATGCCGGCAATACGGTAAACAGCAACGATATCGCGCAACGCTTCGGCAAAGGCATGCAGGGCCAGACGCTCGACAGCGTACGCCAGGGTCTGGACAGCTACTACACGGCGAACCCCACAATGATCCAGCATCCGGTGATCGAGACCCTTTGGTTCCAGATGGTCGTACCGGGCCAGAACAAGAGTCAATGAGGGCGAAGATCATGAAACGACTGGGATGGATCGCAAGCATCGTCGGGCTCATTGCCATGACAGGTTGCACGAATATGACCCCGCGCGAGCAGGGCGCCGTGAGCGGTGCGGCGCTTGGGGCCGGTGCTGGCGCGGGCATCGCGGCGATCGCCGGTGGCAACGCGTGGACAGGTGCGCTCATCGGCGGCGCTGCGGGCGCGGTGGCAGGCGACATACACGGTGCCCGTCAGCCAACCTGGCAGCAGCCACCATGGCAGCAACCAGGCTGGCAGCAGCCACGCTGGTAGCGGGCCGCGCGCACGGCGTTCTATGAGACCGCGCCAAAGCGGGGGGAAGCCTGGTCGCAGCGCATATGGACGATGGGAAGTTTATAGCGGGGCGATGGACCACGACCGTTCCGATCCGCCTTCCGTCCTCCCGTTACGCATCAGCCTGCGCGGCGTCAGCCCGCCGGTCTGGCGGCGAGTGTTGCTTCCCGAGCAGATCACGATTGCGCGACTGCATCAGGTGATGCAACTCGCCATGGGCTGGAGCGACGAACACCCGCACCGGTTGATCATCCGCGCATGGCGTTACGGTGGACATCGCGACGGTGCGTTCCAATTCTTCGACGGCCCAGACACCCTGTCGCTAGTGGCGTTTGGCCTGCACGAGCATGAGTGCTTTGGCTACCTGTACGACGTCACCTCGTGGTGGTTACATGACGTGCGCGTCGAGCGGTGCGCGTACAACCAGCGGTCAAGGCCGCTACCGTGCCGCGTCGCGGCCTGCGGGCGTTGTCCGCCAGAAGACAGTGGCGGCCCCGAGAGATACATGAACGCTCTGGAAGGCCTTCTGAACACGGGAAAGAGGGAAATGCGCGGTAGATGTTAGTCGAGTACTGTTTTGGCTGAACGTGTGACATCGCCACGCGAGTGGTTTCTCGAGATGATCCGCAATCGGGCAAGCGCTGCGCGGGACCGATGAGCGTTGTGTTGCCTTGCACGTTGGCCGTGCGACTGGATCCTCAAAGTCGCGGGTTGACCCCAGGTTCACCTGAAATATCGTTGGCTATAATCGCGAACGGTCGGGCGCTGTGATCCAGCGTTCCGGCAAGCGGGAAAGGTTACCCCCAATCCCTGATCAATGCAGTTGCCGATCCCTACAGGAGACTGGCATGGCAGAACAACTCATCATTTTCGATACCACCTTGCGGGATGGAGAGCAGTCGCCGGGTGCGTCGATGACAAAAGAAGAAAAACTCCGCATTGCGAGGCAACTCGAGCGTATGCGGGTCGACGTGATCGAAGCGGGCTTCGCAGCGAGCTCCGAGGGCGATTTCCAGGCAGTGCGCGTAATCGCAAGCGAAGTGAAAGATAGCATTATCTGTTCTCTCGCACGCGCGAACGAGCGTGATATTTCACGTGCGGCCGAAGCGATGCGGCCAGCCAGTCGTTTTCGCATCCATACCTTTCTCGCGACATCGCCGCTGCATATGGGAGAAAAAACTCCGTATGTCGCCCGACCAGGTGTACGAGCAGGCGCGTCGCGCCGTGCGTCAGGCGCGCAGTTTCACCGATGACGTCGAGTTCTCGCCAGAAGACGCTAGTCGCTCCGACATGGACTTTCTCTGCCGGGTGCTGGAGGGTGTGATTGCCGAAGGCGCGACTACGATCAACGTACCCGATACCGTTGGCTATGCCATGCCAGAAGGTTATGCAGCACTGATCCGCGAACTACGCGAGCGCATTCCAAATTCGGACCGGGCGGTTTTTTCGGTGCACTGTCACGATGATCTTGGCCTCGCCGTGGCGAACTCACTAGCCGCGGTCAAATCGGGCGGCGCAAGGCAGATCGAGTGCACGATCAACGGACTGGGCGAACGGGCAGGGAATACGGCGCTCGAGGAAGTCGTCATGGCGGTCAAGACCCGGGGAGATCATTTCGGCCTCGACGTGCGCGTCGATACGAGCCAGATTGTCGCCGCTTCACAGTTGGTCTCGGAGATTACCGGATTTGCCGTGCAGCCCAACAAGGCGGTCGTTGGCGCTAACGCATTCGCTCATGCGTCCGGCATCCACCAGGACGGTGTGCTCAAAGCGCGCGATACGTACGAAATCATGCGGGCGGAAGACGTAGGCTGGAGCGCAAACAGGATCGTGCTCGGGAAGCTTTCTGGTCGAACCGCGTTCAAACAGCGCCTGCGTGAGCTTGGCGTCATGATGGACAGCGATGCAGAATTGAATGCAGCGTTCGCGCGCTTCAAGGCTCTCGCCGATCGTGAGGCCATCGTTTCCGATGTCGCGCTGCTTGCCTTGGCACGTCCGGGCGAGGGGGTGAATTCCGGCAGCGCGCATCCATAACGGTCAGCGACCAAGGCTTTCACGTCACAGACCGCCGGATTGCAGAAACCCTGCGACCGCGTTATTTTCGTCATTGCTCGAAGAAACCATGAATACTGAAACAACTGTCCAGTTTGCTATTTCGCCCAGCACGACACCTACCCCACGCGATGAGATCACCGCGAGCATTGCCAACCCGGTATTCGGTCGCGTGTTCACCGATCACATGGCGACGGTCCGGTGGACCAATACCCTTGGCTGGCACGATGCGAAAGTTGAGCCGCGCCGGCCGTTTCAGATTGACCCCGCCTGCGCTGTGCTGCACTACGCGCAGGAGATTTTTGAGGGCATGAAAGCCTATCGCGGCGACGACGGCTCGATCTCGCTTTTCAGGCCTTACGAGAATGCCAGGCGGTTTCGCGCGTCGGCAGCGCGCATGTCCATGGCGGAACTCCCCGAAACACTCTTTGTCGGCGCAGTGGATGCGCTCGTGAAGATCGATCGGGACTGGATTCCTGGCGGCGATGGCAGTTTGTACCTTCGGCCTTTCACGTTTGCAACGGAGAGTTTTCTCGGGGTGCGCGCCGCCAACGAGTATCTGTTCTGTGTCATCGCTTCGCCCGTTGGGCCGTATTTCAAGGCGGGTAAGACAGCGGTCACTGTTTGGGTGTCCGACCAATACACCCGAGCGGCACCAGGTGGAACAGGCGCGGCCAAGTGCGGCGGAAATTATGCCGCCAGCCTGATTGCGCAAACCGAGGCGGCAGCGAAAGGCTGCGACCAGGTCGTGTTCCTCGACGCTGCGGAACACAAATGGATCGAAGAACTGGGCGGCATGAACGTGTTCTTCGTGATGGACGACGGCTCCCTGCGTACCCCTCCGCTGTCGGGCACCATCTTGCCCGGTATTACGCGTGCTTCCATTATTGAGCTGGCCAGACGGGAGGGCATCACAGTCTCCGAAGAGCCTTATGCATTCGCATCGTGGCAAGCCGATGCGATCGGCGGTCGCGTCAAGGAGGCCTTCGCCTGTGGTACGGCAGCGGTTGTGACGGCCATCGGAGAAGTTCGTCACGCGGCGGGCGAATTCAAGATCGGCGATGGTGGCGAAGGACCTGTCACACAACGAATTCGCACTACGCTCACCGGTATTCAGCGCGGCAAATTTGCTGATCCATTCGGCTGGATCCACAAGGTGTCTTAAGCGATTTTTCCGGGATACGTGTGTAGGTATGCGAACCATCTCTCGCGGTTTGACGCCTGTGCCGACGACAGAACCAATCCAACCCACTCAACACTGACGATCGATCGCGCGCACGGCCTGCGCGCTTCGATGCGCTGTTCCTGGCAGGCTGCGGAAATACTTCTCTGCGAAAACAGCGTTCTTGGCTTTGCGCGGGTCTCGTCGTCAATTTTTTGCATTGCGAGATCTCAAGGCAAATCCAAGTTTTTTTCGACGGGTTGAGGCGTATTTTTCGCCTCATTCCCGCGATTGCCGTCACTACGAGCGGACCTGTCCTAGCGAACGCATGCGCACGAGGTTGTAGGCCGCCATGTTCAACACGAACATCTGGTCGACTTTCTTCAACCCGCGCACCATCACCTGGCGCATGCTGCCCACGGTCTTCGCCCATCCAAAACCTTGTTCGATCAGCTTGCGCTTTTGCTGTGACATCGCGTAGCCGACGCTGCGCGCAATCGCATCGGGCACCGCCGAACGGCGGCCGGAGGTGTTCTGTGCCACGTGCGGCGTGACCTTCATCTGCTGGCAAGCTTCGATGAATTCCTGTGGGTCGTAACCCTTGTCCGCGCCCAGCGTGATTTGTGCAGCCGCGTCCTTCGCTGCTTGCCGCGCATCGTTGATCATGACCTTGGCCGCTTCACGTTCCGCGTGTCCGTCAGCGCGACTCACGCGGGCGTTGACCACCAGCCCATGTCGATTGTCTGTCAGTGTGTGACCCATGTAACGAAGTTCGCTGGCCGTCTTGCCCTTGCGGTAAAGCCGTGCATCGGGATCGGTCTTCGACTCGTGCGTTTCGTTGCTTCGCTTGCTACCCTTGAAGCCTCCCTCGCCGCTGCCGCTGTCGTCATCCCTGTCGTCTTCACCGTCCTTGCGCGCAAAGCTCTTGTGTCCTGCCCATGCCTGTATCAGTGTGCCATCTACGCTAAAGTGCTCGCCCGACAGCCAGTTCTTCTTCTGCGCGATCGACAGGACTTCGTTGAAAAATTCGACCACCGCATCGTGCCTGATCAATCGCTCGCGGTTCTTCGTGAACACCGTCGGCACCCAGACCGAATCATCCATCGACAGATCGATAAACCACCGAAACAGCAGGTTGTATTGCGTTTGCTCCATGAGCTGACGCTCGGATCGGATGCTGTATAGCACCTGCAGCAGCATCGCACGCAACAGCTTCTCTGGCGCGATGCTCGGCCGGCCTCCCTTGATGTCGACCTCATACATCCCGGCAAAGATCCGATCCATCTTCGCCAGCGCTTCGTTCGCCATAACGCGAATCGAGCGCAGCGGATGCGAGGTCGGAACAAAATCGTCCAACTTGCGCACGGAAAACAGATTCTCGGTGAACGTGTCGGCGCCGCGCATAATTTCGTGGTGGGTGAGCTTCTTATATCAACGCTTTCGCTATTCGTCGCGATGACTTCAGTGCACGGTATTTCCGCAGCCTGCTAGACCATAAGGAATGCATGGCGATGTTTGAACTCGGCCCTTGTGTTTTGAGAGTTGCCACGAAGTACGCACACAGTTGCCGCTGCGGCGCCATTGCCCCTCACCGCAATCAGCCCGCTTGAAACCTAATGAATATCCGTATTCTCTCAGTCCTGTTCGTCCTTGCCGTTTCCGCCGGTTGTACGACATCATCCGGACTGCCGCAAAATGCGGAAGCCGTCAAACTGTCCAAAGGCCAAGAAGCCTGGAGCGTGCATTGCCACGGTTTGTTCCAGAGCAGCAAGACCTGTTTCAACGTAGCCGGCAAGGTATGCGCCGACAAGCCTGTGTATGTGGTCTACGCATTCGATCGGCTCGAAAGCGGGCTGGGGCCGAAGGTGGACGCGCGTGACATCGTTTTCAGTTGTGGTGTGCCGGCAAAGCCTGCGAGACGTTCACCTCAGTGACAGCCCCGTTCGGTTCGTCGTTGAGTACGAGATAGGGACTCAGGATGAGTTCAGTACGACGCACGCATTTTCACGACCGCGCTGAGGTGCGCTCGCGATATCTGCGTGATCACTAGCAGCAGCGGCCGGGTGGGCAACAAGGCCCTTTCGCGGTGCGTAAAGGCCGCTGCGGACGCTCTCTATTCGAGCGTATAGCCCCGTCCGCTCATGCAGGCGCGCCATGCGTGCCAATACGACGACATCGCGTACTCGTTGCTTGCCTGGGCCTGTGCGCCGTAAGCCGCAATCTCGCGCCGTTCCTGGCGTCGTTCTATTCCTCCAGCCATAGCGCCGATCGCGGCGCCCGCCGCAGCGCCCTTACCGGCGTCACCCGCAATCGCGCCGGCGACGCTGCCCACCGCGGCACCGCGTGCGGCGCCGACCACGCGCTGTCCGCCAGGAGCCACCACTACGGGCGCCGGCCCTGTCGCTACAAGTGCGGGGTCTACGCCGCTTTGCTGCCTGGCCCAGCTATAGCAGGCTGCATCATCATTGGACTGCTGGTAGGGCGACTGCCCCCTTGCGGGATAGATCACGGGTTTCGGATAAACGACCTGTGCCTGTGCGATTGTGGCCATGCCGGGCGCGATAACGGACGCCAGCGCGAATACAGCCTGCGCGGCAAAGATAAACCTTCGACGTTTGCTCATAGGTGATTTGCGGGGAAAAAGTCGCCCGCACGAAGGCGGGCGAGAAGGGAGAGTCCACATGAAGTGAAACGACAGATCTGCTATTGATCGCTGCAGCTGTCATGACCATATTGCTTCTTCGCCGCAATGGACACAATCATAGAAGTTGCAAAATGCGGATTACAGCGCCTCAGCCGCCTTGGCCTGCATATCATTTTGCTTGACGGATTCGCACATGCGCGCAAACGCTTGCAGGACAAACTGCGCCTGGTCTTCGATTTCGGCGTTCCAGCTTCCCGCTTCCGTGAGGTAGTGGTGCAAGTCTTCGCAGAGTGCGAGCAACCCAGAGCGCTCGAGCACGGCAAGCGAGCCCCCGATGCGGTGCAACGCACGTTCGAACTGCGCAATGCTGCGTTCGGCAATGACGCTTTCTAGTTCTTCACGATCGATTGCGGCTTGTTCCAGAAATGCGCTCACATAGGCTGCGGGCACGCGCGGAATCTCTGGAAGGTCGTCTTCGGGCCATGCGTGCGCGGCTCGAGGAGGCGCAACGTCCAGGCAGGCAGATTCATCTGAGGCGACTCCGCTGCGCACCGTAGCGAGAAGGGCAAGCGAGACCGGTTTCGTGAAATAGTCCGCAAAACCCATCGCACGTGCGTCAGCAACGTCTTCATGCCGCGTGCTCGCGCTCACAGCGTAGACCGGGATATCCAGAGCGAGCGCTCCAATCTCGCGAAGCAACTCGAACCCGTTCATATCAGGCATATCGATATCGGTCAGCACCGCGTCGACACGCGTTGTCGACAGTGTCGCCAGTGCCTCGTAGCCGTTGCCGGCCTGGAGCACGCCAGCCCCAAGGACGGAAAGCTGATCGCGCAGCAGGCTGCGGTTCAACCGGTTGTCTTCCGCGATCAGTATGCGCAGACTCCTCAGCGGTTTCTCCGGTGTCCGCCCGTTGTGGCGGCCGGTGGTCTGTCCAGGCAGAGGGCCGCCCGGAATTGCCGCGAGCAGCGCCGCGTGAATTCCTGCACGGCTATATATCGAGACGTCCTGGCCGCCGTCCGCACGCGTCGAGGCAACAAGCGGACCCTGCTGCTTCACCCAGATGATTGAGGCCGGCTCGGGCCACCATCGTGCAACCTCCTCAGCCGCGAATTCTTCAGTGACAAAGAGGCAATCGAACCCGTCGAGGTCCACCGCCTCACCCATATCCGGAATGACTACGGGCGGACTGTCCGACCAATCCAGATGGTTCAGCAGCGCTTCGTAATGCTCAGGTGCACGAAATAGCGCAGCCGCCCGGTTTGTCGGCGCACTCGCGAAAGGCGCGGGCGCCTTGCCGGGGCCGCAGACCCGCAACGGCAGATTGACGGTGACGCGCGTGCCCATGCCTGCAATGCTGTCGAGCCGGATCCTGCCGCCCATGAGTTCGCAGAGCTTCGCGCAGATCGAAAGTCCGAGCCCGGCACCTCGTGCGTTGCCGAGGCGATGCGAGGCTGCCTGTGAGAACGGCTGGAAGAGGCGATCGCGCTGGTCTTCGGGTATTCCAACGCCAGTGTCGGAGATCTCGATAACGAAGCCGTCATTCGCCCAATGTGCACGCAGCACAATCTTGCCGGAGTGCGTGAACTTCAGCGCATTGTTCAGGAGGTTGTTGACGATCTGGGACAGGCGCACAGGGTCGAATTGGACTTCAGCTGGAATGCGCCGGTCGAGAATGGCGTGCAACGTCAACCCGCGCTTGCTTGCCTCGCGTGCGTGCGCGGCCGCGATCCCATGCAACAGATCGACGAGTGAACCAGGCGCCTCTCCGAGGGTTAACGAGCCGACATCAATTTTCGAAAAATCGAGTACGTCATTGACCACCTGCAGCAGGCCGTCTGCCGAAACCTGCATTGCGCGAACGCGTTCTCTCTGCTCAGCGTCGAGTCGCCCCAAGGCGACGAGTTCTATGTTCCCGACGAGCGAAGAGAGCGGTGTTCGTATTTCGTGGCTCATCGATGCGAAGAATGCGAGCTTTGCCTTCGCGGCCGCATCGCTCGCGAGCTTGGCTTGGCGAAGCAGTTGCTTCGAGTGATGGTGCTCTGTCATATCCACGATTGCGCAAAACAGTACGGCCTCGTGCCTGACTTCGGCGCTCGCATAGGTAATCTCCAGATGCACCGGGCCGCTGGCAGTCCGGTTCAAGGTAAACGGGATCTGGAAAATGCCGGATTCGCTGGCACTCGCTTCCTGTGCATCGAGATGTGAGTCGAACACGGCGCGAAGGCCGTGCGGCAAGCGCATCTCCCCTGGCGAAATGCCCAAGACCTCGCATGCGATCTGGTTTGAAACCATGATCTCCAGCGTTTCGCGCCGCACGATGCACAGACCGACCGGGTTCGCGTGAACGAGAAGATGGTTGAGCATTTCGCTCTCCAGCGCACGCGAGGCCTCTTTGTACGTCACCGCGAGGAAACGGTAGTTCCAGTACCGGTACATGGCGAATAGCAGGACGAGGACCACCAGAGTTACGGCGCCGACCAGCAGCAACTCGCCAGCCATTTTCTGCACCTGCTGCCCCGGCGGGAGCACGAATATGAGGCGCCCGAAGTCTGCAGTGAGGGGCGCAAGGCGCAGCGCCCAGCCATAGCCCCCGATCCAGTGAAACACCCCGTCTTGTCTGCCTTGCAGCTTGTGGTCGAGCATTTCGGCATTGACTGCGTCTCCCGAATTCTCGAGAGGAACATCGAAGCTGTCGAAAAAGATGGCATCGGGTAGGGTCAGGCCTTCTCTCGCCGGCTGGAGCAAATCGTTAAGCGCGATGCGAGTGAGGGCAACCGCGTAGATCTGATTGCCTTTCGCAATCAGCGACGCGCCGATCATCTCCGGACCATTGCTCGTTTGCGCGGAAGGAATCGTCAACCAGACGACCCGCTTTTCTCTCGCGGCTTCCAGCGGCTCGAGCTTGGCGGCCCGGTATTGATTGAGCACCGCGTCAACGATCATCGAGGGCCGCATCGGCAGGCGCTTCCCGAATTCACGCGAGTGCGCGGAATACGGGGTGACGTATCGATAAGCCGCACCGTCGGCGACTGAAATCATTTCGATGGTCGGCATCTGACCTGCCGCGAGCAGGATGCGGACCGCCTCGTTACAACTTTGCTCAAGGACGGCGTCTTTGTGCGGCGATGGCGACACCCGCACGCATACGCCGCTGGCCCGCTCGCCGTAGTCGGGATGAAACGGGTCATTGACGCGCAGGCTCAGTATGAGATTGGACGCCGTGAGCGCGCTGCGGCGCTCGAGCACCGCGTCCACGACGCTTTGTTCGTAGAGTCGCGCGAGTTGCTCCTGTGCGCGCAGCGATGCATTCAGGCGTACCGTGATGGCCACTACCGCACAGGCGAGCGTGACTAGCGCCAGGAGGGCCACCACGATTGAGAAGACGCGTCTTTCCCGCTGCAGGTTATTCTCGATCGAATCGAAGGTGCGCAGCGGCGATTCATTGCGACGAGGCGTAGCGTTCTTCCTCATGCGAGACCGTGGTCGCGTGCATAGGTAATCAAGTCGGCATTGTTGGCAATGTTCAGCTTCTGCATGGCCGAGCGCTTCTGGGCTGCAATTGTCGCGAGCGATCGATGAAAGGAGGTCGCGATGCTAGTGAGTGAGTCGCCGTTCGCGAACATGCGGACGACCTCAATTTCCTTTGAGGACAATGAGACTGTATTGCCGCCGGGGCGTCCAGCCGCGCTCGCGATCCTGTCCCCAACGGCTGGGGAGAGGCGCGGCCCCGCGCTGCCAGACACGACGTCAAGGCAAATACACTTGAGGATCTCGGGGTCCTCCGATTTACCGACGATTCCGGCCACACCTTCCGCCTTGATGCAGGCCAGCAGACCGCTGTTGGTGAGCATGGTGAAGACGACAATGGGCGTATCGGGATGGCGCATGCGGATGCGCTGGATCAGGCGCAGCCCGTCTTCGCTGCCTTGCGCGCGCTCCATCGAAAAGTCGGTGACAACGAGATCGAAGCGTTGCCGGTCGAGCGCCTCAACGAGCGTTTTGCCGGACTGGCATAACGTAACGACCTGGAAGCCGATCGGGCGCAGCACCTCTTTGATCGCGAGACGGATCAGCGGGTGGTCGTCCGCGATCGCAACCGATAAGGTGCGAGGGTATAGCGGATAAGTCATCTACATTATAACATAAAACACATTGAGATTCGATTGGTAGGCCGAGAATCGCGGGAACGGTTCGTATCACACGAATAAATAAAGTGGATCTATCAACTAAAATAGGGCGCGATATCTCGAGAGGGCTGAGAATCTCGCGTCCATTTTTAGTTTACCTGACTGACGCTTTCCCCGCGCTTTCGTGGGCACCGCCATTCGGCGCCAACCCGGTGGGCCGCCGGAGTAGCCAGTAAAGGAGCGCCTCGGAGGAGAGAGACCGGGAGATCATGTTGCCCTGTACGTCCAGATCTGCGAACCGGCCGAGCCAGGCGAGCTGCCCAGCGTTCTCTACGCCGGCGATCGCTACGGAAATCCCGAGGTTGCTGGCAAGGCTGACAACGTTCGTCAAGATACCCACCGAAGTTACGTCGTCCGGAAGACTCGCGGTGAACTGCCTGCCGAACTTGAGGCCGCTGACCGGCAATGTGATCAGACTCGAAAGCGTGGAATGCTTTACGCCGAAGTCGTCAAGCACGATTGAAATGCCCATGCGCCTGAGGTCCGACAATCGCTGGACGACGATTCCGGTGACATCTCGCTCTTTGGGCTCGCGCAGGTCGAACCTGATGCCGGCGGGACGGATGTGATGTTTCTGGACGTAGTGTGCGACCAGTGGCCGGAACCGCTTGTCCAGAAGTTGATCAGTCGAGATTGGAATCGAGAGCGCCATGCGGCTCGGTGCGCGGCACTGCCATCGCGCCAGGTCAGCGCAGGCACAGTCAAAAAGGGACGCAAATTCCGGCGTAGTCTGCTTGGCCTGCCCGTTGCTCCTGCGCGTGATGAGCTCGGCGCCGGTCAATGCACCAGAGCGGGCGGAAACGATGGGTTGATATTCAACGGGCAGCTTGCCGGCCGAAGAGCTGGAATCCCACGTCGGCATGGCGATACCCTTCGACTGGATACCACACGCATTTGCGCCGGGCGGTTCGCGCCGCGTGCAACTGATCATTTCCCGTCTCCCCTGTGTGGAATGCGATCTCGCAACGAGACCTCGCGACGAGAATAGGGCGAGCGCGCGTTCCCGCCTATCACAGGAATCAGAAACGCCATGCCTGCATCTTTTCTGATTCCTGTGATAGCGACGACGTGCCGCGGCGCGTAATTTTCGGGACTTGATGGAACGATTGGCACGGCACCTATCGCGAATCGCGACGTGTGCCTCAACGGAAAGGGAACAGAGATGAACGGGAATGATCATTCAGCGGCCGCCCGAGGGCGACCTGACCTGCTCGCCGCGCTCCTGTCGAGCATCCGCCGCGCTCGCGACCAGCTACTTCGGCGGCATTTTAGTCGGCGCCGCGTCACGTTGCGCGCCGCGGCACATCAAATCACGGTTACCGTGGCGATGGCGGGCGCCGGGCAGGCGTACGCGCAAGCGATCCCGTCGGATGGATGGGCGCGGATGTCGCCGAACGCAGGCTTTGGTTTCGGCTTCTACATGGAGGTAGGCCGGTCTCGAGGGCACGAGGGAGCTTCGGCGGGCAAATATGACCTGCTCTATTCAGATCAGGCACAAAGCATGGACAGCCAGGTCTCACGCCGGGAAAGCCGAAGTCACTCCTCGACGGCACCAACAGAAGATCCGGAAATCGATCCGGTGCTGCGCAACCTCGCCAGCGCAGGGGTAATGACGGTCGCGTTGGGCCTGAACGAGGCGATACCCATGATGATATTCACGGGCGCCATCTCGAATCGGTGCGTAGCGCGTTACCTGGATTGCGGCGGGTATCGGCCCCGCCATGAACCTGTCTCGCAATCGTAGGCGCCATGCATACTCGAATCAAATCAAACGGAATATATGGTTGAGCATCCACGCATCGTCAATTCACTGGCCAGGTCCGCCCGGTATCTGGCGGCCGGCGCCGCGCTTCTGGCGCTGAGCACGCCGTCTTTTGCAGCAATTTCGCGAGGGACGCTCGAACACGCAGCGGATTTCATTTCGTGGGTGGTGCTGGCTGTGGTGCCGGTTGCCGGCATCTACGTCTTCTGGATCCTTCATATCTTGCCGGAAAGGGTAGCGAGAAATAGGCGGCATCCACAAAAGGAGGCGATCCACGCACTGTGTCTGCTGTCATTGTTCTTTGGTGGCCTGCTGTGGCCCTTGGCATGGCTATGGGCTCACACCAAGCCGGTTTTCTATATGGCGGCCTACGGCACCGACAAGGCGCCGCCCGAAGATGAGGATAGCCGGGAGGTGCCAGGCCATCCACACGGGCAAGCCGGCGCTATCGTCAATGAGAAGGACAAGGTTTAGATGGAAGTATTGATTCTGGGTGTCTATGCGTTCTGCGTGTGGCTGATCTTTTTCAAGTTCAAATGGCTGCCGTGGAACCCTGTTTCCATGGTTATCGCGTTCACGCTGCCGATCATTGCGCTTGCAACCATGATTCTTACCCTGAACGTCGTGGCGCCCTCGACACATGAGGTGCGAGTGGTCGGCAAAGTTCTTCAGGTGGTGCCGCAGGTCAAGGGGCGCATCGTTGACCTTCCGGTTGAAGGCAACCAGCACTACCGCAAGGGCGATGTTCTGCTGCGTATCGATCCCACTCCTTATCAATTGGCAGTCGACCAGCTTGAAGGCAGGTTGCGTGCCGACGATGCGGCCGTTTCCGAGGCCGATGCTTCGGCCCGGCAACTTTCCGAATCTGTGCGCCGCGAAGCAGGAAAGGTGAGCACCGTGCAGGCTTCCTTGTCGCTTGCCACGCAAAGACTGAAGGAGCAGGACGCGCTGCTCGCCGCCGGAGCGGGCTCGAAGTTCGACCGCGACGATGCCATGGCGCGAAAGCGCGAACTGGAAGGCCAACTGGTCAGTGCGCAGGCGCAAGAAGATGAGGCGAAGGCTAAGCTATCCGCACAAAGCCGCGGAGAGTTCGCCGCCATCGCCGCCGCGCGGGCACGCCGGTCGGAAACGGAAAGCATGCTGGAAAGCGCTAAATGGGAGCTTTCCCAGACGGTTTATCGTGCTCCGGCAGACGGCCGGGTTGTGAATCTCCAAGTTCGCGTTGGCACGATGCTGGTCCCGTTGCCGTTGACGCCTGCATTCAGCTTCGTCGAGGATGACCAGGAACTGATTGCCTTCTACGGCCAGAACGAGCTGTACAACGTGCGTCCAGGGGATGCCGCAGAGGTGTATCTGCCTACGATGCCCGGTGCGATCCTCGAAGCGAAGGTGGACTCGATTGTCTGGGCGCAGTCTCAGGGGCAATTGCCTCAAGGCGGCATGCTGCCCAATACCGGTCCGCTTGCCTCGACGCCGAACCGTTTTGCCGTCAAGCTCGCATTGGACGATCAATCGAAGTGGCCGCTGCTCCCGCTCGGCGCGTTGGGCGCAGGGGCGATCTATACGCAGCATGGAGAAGCGATTCAGATCATTCGCATGGTGTTCCTGCGCGTGAGCTCCAGATTGAACTATCTCGTCATCAAGCTGCATTGAAGGAATGATCGTGTTGTTGCCCAATCGTAAGAAAATCTATCTGGCTCTACTCGCAACTTGTTTAGGGTCACTAATCGGCTGCACGCTCGAAGCGCCTCCTAGGGTCAGGGATCTCGCTGCTCAGGCGGCTCCGGCGCTTTCTAGCCATCGCCAGTGGGCCAACGGCAGCACACCGGGTGATCCTTCCGACGGCTGGCTCGCCAGCTTCGACGACGCGCAATTGAACCAGCTCGCGCGCGAAGCGATCGCCCACAACGGGGATCTAGCGCTTGCCGCAATTCACGTGCAGCAAGCCGAGGCGCTTGTCACCATGCAGAGCAGCGGGCTTCTTCCGGCCGCAGGTGCCAGAGGGCGGCTGGGTGAATCCGAGTCGCAGGTCGTTTCCATTGGCGCGAGCTGGGAGCTCGACCTCTGGGGCCGTATTCGCGCGCAGTCCCGAGCGGCGAAATCCGAATATGCCGCAACGGAAGCCGATTACCTGTGGGCGCAGCGGGTCGTGGCAGCAACGACCGCCAAGGGTTGGTTTTCCCTCATCAAATGTGCGCAAATCGAGGTGGAGTTGAAGCAGATCGTCGAGCTTCAGGCGCAACTCGTGGACATAGAAAGCCATCGAGTGGCGACCGGCGCGGCCCCGCAAACGGAGCTCCAGGAAGCGCGAAACGCGCTGAGGGTGAATCAGGACGCCGTCATCAAGGCGACACAGGCCAAAGTCCGGGCCGCGCAAGCACTGGAATTGCTGCTGGGCCGCTATCCGGCCGGAGAGATCGAGGCCGGCCCGAATATGCCAGCGTTGCCCGCCGTGCCACCCGCAGGGTTGCCTGCGAATCTCGTCGAGCGTCGCCCCGATCTCATTGCGGCGTCACATCGCGTTGCCGAGGCGTTCGACCAGCGGCAATCGGCGCATGCCGCGCGCCTGCCCAGCGTCTCAATCGACGTTGCGATTACGGGAATTCGCAGCAACGTGCTGTCGCTCATGGACTCGAGCAGCCCCGTCAAGGGTGCGAGCGCTTCGTTCCTTGCGCCGATCTTCACCGGAGGAAAGCTCAAGGCCCAAGCGGACTACTATACGGAGGCGCAAAAGGCCGCCGTCGTCGCTTATGACAATAGCGCGCTCCAGGCGCTGACCGAAGTCGAAGCGGGGCTACAGGCAGAGACGACCTACAGGGGGCGTGTCGCGGAGTTGCAGGCGCGTGTCGAGGAATGCCGCAAGCTGCTGGTCCGGGAGGAAGCGCGAGTGGCGATCGGATCGACTGACGAGCGCGACGCGCTGAAGAGCCGGCAAACGCTGTTGCTCTCGGAAATGGATCTCATCCGCGCGCGCGGCGAGCAGCTCAACGAGCGTGTCGACCTGCTGCTCGCATTGGGCGGCGACTGGCGTGAGGCCAGCGAAGCGACTGCGAAGACCGGTGACTTCGTGTATCCACACTTTCCGGTCGCGAACATGAAGGCGCGACCGCAGAACAGTCCGAGCCTTGAAGCCGATGCCGTACAGTAAGCGGTCGGGCGTTCGAGGTAGTGCGACGCTTAGCTGGCAGCTCCGTCGTACGTTCGCAGTGTCACGCATCGGAAGCGCGGCAATCGGGACCGCACTGCTATGGCTGGCCATGAGCATGCCGGCGCACGCGCAGGAATTCTCGCTGCTCGGCGGCGGCTCGCGCGCCAGCAGCATCAACACCTATACCTGGGCTTTCAGCTACCAGGAGGGGCTCGGAAAGCACTTCGCGACGAGCTCTACGTGGCTCAACGAAGGACATATTCCGAATCATCACCGCGACGGCCAGATCATCCAGCTCTGGGCGAGGGTGCCGGTAGGTAGCCCGCAGTTCGTGCTGCAGGCCGGGCTCGGTCCGTATCGCTACTTCGATACGACCACCGCAGAGCAGGGTGGCAGCTACTCCGACGTGCACGGCTGGGGCGTCGTCTACGGCGTGCGCGCCTCCTGGTATGCGTCCAACCGCTGGGTCACGCAGTTGCAGGTGAACCGCGTTCATGTGCCGCGTGGCCCGGACTCCGCCGGCGTGATGCTCGGCGTGGGCTATCAGCTCGATGCCCCCAACACACCAGGGCCGCGAGACCGGGCGGCTCGCTCGCCGACGAAGCCGACGAACAACCAGGTTGCCTTCGCTAGCGACGTCCGCCACGGCACCAAACGTAGCGCCTCCACCTTTGCCAGCGACTCTCCATCGGTACAGCTGAATGGCTCGCCACCCGCGTTTCGCGGTCACGCCGTGCGCTCGTCTGCACCTGTTCACAAGGGTGACTGACTGGATCGCGACAATTTGAATTCTGTGTCAGCTCTACGATAGGAATTTATTGGTAATCCTATACGAGTGGCCGGTTACTCGAGCGGAGACGACGCCCGAATGTCCTTGTGACTATGCGCGTGAATGACTGCCCGGATGGTACATCAATGGGCAGCCGTGGCGGAGCTTGACCGAACCGCTTATGGCAATCATTCGATGCGCCGCAACCGTAGAACACAATAAATCTGTCAATCAAGATTCCTGCGGGAATCCCCGTCACGCAACGAATGTGGTGTGATGGATTGGCAGATTTATTGCCACTCGAAGCGCAATGAAAGTGTCAACTTACATGCAACCGTATTAATTGTGTCAATTTGCCTGCAGCACAGCGAACGCCTCATGACGGTCTTGCCCTTCATGAAAATCATGTTGGTTGCGTCAAGACGGTGGGTCTTGTCGACCTGCCAGTGGATGAGGGTTCGTCCGGAACCCTGTCTTCCTGAATTTACCAAAATGCGCCCGTCACGCGAAGGTTCGACGACCCAGAGACCACTGAAGCGATTGTCTTGTTCACGTGTCCAGGACGTGCGCAGAGTGGAAAATATACTTGTTTTTTACGCGTAATCGTCGTAGCGCCGAGAGCTTCGTCTGCCCTGCGACGCAGTCTGATGGCCTTTTGACACAATTAATATCGCAATGTTGATAATCATTGAAAGGCCTCCTGGCCGCCCAAAGAAGGAGCGGCCAGGGTCTACAGTTGAGATGCCAAGCTCAACCGACCCCAGGAGGCTGAAATGAAGTATAGCGGCATCGATCTGCACTCGAACAACGCCGTGGTCGCCGTGATCGACGATCAGGACCGGGTGCTTTACTGCAAGCGACTGGCCAACGACCTGTCATCAATCATCGCCGTCCTTGCTCCGTTTCACGAGGACCTGCAAGGGGTCGTGGTGGAATCAACCTATAACTGGTACTGGCTCGTCGATGGCTTGATGGCCGCGGGCTTTGCCGTCCATCTGGCAAATACCGCGGCCATCAAGCAGTACGAGGGCCTGACGTACGCCGGCGATGAACGCGATGCCGTGTTTCTCGCGCATATCTTCCGCCTTGGGCTACTGCCAGAGGGGTACATCTACCCGCCCGAGGAGCGGGGCCTGCGTGATCTCGCCCGAAAGCGCATGCAACTCGTACAACAAAGCACGCTGAACACTCTCAGCATCGAGAACATCCTGGCCAGGCAGATTCAACGCAGAGCAGGTCCGCCATCTCGATAGCGCGGCTGTAACTTCACTTGGTTTGCCGCCGCATATCGAGATCGCTCTGGCGGCAAACCTCGCGGTCGTGCACACCCTGCAAGCACAGATCAGGGTAATCGAGTCGACACTTCATCGCGAAGCAAAACTGCGTCCCGAGTTCGCAATCCTCAAAACTGCGCCCGGTATCGGAGTCACACTCGCGACCACGAGCATGCTGGAGACGGGTGCCATTTCCCGCTTCCGCACTGCCGGGCAGTTCAGCTCGTACTGTCGGTGCGTTGAAAGCAGACGCGTCTCGAACGGCCGGAAGAAAGGCGAAGGCAATGCCAAGAACGGCAACAAGTATCTCTCCTGGGCAATCATCGAAGCTGCTGCTGTTGCCATGCGCAGTTGTCCGCAGGCGAGACGCTTCTATGAGCGCAAGAAAGCCCGGCGCCTGCCCGTGGTCGCCATGAAGGCGCTCGCGCACAAGCTCGCGCGCGCGGCCTTCTACATGTTGCGAGACGGCAAACCCTTCGAGGTGACCAAATGCTTTGGTTAGATCCGGCGGGGCCGTGAGCCCGGTAAATGTGTTGGCGTGAACCCAATCTAGTGATTGGGCCACGCGCTCCCGCCGCCCTCCAAATCAACGACCGCTGGGATGCCCAGACCATGAGCCGAAATGAGCCTGGCACTGCTCACGCAGCAAGCCGATCATTGGTGAATACTCCCGTGGACACCGGTCTGGTACCGATGGTTTTCTGGGGCTCTCTCATGAGCCACGGGCGAACGCCAGAATACCGGCGCTTGCCTTGATCCCGATGGATGACTGGTGCAGACCAGTTCTGCAACCAGGCGAGCGAAAAATCGGATGCATGCTCATGCGCGTCGAAGTGGTAGGGGGGCTGAAACTGTTTAGCTAAGCAGGGTAAAGCCTGAGAGAAGCGTATTTATCTCTTGATCTAGGCCTTTCAATGGATGACACATTTATTCTGCTCTACGCTATGCTCGGCGCGACTCGCTGATTTGCTGAATGATCGAGCGGAGACACGTGCCGTGGGCGATGAAGCAACCGGGCGTTGCTCGTGCCTGATCAGCACCCCATACCAGTGCTGCAGCGGACGCTGCTGCAGGCGGCTTGCCGGTCCCTGCTAACCAGCCAGACGTCGATGCACCCGATGTGCCGCCCGGCAGCGTCCGGCTCCAACTGCCGCCGCTGGTTGACGCCATTCCACCAATTCGCGGGGTACCTGGCCGGCCGCATCATAACTGCCGGGCTCGCGAGGGAATACACTGTAACTTGCGATGGATACAGGAGGCGGAGATGATCGATTCTGACCCCCAAAACACTTTCCGGGGACTACCGCTTACGCCAGAGCAGGACGCGGAAGTGCGGCACTATATCAAGGTCCGTACGCAGCACGGTTTGCCCTGGGATACGGCGGAACTGCACGCGATGCTCAGGGATATGCTGCAGCCCCCCGTTGACGACAACGGTGATGTTGATCCGGCAGCGGCCGAAATGAAAGGAGCCGCCGAACGGGCGACGGGATTGGTCGATGAGGAGATAGACGCGATCGAGTCGAATGAGGAGCGAAACGCGGCGATGGAGTCGGAGTGGATGAAAGGACCCAGACGTTAGGGACCGTGAGCAACTCATGTTTGTCGGTCGGGCTTGGGATTTTGGAGTACGAAAGAATGAAAATCACGACCGTTGATTCGCGGAACTGAAGTCTGTGACGCCCGGGAAGTCGCCGCCTTTTCTTCCGGGAAGGTGGGGGGAAGGCATGGTCCCGTACGTTGCGGGCCGGCGTGTCGCCACCGGCGGTTACGCAATAAGCCTTCGGGTGGGTGGCACATCACGCTGGGGTTGTTTTCAGGTTACATAGTTTTCGTGCAAAACAGATGTCTTGTGATAAGAAAACTTATCGTAATAGCTGCCTATTACATCCTGTTGGCACGCTCTGGTGGTTCGCGACCCTTGAAGAGGGCCTCAGGTGACCCATGCACAACCTTTGATGCAGTTTGTGACGTTTGAGCAACGGGACGATCAATAACCGCCGCGGGATTGGCGGCAAACTTCTGCCCAACGCCGTGATGGGTAATCGTACTTGTCGTGCAGAAAATGGTGGTAGCACTAGCGAATAGGGCCGAAGGGAGGTTGATAGCAGGTCTATGGACTTCGCCGCTTCCTATCCGCCCTTCGTCCTCTAACGAACTGTGCAGGTGTTCGTCGTTCCAGCCCATGACGAGCTGCATCACACAATGCAGTGGGCAATGACTCTTTTCTCCGATGGCGGCCCGATTTCCGTGCCTGGCGATGTGAACGCCAGCGGGGGCCGTGATCGTCTGACCGTCGCCCAACGCCTGATCAAGCTATCTTCGGCCCGGGGAAATCGATCGCGAATATCTCGGCATAGATCAATCTGCCTGGCCACAGCGTGCGATCATTCTCCACCAGCACATAATCTGCAGAGACATACTCCCGCTCCTCGATTAACAGCCGGTACTCGCCTGCCTGGGGCAGCTGTGCGAACGTGATCGTTGCTACAAACAGCGTGAGATCCGGCTGCCCCGCCGCCGCACCCGATTGCACAGTCGCCACGCTCGCGTCGGTCGTCGGTGCATCCGACCACGCGAGATCAGACGCAAGCGACGAATCATGCTTCTGTACGCGTACCGTGATGTGAGTCGGCGGTGGCTGCAGTTCCTGCGGCTGCTCACCCTCGATAATCGGTGCCGGCCCCTGCGGAGTCAGCCCCGACACCACCACACGTATAGTGCGCGGATGGAACGGGTCGGCAGTGACCATCGCGGCGCGATCGGGCGTAAGCTGCGCAAAATCCGCCAACACCACGCGTGAGACCTTCGCGACTACAAGCGCGTGCGGCTGATAACGCAGCAGCGCCAGACGTACGAACGGCATATACGTCGTTGCGAAAGTGTTGAGCGTCAGATCGGCATACCATAAGCCGCTGGACGCATCGAACTGTGGAGCAAATCCCACGACGTCAATCAGCCCGGGCGAGCCGTCAGCCGCGGTGGCGCTCGACTCTTCCAGCGGTAATCCGGGCTCCGACATGGCGGCATCCGGGAAATTGCTCGTTTGTGGCACATACGAGAGATCGGCCGTCGTCCAGATCGGGTCCATGCCCCATTGGGTGATATACGGCTTGAACCGGTCACGATCGAGCGTGCCATTCTGTGTGCTCCATAACGCCACACCCAGCAGTTCTCCTTCGCCGGACGAATACCACGGCCGCTCTAGATACACGCGCAGACCGCCGCCGAAACGTACGCTGCGCTTGAGGTTCGTGGCGGTCTGTCGCTCCCACCCGAAGGTGGGCAGCACATAACGGACCTGCGGCGCGAGCGGCCGTGCGGAGGCCGGCACGTCAACGCTGACTGCGCTGCTGTCTCGAGTAAAGACAAGCGTCGGATCAAAGTATTCGCGGAAACGCGATGTCGCCGTGGCCGTGTAACGAATGCGCCGGTGTTTGGTGTCGCCGAAGAAATGCCGTGGCGCCGCGGTGCTCAACGCCAACTGCTCAGAGTCCGGGCCAGGAATCCCCAGCGTGTCGCCGTCACGCACGAACGCAATCTGTTCATGTTCGGTATGGTAATACCCGACAAGGCGCGTATTCTGTGCATCTGCGGCGATATAGCCTTCGGCAAGAGTCACCAGCTTGATCTCTTCCACATGTTCGTGGCGCTGCACGATTGCCGATGCGGCCTGGTTTGGATCATCCACCGGTTCGGCCCAGCTCGCCGCGATGTCGATCTTTGCGGTGCTTGCACCATGCACTTTAAGCCCGCCAATCAGGTACGCGTCGGGCGCGCCCTGTGTGCGCCATGCGGTGCATACCGCAAGATCGGTGGGGTCGTTCCGGCCCATGATCGGTGCCGTCTGCAACGTCTCGACAACGCCTGCGCGGCCCGGATGCGCGATATCCAGCGCCACGAATGCCGGCCGGTCGATCGGCTGCTGCACCGCATGTATCAAGGTCAGCAATCGGGGCGGCGTCAGCATCCAATGCCCGCCTTCTACGGCAAGCTGAAGCACATGCGCTGCACGATCGGCAAGACCGCCTAGCGCAAACACCTCGGGCGCCGCATTCGTCACGGTCACGCGTTCTATGTATTGTCGCAGCCACTGCCATACGCCCATCAGCGGCAAATCTTCCGGCGCGATGCAACTGGTCAGCGGCACTGTCGTCATCGTGCCTTTCGGCAGATACAAGGTCAGTACGCGATTGCCTGGATCCCAATCCGGCGCGCATTGCTGCTCACCTTCGGGCGGCTCTGCAAGCGCTATTCGGAACCCGACACGCTGCTGCCAGTCATCAGGACCGAAACTCACGAGCGTTGCCGAGCCAGGACGCGCATTGGGATCATTGAGCCGATGATAGACAATCGGTCCGACGGCGCCCGCGCCCGGCGCCACATCGCCGCGCGTCCCCGCCGCCGTGCCGGGCAAGTTGCGTATCGCCGCGCCGCGGGAGAGTGGGTCGAGTAAATACGCAAGCGGCCCGTACTCGGCAGTCGTGATCCGCGGATAGGTATCGGTCTTACCCGCAACCGTGATGGAGGCGTGTGGCAACTCGCCATTATCTCGGGCGCTGATCAGTGTCCAGGTCGCGGCGTCGCCTTTCAGGCGTCCGCCTGCGTCGTCGAACAGACCATGATGCTCGCAGACTTCCACGGCGGCGCGCGGCGGCAGGACGTGTCGGTCAGCCGCAGTCAGATCCGCAGCCGCCGCGTCCTGCGCAGGATCTGCATTGAATGTGCGAATCACTAGCCGATCGACCGCTGAACCAGGACCGGTGACGGCGGCCGGGTCGCGGATGACCACCAGAGGCGAGGCAATCGGCTCATAGCGCAGATACGCAAATCCTTCCGGGTCCTGCGGCAGCGCATACAACTGCGAGAGCAAGTCAGTAAGCTTATCGCCGAGCGCCATGCTGTTGCCCGCGAGATCGACTGCGCGGGCGCGAATCCGGTAGCGTCGCCCGAACCGGAGTTGCGGCAGCGTTCCGGCAACAACTTTGAAGCTCGCCTGCAACTTGAATGGCGTGACGGGTTGATTCTCGGCGTAGTCGGGATCCGGCGTATCAGGTGGAATCGCCTTGTCCGGGTCAGCGTAACGGCTGAGGTGCTTGCCGGGACGTGGCGCGCTGAGACTCCAGCCGGCCCAGCGGGCAACTGCTTCATGCAGATAGATGTCCGTCGTCGCCGGCTGTGCGCTGGGCACTGGTTGGGTGGCCGCAAGCTGCACAAAGCCCTCATCCTGTGCTGGCCCGAACACCTGATCGCCGATTTGGTATGAGCCGGTACGCGCATGCAAGGAATGCCACGCGTTCGTATGCGAATCCCAAATGTCAAGCCGCCATCCGCGCGCAAGATCCTCGGCATAGAATGGGCGCGGCTGTTTCCCGCTTTGTACCCCGTCGTTGAACGTCTTGTTCTGCGCGATCGTGTCGAGTAAAGCGAGTATGCGCCCGTCCGCGTACAGGGTAAATCCGCCCGAACGTAGTGCTGGCAAGGTGGATTCCGGATCGAACACCTCGGGGTGCAAGGCGGGCGCGGGGCCGCCGATGAACCGATTCGAATCGGCGTCTGGCGACAAGGTCTCGGCCAGCATGATCGCCTTGTGCATGGCGCCGTCGACGTCCACCTGCGCGAGTCCGAACCGCCCCGGATCAAGACTGAGCAGGCCGACAACGAGATTGGGAGCAGTGGAGTCGACCAGCGTGCGGGGCGCGGTCAGGAACAGCGTCCCGCCATCGGCGGGCAGCGAGATATAAGCGGTTCGCAGCGGCGGTACCGTTGTCGGGACTTTCCACTCCCACCCCGGCTCTACGCTTGTGATGGACAGTGTGCTCGGCGTGCTCGCTGTCGTGGAGGGAATCGAGCCGGTCGGAAGATCGAAGTCGAACACAAGCCCGAGCGCGCGTTGCAGGATCGGGTAGCCATTGATGGACGAAAGCGCCTGATGGAAATCCAGCGCTTTCGTCCAATCCGGTGCGAGCGGTGGTGGGTTTCGCGGCGTCGGCATGTGGTGGAATACGGAGAAAGGCTGTGCGGCCGCTTGATTCGCGCCAGGATCCGGATCGGCAACGAGGAGTCCTTCGGCATCAAGCTGGCCTGGATCGGTGCCGATACGAGGTTTGAAAGTGCCGAACGCGCCGCTGGTAATCCGCATGTGATCGCGTAATTGCTGGCCCGACACCGGGCCCCAATGGATTGCGAGGCCCGCAGTCAACTCGCGCAGTACGCGCCGCGAGGCCTGCTCGGGACCTGAGGGAAGAGCGAGCGCGATGCCGGCGCTCTGATAAATCGCCTTCAGCGCGCTAAGTGAGCGGCGCATGGAAAAGGTGATAAACCCGCGGCCGCTGTAGTCGTCGAATGTGTAGGGGTTCACTAGCGTATCGTTGGCGAACAACGCTTCCCACATGGCGGGCTGGAGCTTGGTTCGGTCGATGGTGAGTGCCTGCGTGGTGCCGTTCGCAGCAAGCTGCAACGTGAGTCCGAACTTTTGCAGCTGTTGCGTCCAGTGCCGCCAGTCTGGATACGCGCCGAGCGTGGGCTCGCCCGTGAGCCTCGGGGTGACGAATACCGATATCGGTAATGTCCCGCTGCCTAACGTCACGGCGCGCGGCATGACGGTGAAGAGTATGGTTTGTTGATTGGCCACGCCGCTCTCCCATTTCCGCTTAGGCGTATGCGGCCGCGTAGTCCTGCCAGGACTGCGCGGTATTGAAGAAGTCCAGGAACTTCGGGTCGCCGCCACTGCCACCGAAGGTGCGCTCCACGGTCAGGTCGACGGATTTGTGGAAGAAGGCAATGTCGACTTCCACCGTCAGTGTGGCGGTGCCATAGGCTTTGCCAACGTCCTGGTAAGTGAAGCTCAGATTGAATTCGACCGAGACGGTGATCAGCCCCAGCACGCTGAGCGAGCCGCCCATGCGGAAGTACCCGGTGAGCGTCGCTTTCAGCGCATTATTCGGATCTTGACGTTGAAGCGAGAAATAGATTCCCGCCATGACATGAACCTCACCGCTGGCGACACCCAGGTTGATGGCCGCCGCCGCGCCGAACTCCAGCGCCGCTTCGAGCGCTTTCATTCCGGCGGTGTCGAGCTGCATGTGGAAGAAGCCACCGCCGGCGAAGAAAGCGACGGTCAAGGAAAACGGATGCGGCCGCGACGACACCGCGAAATCGACCACCGGCTTACCGTCAAGAAATGGCAGCGTCAACCCGGCCGAAAGTGCAACGCTCTGCAGTGCAAAGACGCCCACCGCAAGTGGAGGCAGTCCGATTGCGAAGCCGGCGGTAATGCCGGTAGGCGAGATGTCGAGACTCGGCGGGTCGCCGAACAAGCCAGGCGGAATAGCGTCTTTGAGGTCGTTGATGAACTCGAGATCACCAGTAAAATCAATTGGGTCGGCTTGATCGAGGGAGACGGAAACGTTGGGCTTCTGCCCGCTAATAGTAGTGAAGTGGAACTCGGTGAAGTTGACCGTGACAGAGGAAAGAATTGCCACCGAGAAATTGGTGAGCCTGCCGTCGAAGCTGAAGGTGGGCGGCTGCGCGACGCCGCTCAGCGACAGTTGCTTGTGGATTTCACCGTGAATAGTCAGTGCGGCGCCGGGATTGGGCGTGAAGCTCGCAGCGCCCACATCGATCTTCTGCAGCTTCGGCGCGAAGTCGATAGTCGTGGTGATCAGCTTACCGCCGGGGACGTCCTGCGTGGCGGCCTTCATCTGCGGAGCGTTGCCGCTAAGTGTGCCGGCCGGAATCAACGAGCCGAGATCGAAAGCCCCGAACAAACGCGCAAGGCCATCGGCTGGAAAGAAGTTGCTGGGGTTGAAACTGCCGGTGGCCGCGTCAGCGGCTTGGCCGGCCAGCGGACCCAGCGCGCGGGTCAATGTGGAGACGCCGATATTGGGCGTAGCGATCCCCCCCGCTTTGTCGGCGCTGAAATTCACGCCGAGGGTCGCAGGCGTGATGGTGCCACTGGCGTCCTGCTGCACGATCTGTGCAAAGACGCCGGTTGCCGCGTCGAACCCGTGCTGCACATACTGGTCGTAAAGCGCGATCACCGTCGGCTGATCCGCGCCGATGAGCTCCTGCACCTGCGGGATCCGCACATTCGCCTTGAATAGCACCGGTGGTCCGCCTGCGGAGTCGGCGGTGAAGTTCAGTAGGTCCGTGACCAGCGTGGTGTTGTCGGTCCGTTTTGCCGGATCAGGATCTGGTGGCGCGAATGCTACGCGCTGCCCGGGCACAAGGGCGGAGCGGCTGTCTATAGTGGAAACGTCGTTGTACGCCGCCGCGACGAGCGCCATCTTGCTTGCGTCCTCTACGTCGCTGATCGAGGCGAACATCAATGGAACGGTGAAATCGATATCGAGACCACCCGCATCGGTAGCACGCGCGTGAAAGGAGAAGCGCTCCCGCCCACCGCCCGCGCTGACTTCGACCCAAAAAGAGCGTGATGTGCCGGGGATGATGGTAGGCGCTGGGTCCGCAAGGTCCGGCGTGACCAGCGTGGTAAGTTCAACGCGCTTGAGCGGCATCTGCCGCGCGGTGTAGTCGAACGTGCGCACTGGCTCGCGCACCACGATGAATAAATGCTGGATGAGATACGCGCCGATCGCGCCGTCCGGTGTGTTGCGGAATTGCCGCTCGGTGACTTTGATTAGCGCGGCCTTGTTCCGGAAAGGCCACAGTTCGCCCTCGTAAACAATGCGCACATAATGGTCGCGCCCCTGGCTCGCGCGATGCACCCATTCGCTCAGATCGAGTGGCTCGAGCCGGCGCGGAAGAACAGCCGCAGGTGCCGCCACTGCGCGCTGGCCGGCAATGCCGAAGATTTGCCCAAGATTAGGCGGGGGACGGAAGATTGGTGTGGTGCGGAACGGCGGTGTCCACGCGCCGCGAGAGCGCAGCCAGCCTCCCAGCGGCGAAAGCATGAGCTGTTCGGCGGCGAAGGGCTGCGGCACGAACGGGCCGGTACGGATGATCGGAATTTTCCACCGGCCCACCACGAGAGTGGATTCGGTCGTCACCGTCCAGCCGTGAAAAGCTGACGTCTCGATAACGATCTGATAGCGGTCATTCGGCGCCATCGCCGTGCGGGCAAGATACGGTCCTTCGTCGGACGGCTTTGGCGGCGGATCGCTGTAGTCCTGTGACCAGATCGCCCGCAGCATGCCCGGGGTGGTGACGGAAAGCTCCTGCGGCGCGGCGCCGGAGTCGGCAGGTGCCAGCACAAGGCGCGTGTGCCAAAGCTCCGTGCGGCCGCGCGCAGTGAAGGGCCCGGTGCGGTTTG
This sequence comes from Paraburkholderia sp. BR10937, assembly GCF_040965695.1. NCBI lineage: Bacteria > Pseudomonadati > Pseudomonadota > Betaproteobacteria > Burkholderiales > Burkholderiaceae > Paraburkholderia > Paraburkholderia sp. BR10937. The sequence goes on from NZ_JBFRCL010000014.1 coordinate 67,635, forward strand.
TCCAACGCCCGTCGGCGTTGGGCGAAATCCATACTCGCCACGGAAGTTCGAGCGCGGTCTGATCCGCGCCGGGCTCTGCGATGTCCGGTGCGGCATTGATCTGCGCCTGCGATGGGCTGGGCGGGACCGCGGCGATTGGATTCAGCCGTGGGGCCAGCGCAGTCCAGTCCGTAAGGCCCGCGATGGAGAGCGGAATGCGAGTGCTCGGCGGCACATCGAACACCAGCCGGCTTGGACGGGCGAACTGCGCGACACTGGTCGCGCCGTTCGCTGGCTGGCCCGGTGTGATCAGCACGTCGTGGCCCGAAGGGTCCGCACGGCCCGAAATCTGCTCAGGTGCGATCGGCGAGGATTCGAAGAATGCGTTTTCGGCAATCGTCTGTGGTGGCAGAGTGACCACCAGCCAGGCTGGCGCGCCTTGCTGATCGATGACAAGCGCCGGTTTGCTGGGATCGGTGGTATCAACCCTAAGGTTCTCCGTCGTGACACGCAGATTCAGGAGATCGTCTGGCCGGACTAAGTCGAAGCGGAGCATGATTCCCTCTATCGCAACCCATCAAAGGTGACCAGCCTGCGTAGCGCCTCCGCGACCGACTTTGCCGATAACGGCTTGAAACGAAAATGTAATCTCGCGGGCCTCACTTGGATTCACCGGACTGGGTCCATGACGTTTCTCTCGCGAGGACCATCTCATCGTCCTAGGCGTGTATTGCACGCATGCGAGTTCGTGATAAATCGAAGAGCAAACGTTAGGAATCCATAGCGAATGATGATAGACACGGGTAATGCACTCCTGAGGTGCAAGCCCGCGAATTTCGCAATCGACGCATGAGTGCTTTCAAGGGGGCCATTCGTTGGTTCCACATATTTGTATAGACGACAAGAGGCGACGCATCAAGGATATCTAGCGTGCGGAGAGGGTGGAAGCGTGAGTGGCTGCGATCAGTGCAGAAGACTTGGGAAAGCTTGATATATGCGCGCCGCTAACCTAGCCTTTTATTGGTAAAGAAGTGGAATCGAAATTTGCTTGAATAAATTCGAAAGTGCTTTCGGCAGAAACGATCACCATTGCTTGATTCATCAATTCTTTCGTGGCTTTGTGGGATCCTGAATTGCCTCTTTCTGATCTTCCTCTTGAATGGAAGTGGTTCTCATTCAGGGGTGCCCCAGTCAATGTGAGGGCAGCAGTTTGCTTAGCCTTTTAACTTTGGATGCGAAAGTTAAAGATATGCATACCTTAGAAATTGAAATTTCAAACTATTAGGATCGCTGGCCAATGAGGCGCCTTAAGCATGGAGGCGACGTTCTTTAAGTAGTTCCGTAGTCGATCGTGATACTTGATCGACAGCGTACTGTCGCACACTCGTGAACGATATCGCCGTTTCCAAAGCGACTTGCCCGCATATTCCGGCGCTGCGGATACAGTAGAGTCATTGCCGGACGTCAACAAGGAGTGAAGCATGAGCGCCCCCCATCTCGTCACCAAACGTGCCACGTTGCAGCTTACGCCTAATCCGAAGCAACAGACCAAGGATGACGTCCATGCAGTCGTCGACGAAATTCTCAAGCGTAGCGGTTGCCTGACGTGCGGATTGATCGCCGTGTTCCACGTCGAATTTGCCCAGGACCCGGGACCGGATCTTACCCAGCGGGGCGTAACGTCAGCGACTTTCGAAAACTCATAGGCGATACCATGTCCGCGGCATTGATATTGAGCGGACAGACGCGCCGGCAGACAGGTGCGATAGCACCCGAATTGGGTGTCGGATTCGACTACTTTCCGAGTTTGCCGGCCGATATGTATGATTGCCACCTCATCGATTTTGTTGAGCTGACACCCGAGACGCTGTGCAGCGTGCAGCGCACCTGCGGCAGAACCACTCCGGTGTTGGATCGCGCGCAACTTGACCGTGCGCGCACCACCTGCGGCGGGATGCCCATGGTCGTGCACGGGGTCGAGTTATCCATCGGTTCGGCACACGGCTGGAACACCGCCTATCTTTCCATACTCGACCAGTTGCAGCCGCTCTGGCCGTTTCTGTGGCACAGCGAACATCTCTCCTTTCAAACGTACGTGAACGTTAATGGAGACGTGACACCGATCGGCACACCATTACCTCTGCCGATGACGAACGAGGCTGGCCGCCTGGTAGCGCAGCGTTGCGCCCAACTGCTTAAACGCTATCGCGTACCGTTCCTGCTGGAAAATCCCGCGCACTACCTGACCGATTTGCCAAGCGATTCCGACATTACCGACGAGTGCGTACTGATGAACCGCGTCACGTGCGCAAGCGGGTGCGGACAATTACTCGATTTGCATAACCTTTATTGCAACGCTGTCAATCACGGCTTCGATCCGTTCGAGGCCGTTGGTCGATTCGCTCTCGAACGCGTTGTCGAGATTCATGTTGCCGGGGGGCGCTGGGAGGGCGGCTACTGGACAGACGCACATGACAGCGCTGCTCCTGTGCCGGTATGGGAACTGCTCGAGTACACGTTGCCTCACTGTCCGAATGTGGCTGGTGTCGTGTTCGAACTGCTGGAACCGCATGCGGTTCGGATGGGGGCGGACGAGATCGCGCGCAATCTGGAGTGCGTGCATGAAATCTGGTCGCGTCACGCTCCCAGCGTGCGAAACGCGCCATGAAACTTTGCGACTTCGAGTCGGCACTCGGCCGTGCAATCTGCGAGCAGCAACAGCCGCTGGAGACGAGCGTCGTCCAGCTGCCAGCGTTGGAGAGAGAGCGGCTCGAGCAACTGCTGTCGAGTGCCGGCGTTGCATTTACGCGAATCGTACAAAGATCGTGGTGTGAAAGCCGTATTAAACTGCTCGCCAGACATTCACTCGGCGAATTGCCACCAGAACAATGCAGCGCGCTTGTCTCAGCCTGGGTCGACCGGGGAGGAGGGCGGAATGCATTCGGCGGCGAGGAAGCGATCGAGTTTCTGAAGTTTTTGTCACCGCATCTTCCTTCCGACTCAGCATCCTCGTACTGGTGCCGTGTCGAGCTTGCAACTTTTCGGGCTTACATGGGCAGTCTGGAATTTGTTCCGCCTGCCAGTCCGTGCGAGCGCACCATGTTAATCGTCCGCAACGAATCTGCTTCTTTGGTGAGCACATCGCAAGCGGCGTTGTTCTTCGCGCCGGGGCTACCGGAACTTGTTCGCGAAGCGACACCACTTGAACGCGAACTGTGGATGGACCTCGAACTTGCGAGGCGCGTCAATGTATTTCCTGACGCGGCTCTCACGTCACTGAATTCGATGCTGTCGGTCGGGATTCTTGCATCGACGGAATAACAGGCGAAACTTCTTTTTGAACACATGGCCACTCTTGATGCTGGAGAAAATGGCGTGTGACCACTTGTTCGGATACCTAGGTAAGCGATTTGTGGATGGATTGAATTCTGGTTTGAATCGCTGCACGAAGGCATGCCTTGGAATTTCACGGACACCAACGGCAGTTAAAAAAAGGCCCGAGAAGTCGCTTTAACAGGCTCCCATCCGACGCAATCTCAACCATACCGGCGGTGGATAGTCCGCCAAGCACCAGTCGCTCGTCGACAACATATTGTTGCTCCATTTGCTATCGAAGGATATCGAACGAAGGATGGTCCCAATCACGCGGTCACGTCCGGCGGAAGGCGGTCAGCTATGTGCGACTGCGTGAGTCGGGCTCACGCGAACTGAACGACGCCCGCATGAAACTGTCAGAGATTCTTAAGGAAGGTTTACGGTTCATCGTGAAGGCTGGTGGTGTGTTCGGACGCGCCATTCAGTCCGGCTTTCAGGGACTCGGCTACCTGCAAAAAGGGTTCATTGCGATTGGTGTCATCGCGGCCGTAGGTGTTGGTTTGGTCTATGCGAGCTCTGGATTGCGCTCGATCACAATAATCGAGCCTATCGCAACGCCAAGCGATCTTGCCGCAAAAGGATTCACCGCGTCCACAAGTCAAAGCAGGTTCAGCGAAGACATGCTCTCAATGATCAATTCCGCATCTTCTGTCATGCCGACGGAGATCCACGATACGCTTGACGAGGAAGGAACAAAGGATCTGCATCTTGGGGTACCGGGAACGGGAATGTCGGTGCAGGACGTGGTGAGCGCGATCAAGGACATTTTGCGTCGTGACGGTCGCATCACCGCCGAAATCGTCCGGGACGGAAAGGCGCTGCGGATTTTCGGACGGGTTTTCCGCCCTGGTGGCGAAGTGTATCTATTCGATGCTTTCAGTGAGAGCGGCGACGTCGATGAGGTAATTTACCGAGGGGCAAGGGCGGCAATGCAGATATACAGTCCCTACATACTCGCTTCAGCGACTTTCGATCAGGCGCAGAAAAAGTGCGATGAGGGGACGCTTTGTCAATACACGGACGCCGCAAATGAGTTCGATAAAATTCTTAAAGGTGGATCACCTAAAGATCAGGAAAAGCTCGCTGCATGGGCACATCTCGGCCTGTCAAAAATTGCTGAGAACAATCTTGATTACCTGACAGAGATTGAGCATGCGCGGCGGGCGGTGATGCTTCGTCCAAAGTTCTACTGGGCTCACTATAACTGGGGCATAGCTCTTGAGAACATGGGTTGCGATAATGAAGCGCTCGAAAAATATCGGCGCGTAACGGTCGAGCGAGATCGCTTCGCCGCCGGACACAATGCGCTCGGACGCGAGTACCTCAAATACGCGAACCGAGAATACATACCGACAGATTCGTTACTACGGTTAAACACTCGGCCAGCAGAGTTGGCCCAGCGCGAGTTCGAAGCGGCCATTCGATACGATCCCCGCTACGCCGAGGCATATGTCAATCTAGGCGAAGCGCTGGAATTGCAGGGAAAACATACGAAAGCGCTGGATGAGTTGCGCGCGGCAATCGCGCTAGACGGCGAGTATACAAGCAAAGCCTTCAAACAGGTCGCGAAGATTGAGACCGAACTCAGAGAACCGGAAAGGGCTGCAAACGCTATGGTAGAAGCCATGATCAGCGAAAAGCGCTATCCCCAATGCCGTGGTGATCTGGAATCGGCAGACGCCACCGTCTGGCGTAGCTGCGTCGCTGATCTGTCTACGGATGAGCTACCGAAGGTCGGGCGGCACACGGCAGATTGGCCAACTACGCACTTTGAAGCCGCGGATTGCAGGAAGTACGCAATTGAGAACTGGCCGTGAGTCGGTAAGCTAGCCGAATTAGCGGACAGGTTAGCGCTGCTGTGGACGCCGCTAGCGGAAATTGCGAGCGTCAACAGCCGCTGCGCGTGATATCCGTCACGCGCCTGACTCGAGCTCGTTTTCTAATCATTGCTGGCGCTCACTCGCGGCCGCGCCGTTTCAACGGCACGGTGAGTAGCCCGGGAGCTGGTGACGCTGTCTTGACCTCGTTGCGGACCGGAATTTCCCGACGCCCGCCGCGACGCTACAGAAACACGCGTCAGGATTGCGACCGGCATAGAGAACGCAATGCCAACATTTGTGCTGTGGTGCGTAACCAGGATGTGATCCGGAATGTTGCCCCAAGAATTCAGCGCTCCCAATCCGTCGAGTATGCCCAGGTACTGTTCATAGTGATCGACCTCCACCGACTCCGATATGGGGCAACCGAACGTTGCCACCCAAAGGCGCTTTGTGACACCGGGGGCGAGTGAGCGAAGCGCGTTCGCAATAACCAGTGCTCCCTTGCTGTGACCAAGGAGGGTGTCGATCGTCGGCGCGTTTTCCAGTATCGAATGCAGTACGTCAGAGGCTGGGTTACCTGTTAAGAATTCAGGCGCCCCTGTTGCCGCTTCCTTATGGCCAGGTGTGGTCATGAGCAGCTTGCGTCCGATCTTGGCGGTCTCGGGCAACGCGTGCGCCATCATCGTTTGCGCAAGTGAGCCCAGCCAATCGTGGACACCGAAACCGAACCAGCCACCCAACGCTTGTTCAAGAACATCTGCGACTCCGTATCCGGGGACGATCGCCGCCACGCGTTGGCCGAGTGCCATCGAGGTATTCCACGCGAACGCCGCGGAGCCGAGAGCTGAGCTACCGACGCCAGTAATCGTGACAGTCCTCACATCCTGGCCGTCTGATCGAGTCCAGTCGATGAAATCATTCACGCTGTCAAATCGCTTGACGAATGGAGCCTTGGCGCTATCGACAACGAGGATGCAGCCCTCCGGGTTCGACAGCGCATCAAGATCTACACTGGTGAAACCGCTCAACGAAACCGGTCCGGAATGGTTGAGTTTCGTTGCGGTGGGCGACGTCTGTGTACTCACGACTTCACCGCGCCACAGTAGTTCACTCATGATCACACCAATATCGTAAAAGAGCGCGTCGAGTGCCGTATTGGCCAGTCTCATGGCACGCAGTGCAGGTGCTATGAAGGGACGAGGCAATTCGAATAACGCCATTCCGTCAGCCGCAGGGGACGATTCGCGCATACCTGCCTCCAATTCCAATGGGGAACTCGAATCCGGGCTGGAAGAATTCGCAATTGATGGCGCCGCGTCGCGTGCCCGAACTGCTGCCTTGCACCACTGCCAGAAGGCTAGCAGGTCATCCACCACCCGCTACCTGTGGGCGCGCGGGAATGTGCGCTACCACACACAGGCTGAAGATGAAATCCGTGCGGCAATTGGGTCATGACCCACTGTCGTGGACAAGTACCTCGCGCCTGCTACGCAATTGACGCCGAGCACGTGCATTAGATGGTTGCCGCATACTTTTCGCCGCGGCACCAGGAATCCCTATTGGAAACTCATGATTGTTGTGCCTCGCCGTACGGCACCTAACGAGGCTGGGCTGCAACGTAGCAGCAAAAGGTTCGGAGAGAACAAAGCGGGTCGAGTGCTGCGGGGTCCAGGCAAGGCTGTTGAGGTGGCGTTCGCCGCCAGGCCATTCTGGCGAGCAACCCGAGCAGACTCCGTTCGAAGAGGGCATGAGCTTCAGGTGATTGGGGCCTGGTAGGCCTTTTTTCGTGATTTCTATCGGGAACAAAAAGTCAGGTCCGGGAAATATCGAATATTTGCTTTGGATAACTAACATAGTTTCGCTTACCTCGTCTCCATCAAATGGTGGATTCGCACACCGGTCTTGTCAGCTACACTGGGCAGTATCGATAACCCAACCGAACTGTCATCAAGCGGGAGGATAGGATGTGGCGCACGATAGTCAGCCAGGCCTATGCCAGGAATGCCGCGGACGACACGTCTGCTTACTGCGACACTGATCCAGGTCACTCCGGGTACTCGGGTTTCCACTTCGATCATCCAGGGAGCCGCAGAAGCATTCCCCCATCTTCCACGCTGCAAAACCTCGGCAAGAATTCGGCACGACATCTCGTTTGCGTGTGCGCTGTGCGTAACCACGCCGTTGTTTCCGCGACGCGCGGTGGAAGACAAGGAGGAAATACAGATGGCCCTGGCTACATTTGGAGATCTGCGTAAGCAGCTGGCGAGAGAAGGATTAAAGTGGACGGTCAATCCTGCACTGACCGACGCGACGCCGATCACCCGGCCACCGCTCGGCCTGCTTGGCAAGCTGCCACCGAGCGATCCCAACAAACGCATCGATGTGGCCGCGCTGGTGCGCGCCAACCCACCAACCAACGCGCTGCTCGCGCAGGACCTGTTCAATCGCGGCATTCTCAGCCTGAAACCTGCGGTTCAAGGCCGAACCGGCAGCCTTGCGGCTGCAACGCCAGCGCGCGGCGGAGCGGGCGGAGGCGGGGCCACCGTCGTTGACTGGCGCAATCGTTTCGGCTGGAACTGGATCACGGGCATCCGCGACCAGGACCCGTGCGAACATTGCTGGATTTACGGCGCGACCGCCCTGGTCGAGGCCATGGTCCGGATCGAGCACTGCGTCTGGTGTGCCCGCTCCGAAGGCGACTACATCGAGGGCAACAAGGTCACCTGCGGCCAGTGCGGAGATCCGGTAAACGTTCTCAATTGGGTCGCCTCGAATGGGCAGTGCGATCTCGATTGCGTACCCTGGGTTGACCGCGATCCGGGTAATCGCACCGGCCCGTACTGGAATCCGCCGCCCAACGGCTGCGGCGGCGGCTCGAATGCAGCGCCGCCGGCCTACAATCCGCCCTTCGACCGGGATGGCCGGACCGTCAAGATCCCGGCGTTCACTTCTATCGGCAATGTCAACGATCAGAAGTCCTGGATCCAGAACGTCGGGCCGCTGGTCGTCTATTTCGAAGTTTATAGCGATTTCTTCGGTTGGTCCGGCAACGTCCCGTACGAGAAGTCGTCAACGGCGACTGCCCAGGGAGGCCACATCATGCTGGCAGTCGGCTTCAACGACAGTCTTGGCTGCTGGATCGTGAAGAACTCCTGGGGTCCTTGGGGAGATGGCGGTTTCGGTCTGATTGCCTACGGCCAATGCGGCATCGACTCGAGCAACAAGCTCGGCCTGCGGCTCACCAACCCCGATCCGTGGACCAAGCGGCGTTCCCACGCCGGCGGTATGCTTGAGAGCGGCGACGGTGCGCTGCACCGCAACTTCGAGTTGATCGCGCCCAGCCACGGGAATTCGTGGACGCACTGGTGGCGCGACAACTCCGCCAGTGCCCTTCCCTGGGCCAAGGCCGAGACAATTGGCAACGACGTAGCCGATCCGCCGACCTTCACCGCCACGACCTACAACCGAAATTTCGAGATGGTGTATCGGACCACGGCCAACCGGCTACACCATCGATATTTCGATCAATCCAGTCAGAAATGGGATGATGGTCCCATCTTCGGCCCGTCAGGCGCGACCGGTGCGGTCGGCTTTATCGAGAGCAGTTGGGGACCCGGCAACTTCGAAGTCGTCGCCGGCGTGGAAGGCGGGAAGGTGCAGCACTGGTGGCGCAGTGGGAACGACTGGCAACCGAGTGTGACCTTCGGAAGCAACATCCTCACCGCCGGCCCTAGCCTGATTCAGAGCACGTGGGGGGTGCTGGAATTCGTCGCGGTGCTGGATGACGGAACGATGCAGCACTGGTGGCGCGACGGCTCGACCTGGAAGTCCGGTCAAGTTTTCGGCGCCAACATCAAGTCTCCGCCGGTGATGATCCAGGGTCAGTATGGGATGGCGAACGAGACCGGCAATGGCAACTTTGAACTGGTGGTCGCCAATGCGGAGGGCCAGGTCGAGCATTGGTGGCGCGACAATTCCAACACGAATTTCGTCTGGTCGAAGTCGGCAACGTTCAGCTCCGGCGTGTTCCGCGTGCTCGCGCTGGTCGAAGGCAGCTTCGGTTTCAATCTGGAGGTTGTCGTTCTGTGCCGTGATGGCACTATCCAGCACTTCTGGCGCGACAATGGCGGCTGGCATCCCGGCGTCACCATCGGAAGTACCCTCTGAGCTGACGCTGCGCGTCGGTGAGCGGAAAATCATCCTGCTCACCAGCGCCGGCTCTGTCGGCTACGTTTGGCAACTGCGCGTGACCGGTGACACGCAGACGATCGAGGCAAGCACGGGCCCCGAACATGCGCGGCGGCCCGATGCCCCGCCTGGCGGCAGTCTGCAGCAGGCGCTGTTCGTCACCGCTGTCGCACCAGGCAAAAGCGCGATCCATCTGGACCTGCTCCGCTTTGGCCACGCTCCGCCGCGCGAGTCGCATCAGATCACCGTGACGGTCATTCCATAGCGAGATTGGCATGCTGCTCAAGGCCCTTACCTTCGACATCATTGGCACGGTGTTCGATGCCTATGACGGCCTGGCGCAGGGCGTCGCGCTGCTCAATGCAAGGTATGGCGTTAGCGTCAACGGCGCCGCTTTTGCAAGCGGGTCTCTCAACGGCTATTCGCAGGGCGTGGCGCAGGTGCTGTCAAGCGGAATGTGGGTTCCGCCAGACATGATCCTGCAGACCGCGACGCGGGAGAACCTGCCGATAGCGCAATTGGGAACGAAAGCCGACGCGGCGGTGCAGGACTACTTCGATTTGTGGCATGCACTGCCGCCCTGGCCGGATGTTGCGGCCGGAATGGCGGCTTTGCACAGCCGCTACACGTTGGCAGTGCTGTCAAACATGAGCGTTACAACGCAATCGGCGCTGCGGGCGCACGCGAGCCTTCCGTTTGACAGGCTGCTCTCGGCCGAGACGGTGCAGCACTACAAACCGGACCATGCCGTCTATCAGATGGCGATCTCCAGCCTTGGCGTCGACGCATCCGAAATCCTGATGGTGGCAGCGCATAACTTCGACCTGAATGCCGCCAGGGCGCAGGGTTTTCGAACCGCGTTCGTGGGGCGTCCGGCCGAGTTCGGGCCCGGCGGTTCGCCAGGCAACCATCCCGACCCAAGCCTCGACTTCAACGCGACCAGCTTGATCGACCTCGCCGAGCAGCTCGGCGCCTGGCTAGTGACCCCGCCGGACGATTGCCTCCCGCTGCGTCCTGACGCCGTGCAAGTGCAGAATATCTCCGGAGACTGGAAGATTGTCGACGGCAATCAGCAAGTGCTAGATTTCGGACGGTCGCAGGCGAATGCCGTGCGCGCGAAGGCGATCATCGAGCATTACCGCTTCGATCGCATCTGTTTCGTGGGGCGCCCCGATCCGCCGATGATGTATTTCACAATCGGCGGAGAGGCGCCGTCCGGCGCGATGCCGGGCGAGGACGCCATTCCCTTTGACCTGGCAGGTGTGGTGACGCAGCAGGTGGCGGGGAGTTGGATTGTCACCGATGGCGCCTCGCGTATGCTTGATTTTGGCACCAGCGAAGCGAAGGCTGTCCATTCGGTGAGTATGATCAAGCGTTACGGCTTCACGCACCAGTGTTTCGTAGGGCGCCCAAACGCCCCGATGATGTATTTCAGGAAATAAGACCGCAACATGACTGGCGTATGGAACACAAACTCTCCGCTCCCAACAGTTGCGTCAGCGACATTCAATTCGGGCACGACGCCGCGGCTGAGCGATGACTCGGTGCTCCTGCACGACGCCTACGGTAAAGAGTGTCGGCCTGTGACCTGGCGACTTCCGTAGCAAACATGGATACCGCCACTGGCCGATGCAAGATTTGAGGAACGCTAGCCCTACACGGTCGGCTTGTCTGGGATCATCTGGAGCCGAGGACCACACATCCCAACGATAAGGACATCAGCCTGCAGGCTCGTACGTTGAATGGAACAGACTTTCTGACAAGCTTGTATAGCAGGTAACGCAAATTCACTTCAGCGCGCCAAAATCCGGCTTGGCCAGCCTTAGTGCACTAGACTGTAGGAAGGGTATAGCCACCTGAGTGTGCTCGTGTTTCACGCCAATGCATGCTGGCGAACGCCCCCCCGTTTTGCAGTATCACTCCTCACGCGAACACTTACCCGTTCGGACGGAGGCTGTTGTGATCGCATATTGCACGCGCTCGCCGCGACAGCGGCGCGTTCACGCGATATTTTGCTGTGTCGTTGGATTCGCGACGGCAAACGTCGCGTTGGGCGAAGCTTATCCCGGCTCGCAAGAGGGCGGCAATAACGGGCGAGGCAGCGTCAATATCGGTATTCCCTTGGAGATCATTTTGGGCTTGCGAACAGCAAGTTCGGCGTCGCCTGCGTCGTCCGCAACCTCGACTGACGCACCGAATGAACCGACTACCGCGCAGTTGCTCGAAAAGGGGCCGCAATTTCCGCACGATCGCACGCCCGATCAGTTTGCGGTGGCCGGACTGCTCAAAGGTGGATGGCCGTTTGTGCTCGACTTCCGGCCGGCGCCAGGTTCATGCACCCAGCTCAAGGTCATCGTCGAAGGGCAGAGTTCAGTTCCGGTGACCATCGATCCAGACGGGAGTCAGGGGCGCCATCTGATCAAGCTCGAGTTCCCCGCTGGGCAACCGGAGCGTCCCGCCCACTATGTTCTGTGGTCGCAGTGGCCGGCCACTGCGTGCGCACCAGGTGGGCCGCCAGGAAAACCTTCGTCGATCGACGTTTATGGTATCGGTGCAGGCCCTGGTGCAGTCGGGTCGGTGGCTGTCAATCAACTGCATTTCGGTCCGGCGGTGGCGCACATCCAGACAGGCAACGTGACTTACACGTTCGTTACCAAGTCCCCGTTCAATCACGTCATGGCCGATTTCCTCCGCTTCGAACATGGCGCGTCGACAAACACGGTTCGAACCGTGCCGGTGGTGTCGGTGCCGGTGCAGCCCCTGCGGCCCGACGGTCACCAGGCAGGAAGCTGGGATGGCAAGGACGCCACGCACCGTCCTTCGATCGGCATTCACCTTCTACAGGTTCGGGCGTGGTTCACAGAGGACAATGACCACAGCTGGGTAGGGGGGATCTCTGACGAAACCGTAACCATTGTCGAGCCATGACGCGCCAGAACGCTCAGAGTCGACAACTGCCGCAGGGGAAACGTCAAAAAATTGTGGCCGCCAGTTTTGCATTGGGCGCATTGCTTGCTGTGAGTCTCATTGTCGAGTACACAATCACGCGCTCAAGTGCGCATGCTTTGGAATCACCACAGTGGAAGGCGGGAACAGGTGACGAAGTGATCGTCAGTCCGTCCACTGCCGGAGCGTTGCTCTCGATCGAGGGGGCCGATCACGAAGGGGTGGATGCCTACTTTGACAAGGCCAGCCTGGGTTCGAGCACGAGGCGGCTGCTCCAGGCACTCAACGTTGATGCCCCTGGGGACAATGAGATGCTTACATGGCGCTCGGTCAATCCAGAAGCCAGCGGGCACACGATGATCGATGTCACTTTTTTGTCCCCCCAACCTGGGGCGGAAGTCCACTTCGCCTCTTTAGACGAGGGCTCGAATGCGATACTCCGGGTGACAGTGCGGCATGCAACGCTGCGGGTCAAGCTGCTCGTGCTGCGCGGTGACATGTCGCCTTCAGCGGCATCGGAGCAGAAGAGCCTCGAGTGGGGTAACGGTCATCGTATCCTACCGCCTGGTACGTTCCCTATCGAACTGGATGTGCCGGACGGCGCTTCGATTCAGTTCGTATTCCCGGTCAACGAGCCGCATTCCAGTTTCTACCTGGGCGACTTTGACAACTCCGCACCCGCGCGGCGACGTCTTGCAGTGCGCTACATTGGCATCAAGCCAGGCGACAACAAAGAGTACCGTACGTTTGCCTGTGCCGCAGACGGCGATCGCATCTGGTGGCGCCTGGGCGACCCGGCAGGCGATGCCTGCGTAACTGCACCGCGTCTTTTTGCCGACAAGCTGCTACTTTCGGCAGACACACTTGTTCTGTCGGTCGAAGGAACAGCGTACGCAGCAAAGGATGGAAAATACGACCGCTGGGAGTGGTATGCGTGGATGACTAGAAATCCGGTGTTCGCTGCAATAGGCACGGCGCTCGCGGGCGCGTTAGTGACTTGGGTCGGCTTGAAGTTAAAGAATGTGGTGATCCGGAAGAGTTAGCGTTCCGTCCAGCATAGATATATTCGAACAAGTCCGCGACGGCTTAGCGATGCGTGTGATAGCTCGCGCCATGCACACGTTCGTTCTTCAGCTCAAACTTGTTGCGATTCGCCAGCGCCAGACATGTGTGCGCAATCGAAGACTGTGCAGCCACTGCCACCGCGAGCCTATGTTGGGCATCTAGCCGCCGCGTCCACGCGGCGCACCCGTTCCCGTGTTGCGCGAGGCATTCTCGTCGGCATCACCGTCGTGATGCCAGAAGTCGAGCGGGTTCGCGTAGAGATAGTAGGCAGGGAGCGCCACGTCGATCACCATTGCCCGTCCGTAGACGAACACAAGCGAAGCGCGATAGAGATGATGTGCACGCCAACAACAGGGTGTGCACATTCGGATGACCATCCGCGCATCCTTGAGAAATCGTGATGAAATCCTGTACCGCGATATTGCTGACTTCTCATTTGGATCGCACGCAGTAACGCAAGTCGCAATAGACCGATCGCGCGGTTCGTTGAAACGAACCTTTCATCAACCGATCCTCTCTAACCCGAGAACAATGCTACCTCGTCCACGTCGACGGCTTGAAATTTGAAGATGTGAATTCTATTCTTCTGGTCATGCGGGATTGCGCTCGCATTTGACTCCGAAGCTCGACGGCTTGATCGAATCTCATAGCGCTTTGGCTCCGACGGCCGTGCCAACGTCATCCGCGTCGATCACTTCTCGTCGCGTATTATCCGCCCGCCACAAAACGAAGGAAGCGGCCGTCGGTTGGACTCACATGGAATCTACCAGGCGCCTCGCTCAATCGAGAACAGGTTGTTGACCGCTTTACCAATTTACGCCTTTGACTGGAGCCACCCGAAATCCGCCCGCTGCTTGCCGATTGTAGCTCGGTACATACCGGCTTTCTGCAAGCGACGACCAGAGCCGCCAGAAGCGACATTGAGCTGTCGATTTTCCGTATCGTCTCTGAATTCGAGCGCGCAGGCAGATCAGGGACGAACTGTTTGCCAACTTGCGCGCAAGGAACCGTCATGAATAGCGACCTGAAGAAAGCCGTTCGCAGGTCGACAGCGACCCTACAGGGTGGGCATGCCCAAGAGCGTGCGACCTTCAAAGGATTATTTAACGAGCGCCGGCTGCATGTTATGCAGAGCCAGAACTGTTTTACCGAAATCGGAGGGAGTCACCGTGAAGAAAGAAAGCACGGCGAACGCTGACCGCCTGAAGTCCAGCGCACCACTGAATGCGGACCGGATTCTTCGCTTCGAAAACGTGGTCAAGAATCAGACTCCGCCTGAATCGCTTCAAAAACTCAAGTCATCGAACAGCTTCATGATTGAGGAATCCGGGCCGTTTAAACCCGAAGACTTGATTCAAACGTTCGAACTCAGCGATGGGAGGCACGCGTATCATATTGGTAGTCGGAACAGGGTCATACGCGGGCTGCCGATGCAGGCGTTCCATCGCCTCAGACGGGACGAGGTCAGGCAGAACTCACCGACGCTCCCACTACCACCGCCGAGAGTGCCGGAATGGGCCGACATAGTCTACCACCCGAAGATTTCTACCGGACTGCTCCGGCCGGTGATGCGGCGAGTCAACGGCAAACGGGTACGACCGCTCTATCTGTTCGGCCCGGGAGATCAAAGGCAAGCCTTCTTGCCCCAAGGTTATCCGTGGCAGTGCATTGGAAGGATTTTCGTGTGGACGAACCCATTTGGATTTCCTGCGTGGTCGGGGACCGGTGTGCTGGTTTCGCACAATACCGTGCTGACGGCGTCGCATATGGTGCCTTGGAACGCGGATACTGCAATGATGCAGTTTATTCCCGCATACTTCAATGGCGTATCGACGCTCGGCTCCAACGTATATTCGTATGTGGACAACGCTGCGGCATATTATTCTGAGCCGGATCCCGCCGACAAGCCCGCGTGGGATTTCGCGGTGCTCAGATTGATTGATCCATTGGGCGATAGCTTAGGCTGGTTTGGGGCAAGGACCTACGACGATAGCTGGAACGACGGAAGGTTCTGGACGCTGGTTGGCTACCCTGGGGCTGTTGCCGGCGGTGAACAGCCGTCGTTTCAACAAGCGATCGCCTTTCACGACGATGATGAGGATGGCGATGCAATGGAGCTGGAGTCGGACGATGGCGACCAATCACCGGGTGATTCGGGAGGACCGTTTTTCGCCTGGTGGGAGGGGGACGGCTGGCCGTCGTTGGTCGCCGTCGCCTCATCCGAAGAAACGGAATGGGACTTTCCGTGGTTCGGCGGCCCCGAGGAAAACAACGTCGCGGCAGGCGGTTCGCCGCTAGTTGACCTCATCCAATGGGCGCGGAATAACTGGTGAAAGACAGCAGGTCGCAACTGATCTCCACTGGCTGTCCCCGCTAAGTTCAAACGTCGTGGCGGCCGGCCAAATGGAAATATGGGGGTGAGGAGGGGCCTTGTTGCTACCAGGGGTTTGGGGTGGGGTCCTCAGCTCGACGAGTGCCTTTGACAGGGGCGCATGACCAACAAGACCTTCACATCTGTCAGTTTTGTCGGACCTTGCCTCGCGTGATCGCGCGGCGCACCGCAGGTATGACCTCGGTGGCGAACAGCTCGATCGATAGCCGGACCTTGTCGAATGGCAGGCCGCCGATATCCATCTGGGCCATGTAGCGCTGGTACCCGAATAGCTCGTGTTCGAAAAGAATCTTGTCGACGATCTCATTGACGCTGCCGACGAACAGCGCACCACGAGGCGAAGCCAGCGATTCGAATTCGCGACGCGGCATTTCAAGGTGGCCGCGCGGCAGGTTGTTCGCGATGTAGGGCGATAGTGAGGAAAGAAGTCGTCGCGCGCCCGGGCGCCATCGCGCTGCACGTGGAAATGACCGGAAATGGCCACGTGCAGCTGCCCGGCCGGATGCCCCGCGGCGAGGCCAGTCTGGCGATAGAGATCGATGAAGGGCACGAACTGCTCCGGCAATCCGCTGATGTTGGCGAGGTTTAGCGGCAGACCGGCGCGGCCGGCGCGAATGGCGCTCGACGGCGTGCCGCCCGCGGCCAGCCAGACTGGAAGACGCCCGCGCACCGGCCTCGGCATGATGGCGGCGTCGGCGATGGCCGCGCGATGACGTCCCAACCACGTGACGCGCGCTTGTTCGTTGATTGCCGTCAGCAAAGCAAGCTTCTCCTCGAACAGCGATTCGTAATCCGCGAGCGCATAGCCGAACAACGGAAACGATTCGACGTACGCGCCTCGCCCGACAAACAGCTCCGCGCGTCCGCCCGAGATCAGATCGAGCGTCGAGAACTGCTGATAGAGGCGAACGGGATCCTCGGAGCTGAGGATGCTGACCGTGCTCGTCAACCGAATGCGACGCGTCACGGCGGCAATCGCACCCAATACGACGGACGGCGACGAAACGGCAAAGTCCGCGCGGTGGTGCTCACCGACGCCGAACACGTCGATGCCGGCTTCATCGGCGACTCTCGCGGCCGCGAGGATGGCCTCGATGCGCCGTTGTGCTCCGGTGGCGCAGGATGTCCCGGTCGCGAGATCGCCGAACGTGTAAATACCGAATTCCATGGCATCAGTTCCGGGCAAGGCGCGTCACACCTCAGGCGTTGCGCAGCGTCGGCTTGAGCGCGAAGGCGCCGTCGCCGAGCAGCGCCAGGACAGCTGCGGCGACCGCGAGGAAAACCGGGTACTCCCAGCCGCCGTTCGCGCTGGTGAACATCCACCCGTTGCCGAAGTGGACCGTCGAGGCCATGAACAGCTCGATTGCGGCAAGCGCGGCAATGGCACGCGCGTACACGCCCGTCAGTAACAGCACGCCGCCAACAATTTCGAAGGCGATGATGGGCCAGGCGAACCAGCCGGCAAAGCCCACGGACTCGAAAAATTTCGCGGTGCCGGCCGGCGTGAAGATGAGCAGCTTGGTCAGGCCATGCGCGACGAACATGAGGCCGAGCGCGAGGCGCAGCAGGAGAGCGGCATACGGGGCGGTGCGGGTATCGGTCATGGTGGGCTCCGGTTGGGTTAGTCGAGATTGAACTGCTGCTTAATCCAGCGCGAGAAGTCGCTTGCGATGTCGGCGCTGAGTGTATGGCCGACTGGGTACAGGCGCATGTCGTGCACGACGCCGAGGCGGGTGAGCCAGTTATCGGCATGAGAGGCGAAGCTCACGGGCAGTTTGTCGTCGTGCTGGCCGTGCGCGATGAACGCCGAAACCTGCGCGAGCCTGTCCGGGGACGCGAGATGTGGCTCGATCTCGGGCAGAATGCGCCCGCTCAGGATTGCGAAGCGCGACACGTCCTCGGGCGCGGACAACGCGACGCTCGCGCTGAGGATGCCGCCCTAGCTGAAGCCGGGGTAATCGAATGAAAGGGACTTCCCCGTCCCGAGGCTGCGGCGGAAGCCGCGAATGTCGGCACCAAAGTGCCATGATGGGGTTTCGAGCCTTCATCAACGCCAGTCACTGAGCGCGAAATCTTCGGACGTCGGCGAGGCGGGACGGCGATGTCCGCAGCGGGCTTCGTGCCCCCAAAGTATCGCGACCCGAAGACGGGCGCAACCTGGTCGGGCAGGAGGCGTGCGCCCAACTGGATCAAGGACGTGAAAAACCGCGACAGCTACCTGATTCGTGATTGACGTCGGACGAAAGTATGCGTCGTTGCTACTTCGAACCAACGGGAACCGGCAGACGATAACGCGATGCACGCGTACGCAAACTCCGTTACACCAAGCGGCAGTTTTTGAAGCGCCGACCTTGCAAATATCATCAGACCGGCCGGAAGGCTCGTCAGGCAAGGCTCTGTGAGCGGTTTTGAACGGCGCAATGTCGTTCGGTGGCTAACCACGCCACCCATTCTCTTTTCCACGGAGCGTCGTTGAATAAACTCCACCATTGTACAGGCCGGCAGTTGCTGCAGCCAGCGCGTCACTTAGTTATCGCACGGGATAGGACTGTTGGCTCCATGCCTGCTTGCGTTGGACCCTCACTGCAGTGCACGTTGCTGTGTTGAGTCGTCGTTCGGTAACGCATTGTCATAGTAGTTGCGATCAAGATAACAAAGTTGTAATTGGCCCGTCCCCTTGGCGTCATGAAGAACCGTCAATAATGACCCCCACTCTTGTACGCGGGCCAAGAGCGGCTCCTACAGACGAAACCAGCTCGCACCATGCGCAGCTTTAAGCAGGTTACGTTTGCCCGCGCTGCAACGACGGGAGATAGTGATGGCACTGGTAAATCCGACCACATCTGCTTTGCAGCAGATGCAAGCAATGGCGAACGAAGCGACGATTCCGGAGTCGCTGGACTCGTCGGCGTCGGCCTCGTCCGCGACCAGCCCGGGTAGCTTCACGGAACTGCTTCAACAGTCGCTCGCGAAGGTAAGCGCCAGTCAGGCATCGGCTACGGGTGAGATGCATGCGTTCGAACTTGGCGCGTCGAGCGTCTCGCTCAATTCTGCGATGATCGACGGCGCGAAGGCCGGCATTTTGTTTCAGCAATCATTGCAAATCCGCAACCGACTCGTAAGCGCCTATACCGACATCATGCAGACGCAGTTGTAGTGAAACGTCGGCCTTCTGGAAGCCTTGAATTTGAGTCTTGGGCATGCCCGACCGATTTGCCAAAAGCTATTACGGACTCGGGGCCTTCTCAGTTGCCGGAATTAAAGGTCAGTGACGCCTTGCACGCCCGATCAATCGTAAGGGACTTTGATGCTAGATAAGCTCGATGCGGCCTTCGCCTTTGACAAACAGGCGCTCGATGTCCGCTCGTACCGACAAGAACTAATGTCCTCGAACATCGCGAACGCGGACACGCCAGGCTACAAGGCGCGCGATGTCGATTTCGCGTCCTCTCTTGCCGTCGCACTGCGACGGAGCGACGGCACGGTGGGCTCGGGTCCGTCGAATGGCTCTGCGCTGCCCATGATGGGGACTGCCAACATAACAAGCGGCGTGACGATTGCATTGACGCAACCCCGTCACATCGCCGGCGACACGGCGCTCGTCGCAATGGGCGGACTGGCCGATGACGACGGCCCGTTGCTATACCGAATTCCGATACAGCCAGCACTCGACGGCAACACGGTGGACCTCGACACAGAGCGCGTCCAGTTTGCGGACAACACGGTGCATTTCGAATCGCTTCTTACGGACGTGTCAGGAGAAGTAAAGACGTTGCAGTCGGCAATCACGTCAGGCAGCGATTAGCGCAGCAACCTCCGCTGCAGGGCGCTAACTGACTCTTGATCGTCCGGCTGAACACAAGGCTGAAGGGCAGACCATTGTCTTCGGCGATAAAGTCTTCGAGACATTCCGGCAGCAAAGTGGCCTGATTGCGGTTTGCACCTTCGACAAATCGCCCCATCTCCGCCTCTCGCGCTAAAAGGTTGATTCAGTCTAGGCGATCGCACGGGGTTTTGACAGACCCTCGGCCGCACAGATGTTTACGCCGACCGAGAATTGAGCCACTTGGCTCAAAAATCCGTCGGCGCGGACAAATATAGTCACCAATACAGGTTTGCGAATCTCATGAGAGAATTTGCTCCCACGGGAAGCACTGCGGCCACGCCCATGCCGACAAATCCAGGTTTGCACAAACTGTTCAACATGATCGCTTAGTTTCGCAAAATTCATCGCTCCGTGCGCCTTCGCGTACTCGCCGAAGCTCATCACCACAGGAACGCGATGCAGCACGCCACGGGCCGTGTGGTGAGCAGCCGTCAGCCAGGTGACGTATTGTTCAATACCGCTTAATTGCGGCCATGCCGGAAATGAGCCTGTATTGCGGATCTACGGTGCTTACGCACGAGCGAAACATTCGCGGGTGCGTAAGCTCAATGACAAGGGTGTCGTCCATCACCTGGCGGCAGGTTCCCTAATCGATGCGATGGAGCGAAGACGAACGAGGAGTTTGCGGATCTTGCCGCTTCCCGCGGAACGAGCGCGGTCGTGGATGATGACTACGCGCCGGGGCGTCAGATACTCTTCGCGCTGTCACCGCCCGTCACCTCGATTTCTGCTCCGGTGATCATCGCGGCACCTTCTGACGCAAGGTAGACGGCGGCCGGCGAAATATCTTCCGGCTGCAGCCATGCGACACCCAGCGGCATGGTTGCTGCGCGACGGTCCCAGGCCTCTTGCGGCGTCAACGGACCGTTCGGCTTGTGATAGCCGGTTTCGCCGATGCTCTCCGAAAGCCGCGCGTCGTAGAACGTAAGCGCGGTGCCGACGAGCCCCGGAGTGATCGCGTTAACGGTGATGTTGTAGCGACCAAGTTCGAGTGCGGCGGACTTCATCAGGCCAAAGATACCCCACTTCGAAGCCGAATAGCTTGCAGCGTCCTTCGAGCCGTGGCGCCCTTGCATTGAGGAGATGACGATAATGCGGCCGTAGTTGCGCGCCACCATCTTCGGAGCGAATACGCGTATCGTGTTCGCCGTGCCGTTCAAATTGTTGTCGATGACATCATGCCATTCGGAGTCCTGTAGCTCGAGAAGTGGCTTCCAATACTGCACCGCGGCATTGGCAACGACAATGTCGATCTTTCCAAAGCGCTCGTTGATACCTTCCGCGACGGCACGGAGTGCTGCAACATCGCGGATGTCCGCGCGAATGCCTTCCGCGCGGCCACCGTACGCCTTGATCATCCTGATCGTTTCCGCGAGATCGTCCGGCGTCGCCGGTACGGCGCTCGAGGCCGAGGTTACGGGCGCCGCGATATCAATGGCGATCACATCAGCACCGTTCGCCGCATATTCGACAGCGATCGCACGCCCGATGCCGCGCGCGGCACCGGTCACGACCGCGACCCGGCCCGCCAGTTTGGTGTCGCGCCCGGCGACGATCGGTCCGGCCGTTTTATCCTCGGGCGGCATCGGCACCGGAATACCGTCGACGGTTGCGTTCCGACCGGATGTGGGTTCGGCTTTCGCAACCCCGGCAAAGAGCATCGTCGCGGCCGCCATGCCGCCCCCCATGATCATTTTGCGCCGGGACGAATCGGGGCGCTGGGTACTATCATTCGTTTCGCTTTTGACTGTTGCCATGCAATGCTCCTGAGCGATGAAACGTCCTTTCGACGTGCCGCACCCTACGACGGTAGAGGCAGCGAATAGTCTTGCGGGAACACGCGAGGCAAGCAAGGCTCGACGCCGCAAATCTGATTTGCGACAGCGGGGTCGCGGGCCCTGAGGAGGACGGGTTCAAGCTGACGCCCGAATTGCTTGAGGCTGCGATTACGCCTCGCACGAAGTGGCTTGTCGTGAACATGCCCAACAATCCGACCGGTGCTGTCTACACTCAGAGCGAACTCTCTGCGCTAGGCACGGTCAGCTTGATCGAACGGTGGGAGGCAACCTGCTGCTGCAACTGCTTCTTCGGATGGACGTCAAATTTCTAGGCCATCTCTGGCAAGCGTCTTGTCGCCCTTGAGCGCCGCAAGTGCCACCTTTGCCTTGAACGCCGGTGAGCGTGTCCGTCGGTTTCGTTTCGTCATCTTCTGGTTCCTTGTCGCCGGCCAGTATGACCGACTCCCGTCCCCCCGGCTTTTCCACTTACCGACCTGTCTGAATTCCCGGCGCCACCGCTCCCCATTCACGGCATACGTTTCGAGCAGTGCGCGAAAGTGGACTGTCAGTAGGAATCATAAAGGCGCGCGCTTCGACCCGCATGATCCGCGAAACACTCATCGCGCAGCCCACGCGTCGCATTGCGAAGCATGCGGACGACTCGCGCTGGCGAGTTCTTCGACGTCTCCCACTGCGTCGAGCAGTGCCAGCCAAGCAGCCAGCGCATCTGCTCGAAGCAATGCCCCCCTTCCACGTCGATGGGCACGGTCCGGCTGCCGGGGTAGAACGACACGAGCGCAGGCGCCCCGAATCGGGCAGCGTGCGTGATGGGCGACGGTGGCGCTCATGGTATCGGCTCCTCCATGCAAGCGGGTTGGGACGAAGGGTGCGCGAGACGCGGTCCACGCCGGAGCGCATGACCCTGGTCAGGGTGTGTTAAACCGCCTTGGACACAAAATTCGGATAGGTTCTATATTGTCCCGGCGGCTTCATACCAACTCGATACCGAGAACGCATGCTGGCCGAGACCAACAGAAACAATTTCCTATGCAACTTCACGTCGCACCCATACGTGATGTCTAGATACGTTCCATTAGCCCGAGTTCCTGCGCGCGCGCGACCGCTTGTGCACGCTTTTCGACGCCCAGTTTCACAAAGATGTTCTTCAAATAAGACTTGACGGTTTCTGGCGTGATGCCGATGGTGCGTGCAATCTCCTTGTTCGACTGTCCTTGGGCGATCAACGCGACGATGCTGCGTTCCCGTGGGCTTAATGAGTCCCTTTGCGCGTCACGGTGAGGTTTGCTCTCAGGCTCATAGCGCGCGTGCCAGCCGTCGAGCAGAGCGTGGATATAGGGCGCTGCGTCGGCTGTGTTGGGGGGGCTGGACCCCTCTTCGCGCAGGGCGAGTAGCAGCGGCCCGATTTCCGGTCCCTGATCGAGAATAGACCGAAAGATGCCTGCGGACGCTGCCGTGGTCAACACATCGCGAAACGCCGCAATCGCGAGGTTTCGCTTTCCCGTCGCCATCGCGACGAGTGATAGCTCAATTCGTAAATGCAACGCGAGATAATCATTGCGACGATTTTCGACACTGCGCAACGCGGTATTCAGTAACCCGACAGCATCTTGCGTCCGTTTCTGCGCGATCGACAAACGCGCTGCGGCGATCGCCCGGTACGTCTCGATCTCGGGCGAAACCAACTGCGTGCGCTTACCTACCGACGCGGCAAGCTGATGCAGCTGCGAAACACACACGCTGGCCTCCGTAATCCGTCCTTCGGCGAGATAGAGCCGTGTCCGCTCCACAAGAGCGGCGGCTGTCAGCCGGTCCCATCCGCGCGCATGACCCAGTGCATAGGCACGATCCAGCAGCGCATAGGCCTGACCAAGGTTGGACCGGGCGACCGCGATCCGCACGAGTACCCGGTACGCGATCAACACGCAGTCAAGAAAGGCCACGGCGTCGATAACGGGCATGAGATCGACCAGCAGGGCTTCCGCTTCGTCCAGCCGGCCTTGTTCGTAGCGTATCTGGCTGATCATCGGCGCGCACAACGCCGCCGAGGTGGATTGGGGACCGGCGTATCGCTCGGCGAGCCGCATGGAATCGAGGAAGTACCGCTCCGCCAGTGGGAAGTGCATCTGCTGCATTTCGGCATGGCCGAGCAGACAAAGGCGATAGACCGAGGAAAACATGTTGCGCTGATCTTCGTCGATTGAATAGGGGATCCAGGGAGTCGCGTAGAGCGCTTCGAGGTTGCCTGCTTTCCACTGCCCGAAACGCACGACGTTGGAAACGACGTTTGTTGTCCAGACATCGGTCGACGGCTGCGCGAGACAGCCCTGAGCCAGCACGAGCGCCCTGAGCGCGTCGTCCTGAAGCGCGGCGACAACTGAGCGTATCGCCTGGCATTCCAGAAGAATCGCTCCCGAATCGGCACACCCGTCTTGCGCGTCGTGCTCAAGTTCCTTGAGCATCACAAGCGCCTCCTCGAAGCGCATTGCGAGTGCCATGCCCCATGCAATCGCCAGCGAAATCCTTGTTTGCGCGCGCATCAGTTGAGCAGGAAAATGGCGCTGCCAGCCAAGTAGCGTAAGCAGGTCTCCATTCCTGACGAGGGCCATTGCGCAATGGCCCATCAACGCAAGAGCGTCTTCGGTAGCACCCGAAGCGATCGCGTGTCGGACTGCGTCCGTCCAGAGTTCATGGTCCGTGTACCACGCACAAGCGCGGCGATGAAGTTCAGCCACTTCAACGGGATATTGCCTTTGAAGCCGCTGGTGCAGGTACTCGCGCATCAGATGATGATAGCGGAACCAATGTCCTTCGAGATCCATCGGTTCAAGCAATAGCTGGTGCGCGGCCACGTCTTCCAATGTGCGCTGGCTCGCCGCCACGCCTGTTACGGCCTCGCACAGTGACGCTGTTAACCGGTCAAGTATCGACGTTCGCAGCATGAACGCGACCGTTTCTGCTGGCAGGCGCTCGAGCATGTCCTCCAGATAGGCCGCGAAGTGTCGTGAGGCACCTGATGGCGCGATGAACTCACGCCCCGGCTTGAATGCTTCGTGTGAGAGCGCCGATGTGGAAATGCGCAGCGCCGCGGCCCACCCTTCGGTGCTGGCAAAGAGCGACTTGACGTCAGCGGTGGCGAGTTTTCCCGGGCATTCGGATTCGACGAAGCGCTGCGTTTCGTCGAAGGTGAAGCGCAGCATCGGCGCTTCGATCTCGAGTATCTCGTTGTACGCACGCAATCGTGCGAGCGGGAGCGCGGGATCTGTGCGGGTGCATATCACCACGTGAACGTTGGCTGGAGCGTTCTCGACGAAAAACGACAACGCATCGTGAACCGCAGGAAGGCTGATGACGTGATAGTCATCGAGGAAGAGATACACCTCATCGCCCACGTCGACGAGCTCGTTGATCAGCGTGGACACGACCGTTTGCGCGGGAACGAGCGACGCCTGGGCCGTCAGGCCGATCGCTGATGCACCGATACCACTGCAGGCATGCCTGAGTGCATGCGCCAGATGATTGAGGAACCGCGCCGGTTCGTCGTCGTCGGGGTCGAGTGAGAGCCATGCGACCTGTGCGTTGCCCATGCGCAATCGTTCGAACCATACCAGCGCCAGCGACGTCTTGCCGAAACCGGCGGGCGCCTTGATCACGACGAGCCGTTTGTTTCCGGCCTCGTCAGCAAGACAAATCAACCTCGGACGGTCGACCAGGCGCGCGGGCGATCGTGGCGGCAAAACCTTCGTGGCGGGGAACAAAGCTGACGTGTTCAGGGCTGTCTCCGGACTGTAATGAGCAATTGCGGGAGTACCTGCGGGTATTCGGGTTCACCCTGACTGCTCCCCCTGTTTGCGCGATCGTGCTCCCCCATACGGGGGCTAGAGTCAAGCGCCGCGCAAAGCGACTATCAACTCATGGAAGCACCAACGTTCAGGCAACCCGCGAATCGGTCACTCCTTGAAGTTCGGTCAGCGCGCAACGGGATCGATGCATCGTTCAAAAAATGATACTCCCACTAGCCTCGAAGGAGGAGACATGTCAGCCACGAATCAACCCATCGCCGTTCACAAGCTCGGGCCGCTCGGCGCGGAGCCGGAGTTGTCCGAGATGGGCCAGATGGTCCAACAGACGGTTCATCGTTTTGCGGAGGAAGTGATGCGCCCCACGGGCATCCAGCTCGACCGCATGACGCCCGAACAGGTCATCGCACCGGGCTCGCCGTACTGGGAGGCTCGCAAGAAGGTCATCGGGCTCGGGTTCGGCGTCGATGGGCTACTCGAGCTCGAACCTGCCGAGCGCGCGAAGACGATGTGCATCCTCTTCGAGGAACTGGGCTGGGGCGACGCCGGGCTCGCCATCACCTACGGCGCAGGGCTCCTTCCCGCGTTGTTGAGTGCAGTGCTCGGCAACACGTTCTGCCGCTCGCTCACGCCGGACGACAAGCTTGGCTGCTGGGCGATCACGGAGCCCGATCACGGGTCCGACATGCTCGACGCGAACGGCATGATCTTCCATCCGCAGGGTACGTACGGGCGCCCCAATTGCGTCGCGACGCTGCGCGGCGACGAAGTCATCATCAACGGGCAAAAGTCGGCGTGGGTGTCCAACGGCATTGCAGCGGAAGTGTGCATTCTCTATTGCGCTGCGGACAGCGGCGATGGCGTCGACACGAAGCGCGGCGCGGTGGTCATCGTTCCGCTGGACGCCAAAGGCGTATCGCGTGGCAAGCCACTCGACAAGATCGGCCAGCGCGCGCTCAACCAGGGCGAGCTCTTCTTCGAAGACGTCAGGTTGTCGAAGGATCACGTCCTCGCCGGCCCCGACCAGTATCTCGACGCCGTCTACGCGATCCACACATTCGCCAACGCGATCATGGGCGCCGTGTTCACAGGCACCGCGCGCGCGGCCTTCGAACTTGCCCATGCTTATGCGCATGAACGAAAGCAGGGCGGATTGCCGATCATCCGCCACCAGTCAGTCGCGTCGCGGCTCTTTCACATGTTCCGGAAGGTGGAGGCGGCACGCGCGCTCTCACAGCGCGTCGTGCACTACAACTTCACGGCGCAGCAGCCGTCGCTGCACGCAGCGATGACGTCGAAGATCACGGCGACCCAGACCGCGTTCGAGGTCGCCAACGACGCGCTGCAGATCTTTTGCGGCAACGGACTGACGCGTGACTATCCGATCGAAAAGATCTGGCGCGATGCACGCGCTTCGCTGATCGAGGATGGCTGTAACGAAGTCCTTGCGATCAAGGGTGGCTATTACCTGATCGACCCGGAACTGCTTTGAACGACAGGTTGTGCTCACACATTTGATTAAAGCGGAAGGAGACAAGGAAATGGCAACGCAATACGACGTGGTGCTCTACGGAGCGAGTGGCTATACCGGCAAGCTGACTGCGTGGAAGCTCGCCGAGCGCGGAATCCCGTTTATTGCCGCCGGTCGTAACAAGGCGCGGCTCGAGGAGGAGATGGCGAAGGTGCCAGAGCTGGCAGGGCATGACTACCAGTGCGTTAGCGTTGAGCATGAAACGGCGGCGCTGGCCGAACTCTTTCACGGCAAGAAAACGGTGATCAACATCGTCGGGCCGTTCATGCAGCTGGGGCGGCCCGTAGTCGAAGCAAGCCTTGTAGCGGGCTGCCACTACTTCGACACGACCGGCGAAACCGACTGGATGTCGCTGCTCAAAGAGGCTTATGGCGAGGTCTTTGCGGCGAAAGGTCTGGCGCTGTGTCCGGGCAACTCGTACATGTGGACCGAAGGCAATCTGGCTGCCGAGATTGCGCTGGAAACGCAGGGCATCGATACCCTCGACGTAGTGTATCTCGGCGACTCCGAAGTCAGTGTCGCGTCGACGATGTCCTTTCTGCGGATGTGCACGCAGCCGCAGTTCTTCCTGCGCAACAACGAGCTGGTGCAATGGCCATGGGCCACGCCGTACCAGGTTCATGTGCCCGGTGAGCACGTGCTGCTGAACGCGTTGCCGTGGGGCGGCGGTGGCGAGCCAATCTGGTACGCAGACGATCCGCGCGTGCGCAATTGCCAGACGCTCGTCTCGTTCCGCAACCAAGAGCGCTTTAACGCCGTGGTCGGCCTGCTGATGAAGTTCGAGGCAGAGTGCCGGACACTCGACGCTGCCAAACAGGAAGAAGTCACCAACGAATGGGGCAAGGCCGTGACCCAGGTCGAGCCCGCGCGCGAGAACCCGGACGCGAACCGCTGCACGCTTTCGTGCCAGGGGCGGGGCAATACGAATTCAGTCAGCGTGATTCTGCGTGGCAATTCTCCGTATGCGCAAACGGGTGTGCTCGGTGCGGAAGCCGTGCGCCGCGTGCTGCGAAATCAATTGCACGCAGTCGGCTTTGTCTCGCCGGCGCGGGCATTCGGTGCGCGCAACCTTGTCGGCGCGCTGGCGGAGGAAGGCTACCTGTCCTACGAGGTGAAGAGCGTTTGACAGCAGCGGCGAACGCCACGTGGGCCTGGCGTACATGGTGCGCGTGGCGCCGGGAACTCGGCGTTGGAGAGAAGAGATGAGCAGCGAAGTGTATATCACGGGCGTTGGCATGACGCCCTTCGGCAAGCATCTGGACACGAGCATCAAGCAGCTCACGCGCGCGGCGGTGGAGCGAGCGCTCGCAGACGCGGGCTGTGACAGCAGGCAGGTGCAGGGGGCGTTTTTTGGCAACTCCACGCAGGGGCATATGGAGGGCCAGCACATGATTCGCGGCCAGCTTGCGTTGCGTGCGATGGGTATCGACAGGATACCCGTGATCAACGTCGAAAACGCCTGCGCGAGCGCGAGCACGGCGTTTCACCTCGCCGTGAATTACGTCAAGGCAGGTGCCGCCGATATCGCGCTGGCGGTGGGCGCGGAGAAAATGTTCTCGCCAGACAAGGCGCGCACGTTCAGTTCGTTCGACGGCGCGTGGGATGTGCACGACACGGAGAACGGCAAGCGCAGGCTGCTGGAAATGGGCCACGGCATCGAGCCGCCGGCGGGTAGCGTATCGACGAAGCCTTATAGCGTATTCATGGACATCTACGCTTCGATGGGCCGCATGCACATGCGCGAGTTCGGCACGACGCAACTGCAATTCGCCGCCGTGGCTGCGAAGAATCACGGGCATTCGGTTCACAATCCGCTCGCGCAATATCGGGATGCGTACACGATTGACGATATCCTCGGCGCGCCGCCGATCACGTATCCGCTCACGCTGCCGATGTGCTCGCCGGTCAGCGACGGGGCGGCAGCGGCGATCGTTTGCAGCGAGGCGGGGCTCGCGATGCTCAAGGGCCGGCGCTCGCGGGCCATTCGGGTGCTCGCCTCCGTGCTCCAGACGGGCACCGATCGGCCGGCCGCGGGGTTCGACCAGCATCTGGTCCGGCTCGGTTCGTCGAAGGCGTATGAGCAGGCCGGCGTGGCGCCCAAGGACGTGTCGGTGGCCGAGGTGCATGACGCGACGGCAATCGGCGAAATCATCCAGTCCGAGGTGCTCGGGCTATGCGATCTCGGGATGGGTGGCATATGCGCCGAGCGCGGCGAGACCACCATCGGAGGACGGATTCCCCTCAATCCGTCCGGCGGTCTCGAATCGAAGGGTCATCCCATAGGCGCCACCGGGCTGGGCCAGATTCATGAACTCGTCACGCAATTGCGCGGCGATGCGGGAGCCCGCCAGGTGAAGGGCGCGTGCATCGCGATCGCTGAAAATGGTGGCGGTCTGTGCGGTGTGGAAGAGGCAGTGGCCAGCATCACGATTCTCGGCCGATGAACTCCCGTGCGGCCGTGAGCGGCGCACAAGAACGGCGGAAGCAGCAAGGAAATAAAGGAGACTGTGTGCCATGAGCACGAGACCGGAAACCACGTTGGCGGCGTTGATCGCCAACCGCGTCGAGACCATGCCGGACCTCGACGTGCTCACTGTCGAAGGCGCCGGCGCGCGGCCCGATGAAGTGCGCACCTGCCGGCAGCTTTGGGAAAACGGGCAGCGGCTCGCGCAGGTCTTGATCGATCAGGGTCTGCGTCCCGGCGAGCATTTCGCATTGCTGATGGCTAATCACGCCGAATTCGTGGATGCGATGGTTGCCGCGTCGATTTCGGGCACCGTATTCGTGCCGATCGATCCACGCGCGAAAGGCGACAAGCTCGCGTACATGCTCGAACAGGCGCAATGCCGTGGCGTGATCGCCGCGGACTATACGCTCGAGAACCTCATGGACGTGCGCCGCTCGCTTGCCGGGTTGTCCTGGGTGATCGCACTGGAAACGGATGAGGGTGGCAAGCCGCTGGCGGATTTCCCTGGCGTCGCGTCCCTGAACGCGTTGTTGCCTGCGCATGTTCCTGACTTGCCCGTCATGGCTCGGGACCCGGCAGGCGCTATGCAACTGATCTTCACGTCCGGCACGACGGGCGACCCGAAAGGGATCGTGATGACGCATCAGCGCTACTGCGCGACGGCGGCGGCGGTTTCGGCGCTGTTCGGCTATGCAGCCGACGACAGGCCGTACTCCGGACTCTCGCTCACGCATGCCAACGCCCAGATCGTGACGCTTGGCGCGTCGCTCACGGCGGGCATGCGCGCCGTTCTGTCGCGCCGCTTCACAAAGTCGCGCCTGTGGAACATCACGCGCCAATATCGCTGCACCACGTTCACGCTGCTCGGCGGCATGACGACGGCAATCTACAGCGAACCCACGAAAGCTGATGACGCGGACAACCCCGTTCGCTTTGTGATTTCAGCCGGCATGCCGGCTGCGATCTGGAAGGCGTTTGAGAAACGCTTCGGCGTGGGGATCGTCGAGTTCTACGGTGCGGCCGAAGGCGGCATCACCGTGAAGCCGCTCGGCGTGGGTCCCATTGGCAGCATCGGCAAGCCGGCTCCCAGCCTCCAGCACCGGATCATCGACGACGACGGCAACGACTGCGCGAAGGGCGTGCCGGGCGAACTGCTGTTCAGGCCGGCGGACGGCTTGCCGTTCAACGTCGAATATTTTGGCGATCCGGAGGCTTCGGCGCAGAAGTGCAAGGGCGGGTGGCTGCACATGGGCGACGTCGTGCGTGAGGACGAGAACGGCTGGCTCTTCTTCGAATACCGCAAGGGCGGCGGGATTCGCCACAACGGTGAGTTCATCAACCCGGCGCCAATCGAGAAGGTGATTGCCGAGTCGGGGGCCGTCGAGGACGTCTACGTCTATGGCGTGAGGGGCGCGTCCGGTGCGCCGGGCGAGAAAGACGTGGTGGCAGCCATCGTGCCCAAGCGCGCCAACGACTTCGACCCGCAGCAGGTGTTCCGCGCCTGTCGCGCAAAGCTGGAAGCGAGCTCGGTCATTTCGTGGGTGCAAGTGGTGCCGGAAATACCAAAGACCGCGTCGGAAAAGCCGCTGGAACGGTATCTCGTCGAAATGTTCGAGGGGCAGCCCGGCAACGTGTTCACTGAGCAGGCGTGACGCTTTTCGATTTACCGGCGCGCCGACACCGAATGCCTACGCGCTTCGAGCTGCGAATCTGAGAAACGCAGCCGGTTCCATTTACTATGCACTACGAATAAATGAACTGGAGGACGGGATGAACAGGTTTGCATGTCTCGCCTTGGTGGTTGGCGCGATATCCGGCAAAGCGATGGCCCAGAGCGCGGGAAGCATCGTGACAAGTGTAGGCGCGGCGTGGCTCGATTTCGGGCAATCGTCGTCAGCACCGTTGCAAAGCACTTCGGCCGCTGGCACCTTTACGTCGGCCGGCACGGGTGGCCAGATCCATAACACATTCACCGCCGAACTGTCGATGACGTGGTTCATCACCGACAACATCGCGCTCGATCTGGCGAGCGGTGCGCCGCCCAAGCTCAAGCTTTACGCGCAGGGCGCGGCGGCCCCGTTCGGCTTGCACGGCCCGTCCCTCGAGCTGGGCGATCTGCAGCCGCTGGCCACCACGCGGTCATGGCCGCCGATTCTCTTCGTGAAATACTACTTTGGAACGGCGCAGTCGAAGCTGCGCCCGTTTGCCGGCGTCGGTGTGAACTACACATGGTTCTCGCATACCGAACTCAACCCGGCCTTTGGCGGCGCATTGCAGCAGGTCGCCGGTCCGGGCGGTCATGTCGATACGTCGCTGAGCCCGTCATGGAATCCAGCGTTCAACGCGGGCGTTTCGTACAACTTCAGCAAGAACTGGTACGCCGTGGCTTCCGTCACGTATCTGCCGCTGAAAACGAACGCGACGGTCACCTCCGTTGCGGCCAACGGGCAAGCCGTGTTGACCAACAGGACGCGCATTTCCGCGAACCCTTGGATTACCTTTGCTGGCGTCGGATATAGATTCTGAGGCGGTTCCCTGACCGTATTTAGCCTTTGGCCGTTACCCTGGTTACCGGGCTACCTCGCAAGGCACAGTACGCCGGCCAGCTAAGGGATGCCTTGAGCTCGTGCGCGAGCCAATCGACAACGCGCTAGCTTCCCGGTTCCATGTCTGCACAGGTCGAGGATCTTGCGGTCGTTTTTCGAGTACAGCGCGACCAGCTTGTGAGTATCGGCACTGCCGGTGCGATACGATGGCCGTGCACAATGGGGCGGAATCCGTACGGGCATTGAACCCCGAGTTGGTCGTCATGGAAGCATGCAGCACTGCCCATGAAGGAGCCGGTCCAATCGACGATTAGCCCTGTGAGCACTGGAGAGCAGCACCCCCGATATAACAGCCAAAGTTCTGAACGCTGGCACATGTCGCACGGCTGTCCCACATTACGACGTCGCCCGGCCGCCATCGATGCCGATACGTAAGCTTCGCCAGCACTCGCATTCGCCTATGCCCTCGATGCCATAGGCGAGGCGATGTACAGTGCAGTTCGGTTGTTAACGGGGTTGCGCCATGTCATACGCCAGCGAACCGGCGGCGCCGCGGCCCGTTCCTGCGGCGTCGTTAAAGCTGGATCGATCTGATCACGGGAGTGGGCGTAGGCGTGGGTAACAATGGCGTCGCGCAATCGTGACTGCATCGCCTGCGGCAGCCGGCTCCCAGGCCAGCCGTGTCGAGGTGAACTCGGTCTCTCCACCGTAGTCAGGAACGATGCGTGCCGACAACACCGAGGCCAGCGCCGGCGTTGCCTTGAACGAACTTATCGGTGTGCCATAATTGATTGGCGGCAGCTAATCAGTCTCCATCCGCAGAGCGTTCGTCAACCAGTCACGCCGCAGACCCCACCGGAGCAAGGCGCAAGATGCTCCCGATGCCGGCGATGGTGACGAGCTCGCCACAGCAGAATCTCGATGTCCTCAACGTTCCGGCTGAGCCACCTTATGAACTGGAACCGGGGGCCCAAATGGCGACCGGGACGGTGGACCGATGAACGCGTATCGAACTGATCGTGGCGATGCTTGACTATGCTGCGGTCATGAAGCTATGGCGGTACTACTGGACTAAGGCGAATAAGGGCGGCAACTAGATTGCGATTCGCACAAGATCAAACGCCCCGCATGGCGGCGCGCTTTCATTTGTAGGTCTGGAAAGGAAAGATGACCGTTCCGCTCGGGTATGCGAAGTACGCCAGTGGCCACGCGCACATGGCCAGCAAGCGCATACAATTAAGCCGGATACACTCTGTGAGTAGAACGGCGATGCGCATTCTTGTGATCGAAGACGAGCCGAAAACCGGCGCCTATCTGAAGAAGGGCTTCGAGGAATCCGGCTACGCGGTGGACGTCGCCGCGGACGGCGCGAAAGGCCTGATTCTCGCGAAAGAGGCGGCGTACGACGTGATCGTGCTCGACGTCATGCTGCCCGCAATGGACGGCTGGACGGTGCTCAAGACGCTGCGCGCCACGCACACCACGCCGGTGCTGTTCCTCACCGCGCGCGACGACATCAGCGACCGCGTGAAGGGCCTCGAGCTGGGGGCGGACGACTACCTCGTCAAGCCGTTCGCGTTCGTCGAACTGCTCGCGCGCGTGCGCACGCTGGCCCGCCGCGGCCCCCCGCGCGAAAGCGACGTGCTGCTGCTCGGCGACCTCGAAGTGGACGTCACGCGCCGGCGCGTGAAACGCGGGGCCACGCGCATCGACCTCACGCCGAAGGAGTTCTCGCTGCTGCAGCTGCTCGTGCGCCGCCAGGGCGAAGTGCTCACACGCACGCAGATCGCCTCATACGTGTGGGACATGAACTTCGACAGCGACACGAACGTCGTGGAAGTCGCCATCCGCCGCCTGCGCGCGAAGGTGGACGACGCGTTCGACGTCAAGCTGATCCACACGGTGCGCGGCGTGGGCTACGTCGCCGAAATCAAAGGGAACGCCTGATGCCGCGCATGGCTGTGCGCTCGCTCGCCACAGGCCTCGCGCTGAGTTTCGCGGGTACCACGCTCGCGGTATTCGCGCTTGTGGGCAGCACGCTTTATTTCACGCTGGACCGCGAGGTGAAGCAGCAGGACGACCTCGATATTGTGCTGATTTCGCGCCACACGCGCCGCCTCGCGCAGGAACTGCACAACGAGCACGACGTGCGCGAACATGCGGAGCGGCTCACGAGCCAGGTGCTCGGCAATCCCGCGCTTTCCATGGAAATACTCGGTACCGGCGGCGCGCAACTCGTCGAGCACAACACGGCGGGCATTGCAGACGCGGCGTTTCCAGAAGCGGCGCTCGCGCGGCGTCTCCCGCCGACGCAACGCATTA
Organism: Paraburkholderia sp. BR10937; assembly: GCF_040965695.1. Taxonomy (NCBI): domain Bacteria; kingdom Pseudomonadati; phylum Pseudomonadota; class Betaproteobacteria; order Burkholderiales; family Burkholderiaceae; genus Paraburkholderia; species Paraburkholderia sp. BR10937. The sequence continues at coordinate 101,748 of NZ_JBFRCL010000014.1, forward strand.
CCGAAGGCGACGTGGTGGCATGGCGCAACGCGCGCGGTGTGCCCGTGCGCGGACTCGCCACGGACGCCGCGCTGGCGGACGGCACGCCCGTCACCATCGTCATCGCGCGCGACATGACCGATCGCTGGCGGCTGCTCGACCACTATCGCGAGCGGCTTTACGGCTTCGGACTGGCGGGCATGCTGCTCGCGTTCCTCATGAGCTGGCTGCTCGTGCGCGAGTCCCTGCGCCCTTTGCGCGAGATGGCGGCGCGCGCGGCCACGGTCACGGTGGACCGGCTCGATACCCCCATTGAAGTCGAACGCGCGCCGAGCGAGCTTGATACGCTCACGAAGTCGCTCAACGCCATGCTCGACCGTTTGCACGGCGGCTTCGAGCGGATGTCGCAATACACCGCGGATCTCGCGCACGACATGCGCACGCCGCTCGGCAACCTGCGCGGTGCGAACGAAGTGGCGCTCGCGCGCGAGCGCACCACGGCCGAATACGAGACGTTACTCGAATCGAATCTGGAGGAATGCGAACGGCTTTCGCGCATGATCGAAAGCGTGATCTTTCTCGCGCGCGCGGAGCATCCGCAGTTCATGACGACCCTAGCGGAGTTCGACGTGCACGATGCGCTCACTCAGATTGCCGACTACTTCGAAGGTCTCGCCGACGAGGCGGGCGTGCAAATCCGCGTGCAGGGCGAGGGCCGCCTGCGCGCGGACAAGGAGCTGTTCCGGCGCGCCGTGGGCAACCTGCTCGCCAATGCGCTGCGCTATACGCCGCGCGGCGCGGCGATCACGCTGAGCGTCGAGCAGACGCCACGGGCCGTCGAGGTCACGGTGGCCAATCCGGGCACGCCCATCGATGCGGCGCTGCTGGAACGCATTTTCGATCGCTTCTATCGCGCGGATGCGTCGCGCCACCGCGAGCCGCGCGCGGGTGCTTCGGCGGGTCTGGGGCTCGCGATCGTGCGCACGATCATGACGCTGCACGGCGGCTCAGCACGCGCCGAAAGCGATGCGACGAGCACGCGGTTCATCCTGACGTTCGCCCGCCCTTAGCGCTCAAGTCGCTCAGCGCCGCGCGGCTCCAGCCGCCGCCGAGCGCCTGGAGCAGATGCACGCTCGCATCGAGCCTTCTTCCTGCGATCTGCTCCTCGTTGCGTTCGTTCGAGAGCGCGATGGTCTGTGCCGTCACGACATCGAGATAGTTCACCGCGCCCGCCTGGTAGCGGTTGGTGGTGAGCTTGAGCGAGAGTTGCGCGGCGGCGGTGGCGCGCTGCTGGCTCTGCGCTTCGCTCGCCAGCGTATCGAGCGCGCTCAGGTTGTCTTCGACTTGCTGGAACGCCGTCAGCACGGTTTGCCGGTAGCCGGCTACTGCCGCATCGTATTGTGCGTTCGCGCCTTTGAGCGTGGCGTCGCGCCGGCCACCGTCGAAGAGTGTGCCCGCCAGTTGCGAGCCGAGCGACCAGAAGAGGCTGGGCGCACTCAGCCACGGCGCGAAGAACGTGCTTTCGAGGCCCGCCGTCGCGGAGAGCGTCAGGTCGGGATAGAAGGCCGCGTGCGCCTCGCCGATTCTTGCATTGGCCGCCGCCACGCGTCGCTCGGCCGCCGCGATGTCGGGGCGCCGTTCGAGCAGCGCGGAGGGCACGCCCGCGGGAATCGACGGCACGGCGGCGGGATCGACACGCGGCGGCAGACTGAACGTCGAAGCGGGCACGCCGATCAGCGTGGCGATGGCGTGCTGAAGCTGCGCGCGTTGCACGTCGATGTCGCTATCCGCCGTGCGCGCGCTCTCGAGCTGGGTTTGTGCCTGGGCGACGGCGGAGGCGTCGATCGCGCCGTCGGCGAGTTGCTGCTGCACGATGCGCAGCGCGGCCGCGTAGGCGCTCACGGTGTCATCGAGCAGCTTCTTCTGGCGATCGAGCGAACGCAAATCGAAGTAATCCGTCGCCAGCTGGCTCGCAACCGAAAGGCGCACCGATTCGAGGTCGGCTTGCGTGGCCTGGGCGTTGGCGTGGGCCTGGGTGGTCGCGTCCTTCACGCGCCCGAACAGGTCGGGTTCCCAGCTTGCCGTGAGGCCCGTCGAGTAATCGGGAATCGTCTTGCCCGCAAGCGAATGGTCCACGAGATTCTGCGAGGTCCGGTAACGCTGCGCCGCCACGCCTGCCGTGACGGTCGGCGCGTAGCCCGCGCGCTGATAGTCGATCATCGCGCGCGCGGCTTCGAGATTGGCGACGGCCTGGCGCACGCTCTGGTTCGACACGTCCACGCGGGCTTCGAGCTGGTCGAGGTCGTTGTCGCCGAAGAGCGTCCACCATGGGCCGCGCGTTTGGGCGTCGGCGGGCGCGGCGACGGTCCAGCCGGGTGCCGCTGCGGGTTGCGTCGTTTGTGTCGCGAAGTGCGCAGGCACGTCCGTCGAGGGTACGCTGTAATGGGGCAACGTGGTGCACGCCGCGAGCGATGCTGCGGTGAAGGCGACGACGATCCGGCGCAGCGTAGGGAGAGGGCGTTCGAACATGATGAGCCTCGGTTACGCTTTCGCTTGCGCAGCCGTCGAGGCTGCCGCCACGCGCACGCTCTGGCCGCTCGCAATGGCGTCGCCGGGATTGTTGATGACGCGATCGGTCGGCGCGAGTCCGGTGGCGATTTCCACATAGGTGCCGAAGTCGCGGCCGATGGTCACCTTGCGCAATTGCACCATGCTCTTTGCATCCACCACCGCGACGGTCACGCCGTCCGGGCGGAACAGCAGCGCACTCACGGGCAGTTCGAGCGCCGGCGCGGCCGCCGTGAGCGCGAGGTGCACCTGCGCGTAGGCGCCGGGCATCAGCGCGCCGTCGTGATTGTCCACATCGACTTCCACATGCAACGTGCGGCTCACGGGATCGATCACGTTCGAACTGCGCGCCACACTGGCTTCGAAGCGGCGGCCCGGATATTGCTGCGTCGTCAGCCAGACTGCCGTGCCTGGCGTGACGAGGCTCGCGTCGTCCTGAGGCACGTCCACGTACACGCGCAGCCGGTTGGTCTGCGAGAGATGGAACAGCTCGCCTGGCATCGTGGCGAGGCCGGGCGTGCCGCCCGCGGTGACGAGCGCGCCCACTTGCACGTTGCGCGCCGTAATGACGCCATCGAAAGGCGCCGTCACCTTCTGGTAGGAAACCAGCTCCTGCAGCCGCGCCACGTTGGCCTGCGCCGCCTGGAGCGTGGCCAGTTTCGCGGCGGCGTCGCTCGTTTTCGCCTGGGCGTCCTGCTCGGAGACCGATTGCGTCTGCAGCATCGTTTGCCAGCGCTGCGCCGTGCTGTTGGCGAAGCGATAGTTGGCCTGTGCGGTGGCTTCGTCGGCGCGCGCCTGCTGGAGTTGCGCATCGAGCTCGGGCGTGTCGATCTGCGCGAGCGTCTGACCCGCCTTCACGTGCGCGCCGATATCCGTGTACCAGTGCTGCACGTACCCGCTCGTGCGCGCGTAGATCGACGCGTCCGCCCAGGACATCACCGAGCCGGGCAGCAACAGGTCCTGCGTGGCGGGTGCGCGCGTGGGCGTGAGGGTGGAGACGATCAGCTCACGCTGCGCCGCGACCTGCTGCGCTTGCGCCGTGCGCGCCTGGAGGCGCGGGCCGATGCCCGCCGTGAGGAGCGCCGCGGCGATGGCGAGGCAGGTCAGGCCGACGACGACAGCCGAGCGACCTCGCGTTGCGGTTCGCGCCGCGGCATCGCGTTCTTCGTGCGGTGTCTGCGATTTCATTCTGGAATCCTTATTCAACGTGGGTGGTTGTATCGGCTTGCGCATCGTTGCTGGCATCGCGCGCGGCGCGGCGTTGCGCGAGCCAGCCATGCACCATGCCGAACACGACCGGCACGAACACGAGCGTGGAAAGCGTGCCGATCGCGAGGCCGCCGATCACGGCGCGCCCGAGCGGTGCGTTCTGTTCGCCGCCGTCGCCGAGACCCAGCGCCATCGGCAACATGCCGATCAGCATCGCGAGCGCCGTCATGAGCACCGGGCGAAAGCGGTTGAAGCCCGCATCGAGCGCGGCGGCGAGCGGCTCCATGCCCGCGGCGAGCGACTCGCGCGCGGTGTTGATGACGAGAATGCTGTTGGCCGTGGCGATGCCCATGCAGAGGATCGTGCCCGTGAGCGCCGGCACGCTGAGCGTGGTCTGCGTGACGAACAGCATCCACGCGATCCCGGCGAGCGAGGCCGGCAGACCGCTCACGATGATGAGCGGATCGAGCCACGACTGGAAATTCACGACCATCAGCAGGTACACGAGCGCGATGGCGAACACGAGGCCCGCTGCGAGGCCGCTGAACGAGGCGTTCATCGACTGCACCTGGCCGCGCATCACGATCGACGAGCCAGGCGGCAGTTGCGCGCGCGCGGCGTTCACGAGGCGGTTCACGTCGGAGGCGACGCCGCCCAGGTCGCGTCCCTGTGTCGACGCAAAGATGTCGAGCACGGGCTGCACGTTGTAGTGCGAGACCACGGCTTCCTGCGAGCTGCGCGAGACCGTGCCGAGCGTGCCAAGCTGGTTTTGCGGCGAGAACGTGACCGATTGCGACGTCGTCAGCGGAATATTGGCGAGTGTTTGCAGCGAATGGATATCGTATTGCGGCACCTCGGTCACGAGCGGATAGCTCACGCCGTTCTTCGGATCGAGCCAGAAGTTGGGCGTGGTTTGCGAGCTGCCCGAGAGCGCGATGAGCAGGTTCTGCGCCACGTCGTGCTGCGTGAGGCCCGCTTGCAGGGCCTTCGTGCGATCTACGTCGACGTTGATGGTGGGCTCGTCCCCGGGCTGCTGGATGCGCGCGTCGACGAGGCCGCGCACGCCACGCATCTGGTCGAGCAGATGATTCGCCACGACGCGGTTTTGCGCGAGCTTGTTGCCGACGATCTGCACGTCGATGGGCGCAGGCAGGCCGAAGTTCAGGATCTGGCTCACGATGTCGGCGGGCAGGAACGCGAAGGTCACGCCCGGAAACGAGGCGTTGAGCACGTTGCGCAGCTTCGCGACATATTGCGCGGTGGGTTTGTGCTTCGGCGCGAGCGTAACGAGGATGTCCGCGTCTTCGGGACCGATGGGGTCCGACGAGTCATATGTGAGGTTGATGCCGCTCACCGGCACACCGATGTTGTCGAGCACCGCGGCTTGTTCGGCGGGCGGAATCACGCTGCGGATTTTCGCTTCGACTTCGTCGGTAATGCGGGCCGTTTCCTCGATGCGCGTGCCGGTAGGCGCGCGCAGGTGCAGGCGGATTTCGCCGGTATCGACAGCGGGGAAGAAGTCGCGGCCGGTGAACGGCACGAGCACGAGCGAGCCGAGGCACAGCGCGACCCACAGCACCACGAAACGGCGGCGCTGCGCAATCGCCGCCTGAAGCAGCGCGCGATAGCGGTTGCGCACCGCTTCGAAGCGCCGTTCGAAGCCCGCCTGAAAGCGCGTCAACACACCGGCGATGCCGCGCCTGGGCGCAGCGTCAGGCTTGCGCGCACGCAGCAGATACATGGCGAGCGTGGGAATCAGCGTGCGCGAGAAGAAGTACGACGCGCACATCGCGAACACCACGGCCTCGGCGAGCGGCACGAACAGATACCGCGCCACGCCCGAAAGCAGGAACATCGGCACGAACACGATGCAGATGGAGAGCGTCGAGACGAACGTCGGCACGGCGATCTCGCCGGAGCCGTTGAGAATGGCGTCGTGCAGCGGCGCGCCGCGCTCAAGATGATGCGTGATGTTTTCGATAGCGACGGTGGCGTCGTCAACGAGGATGCCGACCGCAAGCGCGAGGCCGCCGAGGGTCATGATGTTGATGGTCTCGCCGAGCGCCGCGAGCGCGATGAGCGACGTGAGCACGGCGAGCGGAATCGTCACGGCGATGATGAGCGTGGCGCGCCAGCTGCCGAGAAAGAGCAGAATCATCGCGGCGGTGAGGCAAGCCGCAATGAGCGCCTCGCGCACCACGCCTGAGATCGCCGACTTCACGAACACGGACTGATCGGAGAGCGGCGTGATTTTGAGCGCGCTCGGCAGGCCCGCGGCGATCGTCGGCAGCATGGCCTTCACCTGCTGGATGATCGTGAGCGTCGAGGCGCTGCCGGTCTTTTCGACCGTAAGGAGTGCCGCGCGTTTGCCGCCCGCGCGCACGATGTTCGTTTGCGGGGCGTAACCGTCGATCACGTGCGCGACGTCGCGCACATACACCACGCTGCCATTCACGGTCTTGATGGGCAGGTCGTTGAGCGCCGCGACGGTTTGCGTGCTGCCGTTCATTTCCACGTTGTATTCGCGCGAACCGATCTTCGCCGTGCCGCCGGGCAGGATGAGGTTCTGTGCGTTCACGGCGTTGACGACGTCCGCGGGCGCGAGTCCTTTGGCCTGCAACGCTTTCGGGTCGAGCTGCACCATGATCTGGCGGATCTTGCCGCCGTAGGGCAGCGGCACGGCCGCGCCCTGGACGGTCGCGAGCTGCGTGCGGATGAAGCTGTTGCCGAGGTCGTAAAGCGACTGCTCGGGCAAGGTCGCGCTGGACAGGCCCAGTTGCAGCACTGGCACCGTGGAGGCGTTGTACGTGATGATGTTCGGCGGCAGCGTACCGGGCGGCAGCACGCGCAGGATCGAAGCAGAGTTCGACGCCGCCTCGGCAATCGCGCGGTTGATGTCGGCGCCAGGATGGAAGAACACCTTCACGACCGACACGCCGTTGAGCGACTGGGATTCGATGTGCTCGATGTCGTCCACGTCCGAAGTCAGCGCGCGCTCGTAGTTCGAGGTGATGCGGTGCGCCATGTCCTCGGCGGAGAAGCCGTTGTAGGTCCAGACGATGCTGACCACCGGGATATTGATGTTCGGAAAAATGTCCGTGGGCGTGCGCATGATGGCGAGCGGCCCGAGGATAAAGAGCAGTACGGCCAGCACGATGAACGTGTAAGGCCGTCTGAGAGCCAGTTTGACGATCCACATGACGGGGTCCGGGTTGAGGCGGGAGTGGCGCAAGTATCGGGAGGGCGCGCTTACCCGGTCCTGACCTCGACATTACGGATTTGTCATCTTTGCCGCGCAAGGACGCTAGCCGCCGGGGGCGCGCTGCGCCCAGATAACGAACTCGTAATCAGCAGGTCAGCTTTGGGTCAGCGCCGCGCGACCAGAATGCGTTCAACCTTCGCGACATTGCCGAGGGTGGCTGAGGCGGCATCCCTTCCCGATGCAGCGGCCATTCATTGAGAGGTGAACACCATGAAAGCACTCGTTTCCACATTGCTCGTTGCCTGCGCCCTGGCCGCTCCCGCTGCCGCTTTCGCACAGACCGCCACCCCCGCCGACCCGGCCAACGCGCCGGTCACGCGCGCCCAGGTGATCGACGATCTCGTGCGGTTGGAGCAGGCGGGGTATCGTCCTGTGGCCAAGGACAACGACTATCCCGACGACATCCAGCGCGCGGAGGCGATCGTCGCGCAGCAAGACGCACAGACGGCGCAGCACGCCGCACCGGCGAACAGCGCCGTAGGCGGCGTGGCGATGACGGGCAGCTCGGACTAGGGCGTGCCGGGTCTGGCTAGCGCTGTCGGCCGGTCGATTTATGCGGGGCACTGAGCAGGCGGGCGCGCGCCAGGCCTGGCGATAACGGTATCCGGACGTCAGCGGTGCGGCGTTCGTCAATGTTCACGTGGGCGGATGCGGGCTTGCCGTAATGCCGCGGTGGGAATCTCGCGCGAGGCATGCGGTAAGCCTGTTACCGACGACGCCTTGCCGCTCAACAAGCCGACCCTTAAGGAGTTGCGCGACTCGTGGCGTATGGTGCCGCTCGAAGAGCTACCGCTGCCGCGGCACTTGACGTTGTCGACGCGCGTGTGGATGGGCGTTCTGCGCACCTACCTCATCGTCGCAGTGGGGCTCGTCATCGTGAAGGTCGTGCAAATGGCCATTCACTAGAGCGAATAGGGCAGGCGCATGCCTGCCCCATTTTGCGAACGCGCCGATATCACGCTATCTCATGTAATGAGCGCCTCGCGCACTACCGACTGTCGAGCTTGAACATCTCTACGGAGTCGCGCAGCGCCTGAGCCTGTTCAACCATCGATTGCGCGGCCGCAGCGGCCTCTTCAACGAGCGCGGCGTTCTGTTCCGTCACCTGATCCGTCTGGCTCACAGCCAGGTTGACCTGTTCAATACCCGTGCTTTGCTCATGCGACGCAGCGGCGATTTCGCTCATGATGTCCGTCACCCGTTTGACGGACTGAACGACTTCCTGGATCGTGTTGCCGGCTTTCTCAACCAGTTGCGGGCCGACATCCACGCGTACACGATTCGCTAATGAGTTGCTTGACCTCCCGAGCGGCCGTCGCGCTGTGTTGCGCGAGCGTGCGGACCTCGCAGGCCACCACGGCAAAGCCTCGACTGCTGCATTGAGCACGAGGATGTTGGTCTGAAATGCGATGCCCTCGATCACTCTGACGATATCGGCGACCTTGGCGGAACTGCCGGAAATCTCGCGCATGGTCTCGACCACGCGGGCGACCTCTTCTCCGCCGCGCACTGCGACCGCCGATGCGGTGCTCGCAAGCGTGCTCGCCTGGTGAGCATTGTCCTCGTTCTGCCGGACCGTCGCGGTCAGCTCTTCCATGCTCGATGCCGTTTCTTCGAGCGAGGCCGCTTGGTCTTCCGTATGCTGCGACAGGTCGGTGTTTCCTGTCGCCACCTGCCCGGTGGCGGCGGCAATCGACAACCCTGCTTGCTTGACTCCGCCGACGAGCGTCGCCAGCTTACTGATTGCCCGCACCGACTCGGCCAGATCGCCGAGTTCGTCGTGGCTCTTCACATCGATCCGCATACGCAGGTCACCCTGCGCCAAGGCATGCGCACCGTCGACCACTCGTTGCAAGGGGCGAACGATCGAACGCGTCCCCATAGTGCACAGTACCAACGCCACGACGAACGCTAGTGCGCCCGCGCCCCACAGGATGGCGCGCGCCATGTCATATGCGTCGCTGGTGCTTTTCGCGGGGCTGTCCATCAAGCCCTGGGCCAAATTCAGAAACTCGTCTTGCTGCTGCAAAAAGGCGATTCGGGCCGACCTTGCCTTCGCGAGCGCGGCGCGCGCCGCCGCAATGTCGTGCGCCGCCAACTCGGCAAACACGGACTTCGTTGCTTCCTGATGAAGCTCACGCGCCTGGAGCAGGCGGTCGAAGCTAGCGTGGCCGGCGGCCGTCGTGAGCAGACGAGGGATGGCTTGATAGATCGGGGTGAGCTGATCGCAAATTTCCTGCACCTGTTCGAGCGCGACTTGTTGTGCTTCAGGTGAGGGTTCGTCGAGCGCTGTGTAAAGCAAGACCGTTCGTTGGAGCGTCGCTGCTCGAATCGCGTTCACCAGCTTCAGCTCTTGGGCGCGAATGCTGACGATGGTTTGTGTCGTTGCGCTCATGCGCGCCATCTGCGCGGTGGCTGTCACGCAAATCGCGAGCAGAAAAACCAGAACCACACCGAATGTAGCCATTAGTCGTTCACCAATCTTGAGCTTCATGCTTCATCACCTTTTTTAGTTCGCGAGAGAATTGGCGGGGCTTATGGCGGCGTTCCCCGGCCTTACGTCGGCGTGCACCACGAAAGGAGCGCACACGTGGATGGTGCGTTCATGCACGACGCGGCGCGGTGTGATTGCCGCGAAAATGATTCGCATCTGCGTGACGTACCTCGGATTTCGGCTTGCGTTTCCAGCGTTGGCCGGGCGCGGAATGCCCGCAACAAAAAAGGAGATTTGCGGCAAGGGGACTAGGCGAGTCCGGCGCACGGGTGCCAGCATAAGCTTGGCGCCAGGTGTTGGCCGCCGTGTTTGCGCCGATCAGGCAGGTAGTTATCGCCGCAGGGGAGCAATGCGAGCTTGGAGGACGCATGAGATGAACTACTATGCAGCGGTTCGAGCCTTTCTGCTGGTTTCCGAGGTGGGCAGCTTCAATCTCGCTGCACAGCGGCTGTCCATCGAGGCTTCCACGGTCTCCCGCTACATCGCCAACCTCGAAAGTGATCTGGGTATCGTCCTCTTCTATCGTTCCGCGCGGGGCGTCGAACTGACCGACAGTGGCGCTATGTTCAGAGAACGAGTGAATGTTGCCTTTCGCGGCGTCGGCGAGGCTCGTCGCGCTGTTTCAGACCGTGCGCGGTGATATGGATGGAAGTCGAGCCTGCGTAGCTGACCGGTCAGGTCAGCCCTCGGGGAAAAATCAGCTTTGCAAAAAAGGGATAGCCTCGGTGCGCGCGGCGTCGTACACTCGGCTCGCAAGGCACCGCCGGCAGGCCGCTATCGCTCATTTCAGACGGTAGCTGCGTTGCGCCTGCCTCGGTGCGCCCCGTTTTTTGGACGCCGATCTGATGGACTATTTTTCCGCGATGCGGGCGTTTCGCTACGCAGCCGAACTGGGCAGCCTGAGTCAGGCTGCCGCGAAGCTCGGTGTCAAAACCTCCACCGTTTCCCGTTGCATCACCGACCTCGAGCAGGATCTGGCGGTCGCGCTCTTCAACCGGTCCACACGCGGCCTGGTTCTGACCGAAGGCGGCCGTGTGTTCTACGAGCAGGCGCTGCAGGTGTTGAAGAGCCTCGATGAGGCGCGGGCGGTCACGGCGGCCTTGAACAGTTCGCCGCGCGGCCTCTTGCGGGTGACCATGCCCACTGCGTTCGGCAGGCGTCACATCATTCGTCATCTGCCCGAGTTCATGGAGCGTTTCCCCAAGATCGACGTCGACGCCGTGATGACCGACGACGTCGTCAAGATCATCGACTCAGGCATCGATCTGGCGATCCGGATCGGTGCATTGCCGGACTCGCAGCTCATGGCGCGCCGGCTGGCGCAGCACCGCCGCGTCGTCTGCGCCAGTCCGCGGTACGTGGCGCGGTATGGCGCGCCGGCTTCTCCCGAGGAGCTGTCGACGCACGTGACGTTGCGCTTTCCGCTCGCGGCGGACGACCGCTGGATCTTCGTCGACCGGTCCGCCGGACCCGACGCCAGTCAAATCCCGGTTCGTATCGATGGCCGAATCCGCGCGGACGACACGGACTCGCTGCTCGACCTCGCCGTCGCCGGTTGCGGCGTCGCCCTGCTGCCAACCTGGGCGATCGGCGAGGCGGTGCAAGCCGGGCAGCTGGTCAGGTTGCTCCGGGAGTGGGAGGTCCAACCCACGCCCGCGGTGCCCGCTATCTGGGCGGTCTATCCGCCCAAGAAGACAGTGTCGACGAAGGTGCGCGCCTTCATCGACTTCTATGCGGAACTATTCAGCAAGGAAAGCTACTGGGAGGTTTGAGCCGCGCCGCCACGCTCGGGCGGTGGTTTATTGCATCGGCGGTGCACCGAAGGACCCGGCAGCGTTGAATGGGCCCCGTCACATGCGTCTTCGCGACTTGCTCGCGCGACGTCGTTCCTGGGCGAAGACCTGCAGTCCCCCCCGATCTGATGAGCCTGATAGCCGCCGCCGATCATCGATTCTGATGTTCAGTTGGCGCTCAACACGACGGCCGCGCCGCGCGCGGACAGGCTGCGGTACGCGTGCTTGGTGCTGCGCAGCGTGCGACGAAGTGATGCGCTCGAACTGGCCTTGGCAGAACGCGATCCTGACAAAGCGTAGCGCCGGCTCGCCCGTGGCCTTATCCCCTTTGCGCAAAGCTGATTTTTCTTCGCCGCGGTTCTGGCCGGCCGTCAACCTTCCTATAGTGAAGTTGACGCTGCGTTCTTCTGTCGCGGCGCGCTGTGTCCCGAACCGTAGTTCAACGTTACTTAGGGTGCCTACCATGCTCGACAAAACCGCAGTTTCTACCGTTCGTCTCGATGACGAGGCCGCAACGCGTGACGCCGAATACTTCGAATACACCAGCTCGGCCAACCCGATCGGCGCGAAACTGATCTCGCGCGTGCCATATCATTGGTTCCTCTCGGAACTCTACGACAGCGGCTCGACGCGTATCGTGCCGCTCGATCTCTCGAAGGCACTGGGCGTCGATTACCCGGCAACGGGCCCCGGCCTGCTGGCGAATTTCCTGCGCATCGAAGCGGGCGAGAAGCTTTCGGTCAATCCGAACGCCACGTCGCAGGTCTTTTATGTGCTGGAAGGCAGTGGCACGGTCTCGCAGGGCGACTCGGCGTTCAGCTTTGGCACCGGCGACTTCTTCGCGCTGCCCGGCGGTGACGAGGCTGTGCTGGCCGCGGATGCCACGGCGCGCATCTACTACGTCAACGATGGCCCGCTGCTCAGCTACCTGGGAACCCGCGTGTCGCGCCAACGCTTCGCGCCCACGCTCTATCCGGCCGCGCGCGCAAAGGCTGAACTCGACAAGGTCGCGGCAGCCCCCGGCGCAAGCCAGCGCAACCGCGTCAGCGTGCTGCTCGGGAACGCGAATTTTCCGCAAACGCGCACGGTTACGCACTCGATGTGGGCCATGTTCGGTGCGGTAGCGCCGCAATCCATGCAAAAGCCGCACCGCCATGAGTCGATCGCACTCGACTTCATTCCGGATTGTAAGCCCGGTGTCTACACGCTGGTTGGCACGGAAGTCGACGAGGAAGGCAACATCATCGATCCGGTACGCGTTGACTGGAAGCCGGGGATGGCATTCGTCACGCCTCCGGGGTACTGGCATGCGCACTTCAACGAGTCGGACGAAGTCGCCTACGTCATTCCGCTTCAGGATGCCGGTCTGCAGACCTACCTGCGCTCGCTCGACATTCGCTTTGCGCGCTAAGGCGTGACGCAAGCGGACGAGATGTTCGTCGCGCCCGCCTTGCGTGGCTCGTACCATTCCTTCGTTCCGACGCATTGCAGTGATGACTTCAGGTTCCAGTAACGCGCTACGTGGCTATGTGAGGCTTGTCGTGGCTAGCGCGCTCACCGGCGTGGGCGCCGGGCTCGGTGGCATGATGCTGGCGCTGTTGCTTCATGAAATCCAGCATCTGGCATATGGTTATAGTGTCTGTCGAATAGTAAGTAAGGAATCCTTTTTAAGTGGTGTCGCTGACGCGTCGCCTGCGCGACGCTTCGAGGCGCTCGTGCTCTGCGGCCTCGTGGCCGGTTTCGGCTGGTGGGCGCTCTACCGCTGGGGACGCCCGCTGGTCAGCATCAAGCAGGCGCTGACTGCCGGCGTTCCACGCATGCCGGTTCCGAGCACCATCGTGCATGCCTTGCTGCAGATCGTGACGGTCGCATTGGGCTCGCCTCTCGGGCGGGAAGTCGCACCGCGAGAGATCGGCGCGCTGTGGGGAGGCTGGCTCGCGCGGCGAGCGGGGCTGTCGCTCGCGGATCAGCGCGTTCTGGTGGCATGTGGAGCGGGCGCCGGGCTCGCAGCGGTCTACAACGTGCCATTGGGCGGAGCGCTCTTTGTGCTCGAAGTGCTGCTGGGTAGTTTCGAATGGCGGCTCGCGGTGCCGGCCCTCGTGACTTCTTCGCTGGCCGCGGTCACGGCGTGGGTCGGGCTCGGCAATGAACAGCAGTACAGCGTTGCACAACTGACGCTTGGAGCGCCACTCGTGGTGTGGTCCGCGATGGCAGGGCCGGTGTTCGGGGCGGCGGCATGGGGCTTTGTCCAGCTCACGAGCGCTGCGCGTGCCCACGCGCCGAAGGACTGGCGTCTGCCTGCTCTCTCGGTGCTCAATTTCGCGGTGATCGGTGTTCTCGTCATCTACTACCCGCAGTTGGCGGGCAATGGCAAGGGCCCGGCAGCCCTCGCGTTCGACAGCCATCTCACCATCGGACTGGCAGCCACGCTGCTCGTGCTGAAAGTGGCAATCGAAGCGTCGAGTCTGCGCGCGGGCGCCGAGGGCGGCCTGCTCACGCCTGGGCTTGCGAATGGCGCGTTGCTTGCCATCGTGCTGGGCGGACTGTGGAACATGCTCTGGCCGGGAACCTCCGCAGGCAGTTTCGCCATGGTCGGAGCGAGCGCCTTTCTCGCCGCCTCCATGCAAATGCCGCTTACGGCAATCGTGCTCATGCTCGAGTTCACTCGCGTGAATCAAGATGCGCTGGTTCCGATGCTCCTGTGCATCGTGGGCTCGGTATCGACATTCAGACTGATGTCGAAAGCGCTGGCCGGGAGCGCGAGTCCGGCGTCTAAGAGCCAGGGTGCGAGCGCGAAGTCCGCGCTCGAAAAGGCGCCTGTGCTTCACAACGAATGAGCAGGGCGACGCATATGCGCATCCGCTCGGGGGGCGCCGGTTCTCCCATGCCTGCAAAACAGTCTTGTCGGGCCGGACTTTCGGACGCGGCCTGCCTTTGACAACATATTCCGTAGCGGCACGATGCGGCTGACATTCGCGCGAACGGGCGGTGGAGTTCAGGGCGAATCCCGCGGGACGAGCCGACCTCAATTTGTTTTGGAGTATGAAATGATTATGGTTTCAAAGCATGATTCCCAAGACGGAAACGTCGAGTCCGCAGCGAGCGCACCGGCCACGGTGGGCGTGGTGGGCGCCGGGAGGATGGGCGCGGCGTTCGCCGGCAATCTGATCGAGGACGGCTTGTCCGTGGTGGTGTTCGACCGCAACCGGGCATGCGCCGAGGCGGCGGTGCGCGGCAATGCTGTGGCGACTGACGACTGGGCAGCGCTCGCGGCATGCGACGTGATCATCAGCATGGTGCCTGACGACGATGCGGCGAAGGAAGTGGCGGCGCATCTCTCGACGGTGCTCGCCAAGGGAGCCGTGCACATTTCGATGAGCACGATCAGCCCCGACGCGGCGGGCGCGCTTTTTGACCTGCATCGCGAGCACGGTCAGGGATACGTGTCGGCCCCCGTTCTGGGCAACCCGGATCTCGCCAAGGCGCGCAGGCTCTATGTGCTCGCCGCTGGTGAAGACGCAACGCTCGCGCGTTGCATGCCGCTGCTCGAACGGCTCGGCCAGCGCGTCTTTCTGCTGGGCGAGCAACCGGGGCTAGCGAATGCGTTCAAGCTCGCAGGCAACGTACTGACCGCAGCCACGATGCAGAGCATGGGCGAGGTGCTCGCGTTCCTTCGCAAAGCGGGCATCGATCAAAAAGCGGCCTTTGACGTGCTGACCGAGTCGCTGTTCGACGGCAAAGTGCACAAGGCTTATGGCGGAAAGATCGTCGATGAGCGGTATTCCCCGCCGGGCATGACCGTGCCCCTCGCAGTCAAGGATTTGCGCCTCGCGCTGAGCCATGCCGAAAAGGTGGGGGCACCGATGCCCGTGGCGAGCGTCGTGCGCGATCGCCTCGTGGCGGTTTCGGCGCGCGGCTGGGACGCGCTCGACTGGTCGGCGCTTGGTAAGCTGGCTGCGTTCAGCGCCGGCCTCTGAGCCGACGCCGCGGGCTGCGGTGTGGCAGCCGCACGACTCGCACCCGCGACGGCTGGGGCGGCGCCGTGCGGCTTGCCGCCCGCAGCCCCGCCCACGAACGCGGGTGAGGGGCATGTGGCAGCCAACGGCGCGGCACTGATGCTTCCAACGAATTTGCAAGATCATGGATACGAGAAGCCCGGCGCACCCGCTGGCCGTGCGGATGTGGATCATCTGCGGCTGGGTGCTTGCCGTCAATGGAATTGATCAGGTTCGCGTCAAATTGCGGAAGCGGAAGCGTTGCGAGACGATCCGGCTAGCAGCGACGTTTATCGACAGGTGATTCCACGTTTGGGCAACGCGCTGGTGCCGTCACACCGCAATGTTGTTGTGCCGCAGGGAACGCGCCCCCTGACGCACGGCGAGCACGAACAGAATCCCGATGGTGCTGCCGAGCGCGACATCGATGAGGCGTGCGTCCGCGCGGAGCCAGGCGTGGCCCGAAATGACGATCGCGGCTGCATGCATCGCACACCCCACGCCGAACGCCACCGCGATGGAAAGCAACGAGCTCCAGTGCGATCGCGATCTCGATCGCATTGGCGAGCGCGTGGCTATGCGGCAAAAGCATCGCCACCATCACGCCCGCCGGCACACCGACAATGGTGCCCGCCAGGCGGTCACGCCACTTTAAGCGCGCCGATTTCCAGTCACCTGTCACAACACTGGAGGCTGACAGACGAACCACTCCTGATAGGACATCGGATGCCATGCCACCAAGGCGGACGCCAATCCCACCGCGAGCACCCCGGCAACGATCGCCTCACGCCGCCCCGGTGAAGGCGGCTCGCTGACCAACCATAGCGCCAGCCAGCCGTGCTCGGAGCGTGGTTCACGCTGCATGGCGTAGCTGACGATCGAGGCGACAATGACGGGCAGCGTTGCGGCCAGCGCGTAGGGCATGGCCGCTATGCCGGCGTTCAGATACGCTTGGCCATGCGCCTCGCGCGCCGTTTCGCAGCCGAAGTACATGACAGGAATGAACGCAAAAAAGCCGGTCCAGCGCATCTCGCTGCCACCGGCGAGCAAGCTCGCACATGCGGCCGCAAGCAGCACAAAGACGCCGATATACGCGGCGGGTGTGCCATAAGAGGCGTTCACGGCCACGAAGGCCACGCCAATCGCGAACGCGTAGAGCACGGCACCAAGCGGCGCCAGACGTCCGCGCTCTACCGCCACAAACGCAGACACAGTGACGACCAGTACGCTCAGCCATTTGGTGTCACCCGTCACCCGCTCGACGACAAAAATCGGCACGAGCAACGCGGCTGCGCGTAACAACATATTCCAGTTAATCAAACGACTCAGCATTTCCCGACGTATTTCTGTAGCGATGGGAGTGCCGCCAGGCGTCCGTTGATTCGGTCGCTGCAACGGTACCTTGCAAACGGATTCGGTGCCCTGGCGCGTGGCAGTACGTGACTCGGGTAGCGCAGCGGGCGCCGAAACGTCGGTCGAGGTTGACGCAGGAAACGCAATCGTGAAGTTGCGTTTTGCGCTGTTTCATGCGCCCACGCTCCCAAATTGTGAGCTTGTCTGCGTCTCGCCGCCCTCGATCCAAATGCCCGCCGGTGGCTTTGACATATACCGCCGTGAGGCTGAAAGGGATGTCGGCATTGAGCGTGCCGAACATTCGAAGGCGGTCCCGCAACGGCGATCAAACGTAAGCGGTCGAGCAACGACGCCCTTCCAATGAGCGGCTGAAGGTCTGAACCTAAGTGTCCGCGTGGACACATGCACTCAGACCGCAATGAACGAGAATCGAGACCTTCGCAGCAGGCTGGTGGTTGGCCAGAAACGGGATGGACGTCGCGAATTCAATGAGGATGCTGTTCGGGAACTGGTCACCTTGTGCCTGAAGCCGGGCGTGTCGATCGCGCGTGCCGCTATGGACCACGACGTCAACCCGAACCAGTTGCGCCGATGGATCGCACGGTATCAGCCACAGATCCTGCACGGTTCCCGGGAGCCGGACCCAATGGTCGTCGACGGCGTGTCGATCGACATTTGCGCGCCGCCAGTCAAGGATTCCGCGAAGGCAAATACCTTACCGGCGTTTGTGCCCGTCGTCCCAGCCCCACTGTTGTCGTCGATGGCGTCTACTCCGATTCCATCGATGACGATCGCGCTGCACGTTCGGTTACCTAACGGTGTCGAACTCAGCTTCGACGAGGCTGGCGTGGAGGAGATCACGACGATCATCCAGCTGCTCGGGAGGCTGCCGTGTTCCGGTTTGACGAAGGCCTGAACGTCTATCTGCACCGCGATCCCGTCGACTTCCGATTCGGGATGAACAGCCTGTCAATTCTCGTGGAGCAGGCAATGGGCCTCAACCCGATGGATTCTTCGCTCTACGTGTTCACGAATAGACGTTGCGATCGTATCAAGATCCTGGGTTGGGATCACAACGGATTCTGGCTATTACTCAAGAGAATTGAGGAACAGGACCGCTTCGTGTGGCCCGACAGCAGCACCGGGGTCGTCACGCTCGACGTGGAGCGCTTGCAGTGGCTACTAAAGGGCGCCGACGTTGCCGCGCTTCGGCGACATCCGCGACGACACTATGCGCGTGTGAGTTGAACATGACGTCGGCGTCCCGGTCCAAGCAACATGCCGATCAACGTCACCCTATCTGCGGACGAGCTCAAGGCACTCCTGGCGATGCGCGAGGAGCACGCCGCGCTTCAGCGGGAACGTGACGAACTGCGCAGCTCGCTGCTCCTCGTGACAGCGGAGCGCGATCTTGCCGAGGAACGACTTCGCGCTTACCGACGCGAGTTGTTTGGCGCAAAGAGCGAAGCCCGGGATTCCGATCAGCTCGGCCTGTTCAACGAAGCAGAAGTGCTCGGCGCGGGCCGCATGCCCGCCCACGAAGACACGCCGGAATCGACGGTCTCGGCACACATGCGCAAGAAACGTGGCCATCGCACTCCGCTCGATCCCAATCTGCCGCGCGACGTTGTGCGGCACGAATTGCCCGAAGCCGAGCGTTTCTGCATGAACGACGGACATGCGCTCGTCGAGTTTGGCGTGGAGATCAGCGAGCAGCTCGACGTCATTCCAGAGCAGCTCCGCGTGATCCAGCACCAGCGCATCAAGTATGCGTGCCCCTGCTGCGATCTCGGTATCAAGGTCACGCCGGCGCCGGCACGCATCATCCCTCGCGGACTCCTGAGCGAATCCGCGCTCGCATGGATAGCAACCGGCAAGTATCAGTTCGGGATGCCACTCTATCGTCAGGCCGGCCTGCTGCGTCGATTCGGCGGCGACATCTCGTCGAACACTATCGCTGCCAGCATGGTCCGCGTCGGTCTCGCGGCGCAGCCCGTGATCAACCTGCTGCGCGACACGCTGCTTGACGCTGGACTGATCTATTGCGACGAGACGACGCTCCAGGTGCTGAAAGAGGAAGGCCGCCGGCCACAAACGACGAGCTACCTGTGGGCGCAGATGACGGGTTCGGGTGTGCCGATCCGTTGCTTCACCTATACACCGGGGCGCGGCACAAAGCTCGCTGACAGGTTGTTCACTGGAAACCGGTCAGGCGCGGTCATGATGACCGACGGGTACGAACCCTACAACGAAATCGCCAAGCGCTACCAGCTCGTGCACCTTGGATGTTGGGTTCACGTGAGACGGTACTTCATCAAGGCAGAAGATAGCGTGCCCAAGGCGGCTCGAACACCCGGCCTGCTTGCGACGCGCTTCCTCAGATTGATCGGCAAGCTGTTTGCCGCCGAAGCACGGAGCGAGACGTGGTCTGCGCAGCGACGACAGCGGTTGCGACGACGATACAGCGCGCGCGTGCTCGATGCAATCCACACGCTGATGATCGAGCAGTCACCTGGTGTCGTCCCCAAAAGTCTACTTGGCAAGGGGCCACCTATCTGCGCGCGCAATGGCCAAAGCTGATCCGTTACATCGAGAACGGTGATTGGGCTGTTAGCAACAATCCTTGTGAAAATGCGATTCGCCCATTCTGCCTGGGACGCCGCTCCTGGCTGTTCAGCGACACAGTTGACGGCGCGAACGCAAGCGCAAACCTCTATACCTTGGTCGAAACGGCAAAGGCCAACGGTATCGATCCCTACCGCTACCTCACGTGGCTGTTCCAGCGTCTGCCTCTAGCGAAGACGGCCGATGACTATGACGCGTTGCTGCCTTGGCGTATGCCCGTCGATCTCCGCTGACTCGTACCAATTCCCCATACCTCACGCCTTCGACCGTCTCACTCTGAGAGACGTCGTTCGTGGACCGCATACGATCAAACAGCCCATGCATGCCGCGCGTGGGGGTGGCGCGCCATCACGCTGCGCAGCTATGCCACCTCACACCGCGCGGTGCGTGAGATGAAGGAAGACGGCCTCATGCCTGAAGACACCGAGGTTCGATCGTCGAAGTATCTCAATAATCTGATCGAACAAGACCATCACAACATCAAGTCCCGGATGTCTGTCATGCTCGGCTTCGAACGTTTCAGAAGCGCAACGATTGTGGCGGCCGGCATCGAGTTGATGCAACGCATTCGCGAAGACCAGTTCAACCTTGAGAAGCTCGGCCACAACAATTCCGCTGCACCCGTAATTTGCAATGCGGTCCTTTCGATTCGATAAGAATTCGCCTACGCCGTTCGCGCAATTGTCTTTTGCGACTAAGGGTCTACTGACTGGCGTCGGAAATAGATATTTTTGCGAAGTCGCCTTTATTCGCACGGGAAGCATCCAGCGCCGGGAGCCTGAATGCCCGTAAGACGCTATGTCACATTGTTTTCGGAAATCTTGATAATCGGGTCCGCTGCAAGCGATTTGCATGGCGCCTTAACGGGTAAGTCAATGTAATAAAAGACGCATAAAACAAGGGTTTTTACTTGATACGATTTTTTCATTGTCGAACGGATTCTTGAGCAACCACGTTGGTACGCGGTGCATACGATTTTTTCCAGCTTCGCTGTGGAACGACGGCGACATGCGCATGGCGCTCGCGCTCGAGCACGACTGAGCCGTTTTGGATCAATGGAGGGTTTGCCCGCCAAGATTCGCGCAGATTAGCCGCACACAACAAGCAGCGCAATCTTGGTCGCGACGTCTTCGCGTAGCGTGCGAGGACGCCTGGCCATCTGGGACGTGGCCGCCGCAGAACTAGGTGCCATGTGACTTGTCGTAATTTTTCTCTCGCGGATAAAAACGATGACTATTCGTATTGCATTGGTAACGGGTGGAATGGGTGGTCTCGGCGAGGCTATCAGCGTGCGGTTGAACGACGCCGGCTACAAAGTCGTCGTCACGCACTCGCCGGATAACGCAGGCGCAAAGGAGTGGCTGGCCAGAATGAAGGAAACGGGCCGCGACTTCACCGCATACTCCGTCGACGTCGCCGACTACGACTCGTGCCAGCGCGGCGCGCAGAAGATACAGAATGAGTTCGGCGGTGTCGACATTCTGATCAACAACGCCGGTATCACGCGCGACATGACCTTCAAGAAGCTCGACAAGGTCAACTGGGATGCGGTTCTGCGCACGAACCTCGATTCGGTCTTCAACATTTGCAAGCCGATGTGCGAAGGTATGGTCGAGCGCGGTTGGGGGCGTATCATCAATATTTCGTCTGTGAACGGCTCGAAGGGTTCCGTCGGCCAGACCAACTATGCGGCAGCGAAGGCCGGGATGCACGGCTTCACCAAGTCGCTCGCGCTGGAAGTCGCCCGTAAGGGCGTGACGGTGAACACGATCTCACCGGGCTATCTTGCGACGAAGATGGTCACCGCGATCCCACAGGACATCCTCGATACGAAGATCCTGCCGCAGATCCCGATGGGCCGCCTCGGCAAACCGGAGGAAGTCGCCGCGCTTGTGCTGTTCCTGTGCTCGGAGGACGCGGGCTTCCTGACCGGTGCGAATATCCCCATCAACGGCGGTCAGCACATGCAGTAATCACGGGTGTGCGGCCTTGATGTCAGAGAGGACGTCAAGGCTGGCTTTTCAATGTTGCGCACATTCTCACGGCCTCATGATGTCCCCTTGCGCGCGGCGTAATTACACAGGCACTGCTGCTAACTTGGGGAATGGGGATGGCTGAAACGTGGATCGGTCTTGCGATCGGCATTTCGACACTCGCCGTCGCGCTGCCCATGGCGCTTGCTCTCGGCTGGCACGAAAGATACCGGGCGCGGGTGTTCAGGAATCTCAGGAGTGAGGTGTCTCCTCGCGTGGAGTCAGCGGATCCGCATCGGTGAAGGATTACGCAGGGCAATCCGTCTATTGCGCGGGGTGATGCGGTCATGGTGCGGGGACGCGGGCGAGATCAGAAATGTGAAGATCACGACCGGACGGGCTCGCCACCATGCCGATTTCACCGTTTCGTTCGGGTGTGTCCCATTGGCGTCGCTTCACACCATAGCGGACCGGTTGCGTGTCATGACGTGGGTGACGGGTGACGGGTGACGGGTGCCGGGTGCCGGGTGCCGGCGTGACGCCGGGATGATGGTCGGCTGCAAACAAAATTTCCTGCGTATCTGTCGGCGGCTTGATCGACGTGGACCGGTGGCGGCAGGTGGGGCTTGCATGAGCGAGCAACTGAAGCGAGGCGCGCTCGCGTGGAGCGGCGAAGTGCCAATCTTCATCCGATACATCCGTTGGGAAGGTTCCGAGGATTCCGATATTGATAGGATTACTAATTCGTCAAGCGAATAGAGCCGCTTTGGGGAAGTTTGTCGGGCGCCGTTTCTTTTCATCTGCCCCTTGGAGGGCCACCTCGGTGCCACCGAGAAGAATACGTGCGCACCGGAAACGACAGTTTAAGGGTTTTCATGGGGGTGCCGTAAGAGTTTCGTTCAAGGCATTCCGTCCAAGCCGCTACACAATCTGACACAACGGCGAGCGCGCAGTGCTTCGCGCAGCGAGATGTCGTATCGATTCCATCACGGATCGAGGGAACAGGAATACTCAAAACTTCAAAAACTATCAGGACAACACAAACCGTGAAGCTCAAGCATCTGGTTCTTCTTTTTGGCGCGGCACTGGCAAGCGCGGGCGTTCGTGCGCAATCGGCGGGAAGCAACGTGGTTGGCGCAGGCTGGTTGCGCATCGCGCCTCAGACATCGAGCGATCCGCTCAATGTAGAGGGCATGCCCGTGCCGGGCACGGGCGCGACGGTCGACAATGCGGATACGCTTGGCATCACGATCACTCATTTCTTCACCGACCACATCGCGGTGGAAACGGTTGCCGGCATTCCGCCGAAATTCAAATTCTACGGGACCGGCGGCCTCTCTTCTCCGGCAATCAATCCCCTCGGCGATGTCAAGCAGTGGAGTCCCGCCGTCGTCATGAAATACTATTTCCTTCCGGCGGAATCGAGATGGCGTCCTTATGCGGGCGTGGGGTTCAGCTACATCTGGTTCACCAACGCCCATGTGGGCACCGGCTTCCAGCAAGCGCTGAGCGCTCAGTTCTCGCGTGGCCAAAGTACGTCCCTGCCCACAAGCGCGAAGGTCGACAGCGAATGGTCTGCCGTGCTCAACGCCGGCGTCACCCTGAAGTTCAACGAGCACTGGTCGAGCGCGCTCTCATTCTCCTACCTGCCGTTTGGCACCAAGGCACACCTGACCACCACGCTGCCGAATGGCGGAAGCGTTCACAGCGTGGCGAAAATCACGCTGGACCCGCTGGTGACTCTGTTGTCGGTGAACTACCGCTTCTGAGGCCGCCGTCCAGTTGAAATAGACATGGTGGGCTGTGTCAATAATGTAGTTACCGGGACACAAGGAGACTCTGATGCTGGAAGACGCGCAGGAAGCGCCAACTTCGGCCTACGCCTATCCGCTGCTCATGAACCTGTATACGGCTCCGAGCTTCGAGCTCGCGACAGGAATGAGGTGCGAGTCACCGGATTTCATAGAGGCCCGCAGCAGAGTTACCGGCTGCAACAAGGCCTGATAGAGAGCCGCAGCCCCCATCCTGTCAGTCAGACCGCGCGAGAGCTGTTGCAAAGCGGGACGCGTTCATAGAGAGCCGTACGAGGCGAGAGTCTCACGTACGGTTCTGCGAGAGACTCGAGGTGCAACTCCTCGGGTCTACTCACCAGGATTACATTGAGTGTCGATTTTCCAGAAAAACTTAAGCTCATGAAGCCTGCGAGGAGTCGCACAGATCGGGGCGCGGGTAACAGGCGAGGGAGCCGGAAGACCGTGTCGCCGGCACGCTGGTTGCGCGACTGCGCCAGCTGACAGTAGGCGCTCATCTCGCGAGCCGGGCGAAGAACTCGGCGTCGCGTCTGTTAGGCGCAGCCGGCGCACGCGTCAGGGCGCCGCAGCGCGCGGCGGCTAGCCCATCGAAATCGGAGATTCCGCTCACATACGACCGCAACGGCCCGTCAGTCGTCGGCCCCGACGATCGCACTCGAAGCCTTGAAGAGCCCGCGGCCTGCTTGCCGGCCGCGAGGCCGAGACGATCGACGCTGTCGTTCGTCACGATGGCCGCGATCTGCGCACCGCCCGGGGCCGCGAGTACGACTTCCGCATTCACCGCGTCCTTCGTGAGCGATGAAACCGTGCTCGCCACGCCGTTGCGCGTGGACACCTTGCTCGCGTCGCCGTTGACCATGAAGATCACCGACGATGCCTTCACGAGCGCGAAGACCGGCTTGCCAGCGGCGAGACCCGGCGAAGCGGCGCTGCCATGCGTGATGATCGCGGCGATCTCGAGGCCGCCGTCGGCGCGCAGCGTGACTTCGTCGTTGACAGCGCCGGTCTTGACCGCGCTGATCTGGCCGGAGAAATGGTTACGGGCACTGGTGCGCATTTAGGCCTCCACGGTTTGACCAGCGCATAATGCGCCGGCATCAGCGATTACTGTAAAGCTCGTTCCCTGTCTAGCCGTGTGAGTGTGAGGCGCCCGGACACGCAGCCGAAAATTGGACGTTCGGAAGAGGCGATGAGTGCCGCAGTTCGTCGTAGTATATGGACCTTTATAACGCGCAGGGTATCGAACATGTTTATTCGCAAGCTGGTGGCTTCAGTCGTCGTGACGAGCGGTGTGATGGGCGCGATGGGTGCAAGCGCCAACGCGTTCGCCGACGAATCCGATGTCAACGTGCTCTATGCAGGCTCGCTCGTGAACCTCATGGAAAAGAGCGTGGGCCCCGCGTTCGAAAAAGAAACAGGCCTGCATTTCAAGGGCTACGCAGCCGGCACGAACAAGGTCGCCAATGAGATCAAGGGCAAGCTGCGTCGCGGCGATGTGTTCATCAGCGCGAGCCCGAAGGTCAACGCGAGCCTGATGGGCGAGCCCAACGGCAATCACGTTACGTGGTACGTCAATTTCGCCGAATCGCCGCTCCAGATCGGCTACAACCCGAAGAGCCGTTTCGCCAACGACTTCAAGACGAAGCAGTGGGAGCAGGTGCTGCAGGAACCGGGCATCCGCCTTGGCCGCACCGATCCGAAGCTCGACCCGAAGGGCACCCTAATCGTCGAGCTCATGACGAAGGCCGCGCAGATGTACAACCAGCCTGATCTTGTCGAGAAAACGCTGGGTGCGCCCGAAAATCCCGAGCAGGTGCTGCCCGAGGAAACGCTCGTCGGCCGCCTCCAGTCGGGAGAACTCGATGCGGGCTTCTTCTACTCGACCGAAACGTCCGACCTGAAGATTCCGGCGATCCACCCAGCGCCCGAACTGGAGATCAAGGCGAACTACACGCTCACGATTCTCAACGACGCGCCCAACAGCGCCGGCGCCGCGCGCTTCGTGAACTTCCTGCTCTCGGCAGAAGGCCGCAAGCTGCTCGCCGAGCACGGCGTGGATGTGACGAAGCCTGCCGTCAGTGGCCAGACCCACTCGATCCCGCCGGCGGTGCAAGCCGTAATCCACGCCGCACAGCAATGACGGCGCAACCCGCGCAACGTGCCTCGAGGTCGCTCGGGAGAATGTGCACGCCGTTCGCGGTCTGCCCGTGCGCGCTGTCCGTCGCGAGCATCCCGCAATCGGCCAAGCTGACTGACCAACGTCGGCTGGCACGCGACCTGGTTGGCGGCCGGGGTGTCGGTCTCCTCGCGGGCGGCGCACCGCTTGTTGGCGACATTGCTACCACCCATAGAACAAACACGTTCGGATTTGCGCTCTCTTACCAGAGTCCTGGTTTAGACATCTGTAATTCAAATTGCTTAACGCTCGGGAGGAAGGGTTCGGCCGATTTCGTCCAGCTGTAACTATGGACCCATTCCGGTGCGTTGTGGCCTCTCGGTCCCCTATCCCAATTCTCGCTTGGAGATAACAAGATCGTAATGAGCCGGACCGCGTGCGGTAACGGGGCGCCTGCTATCCTCGCACGGCTTTCTGGACTACCGGTTTTGCACAATGCGAACATCACATAAAGGCCTACATGCAGCGCACAAGCATAACGGCAGCCGAACGGTTCCTCACGGTGGAACTGGCCAACAGCATAGTGGCGTTGTAGAGGTGCCGCTGCGCAGTAACCGCCCGCGCATTCTTGGGGTGGCATCATGAGTCAGCTCGCATCGATACGCATCTTTGCCAAAGTAGCGGAGCGTCTGAACTTTGCCGAAGCGGCAAAGCACATGGGCGTGTCGGCATCCGTCATCACGCGCAGCGTTGCAAAACTGGAGCAGCGACTCGGCGTACGCCTGATCAACCGGACGACCCGCCGTGTGTCCCTTACCGACACCGGCCAGCTGTACTACAAGCGATGCGTGGAATTGATCGGGTTGCTCGACGTCATGGATGAATGTGTCGCCTCGGCAAGCAACGAACCTGCAAAATTGTTGAAGATTGCAGCTTCATCGGCTTACGCCAACTCGGATCTCCCCGACGTGCTCGCCGCCTATCGTCAACGGGAACCGCACACGAGTTTTGAGTTGACGGTGTTCGAAGACATGACTGACATCACAGTCGCGGACTTCGATGTCTGCTTTAGCGCGGAACGTCGGTTGCGCGACTCTTCGCTAATCTGTCGCTCGCTCGCGCAGGCTCGCGATGTGATTGTCGCAAGTCCCGACTATCTCTGCCGGCGAGGAACTCCTCATACCCCGGCTGATCTGGCCGCTCATGACATTCTGCTCGCTTCGGATGCGCCAAGTCGCTACTGGGAATTTCGCAGCACATCCGGTACGCACCGCGTAGTTGTTCGCCCTGCCTTAAACACGCAAAGCCCAGCTTTGATAAAGCGCGCAGTACTGGCCGGCTTAGGAATAGCCCGATTGTCGATCTCGTTGATAAAAGAGGAGCTCCATAGCGGCATGCTAGAAATCTTGCTGCACGACGCAGAGCTCTGTGGCGACGAGCGTACGTTCTGGATTCTGTACTCCGGACAGCTCTATATGGCTACTGCAGTACGTAGCTTCATTGATTTTGTTGTTGATCACTACCGCAAAAACAACTAGGGACGCAAGTCCATGACGGCAATGCCGTCGCGATTCAAGCAACACGGAACCAGTCAATACTGAATTGCTGTGCCGGTGATTTTTGTAGGTCATAAAGTGCGGTGGACCGATGCCTACTTTCCCATGTCGAATACATTCACTCGACAAACTTGGGAATCGGTTCGGAAATCCCATACATTTATGACACTTATATCTATGAAAAGAATGCTTGCCGCCGGAACGGTGCTTGGTCTCGTCGTTGCCCCTGTTGCAGCCCTCGCGCAAAACAGCGTGACCTTGTACGGTGTGATTGATGAGGGTCTGAATTACACTAACAATTCCGCTGGTCATTCGGCCGTACAACTGGAGAGCGGCTTTGCGCAAGGCAGCCGCTGGGGCATTAAGGGTTCCGAAGATCTGGGCGGTGGTACCAAGGCTATTTTTCAACTGGAGAATGGATTCGATGTGAACTCGGGCGCACTGGGCCAAAGCAGTCGCATGTTTGGCAGGCAGGCGTACGTTGGTATCGCTTCGGAAACGCTCGGTTCGTTGACGATGGGCAGACAGTACGACTCTGTCGTCGACTATCTCGCGCCGCTTACGGCCAACGGTAACTGGGCCGGCTATCTGATGGCGCACCCCTACGACAACGACAACACCGACAACTCGTTTCGCCTGAATAACAGCATCAAGTATTCCAGCAAAACCTATGGCGGGTTCTCGTTTGGTGGTCTCTATGGCTTTAGCAATCAGGCCGGCGGCTTTGCGAACAACCGCGCGTACAGTCTCGGCGCCCAATATGTAGGCGGTCCTGTAACGATTGCGGCGGCATTCATGCAGATCAATCAACCGGGTAGCACGGAGGGTGGCTCGCTCGCGACCGACGATACTGCCTTCTTTGCGAACCGCGAGCAAGTTTGGGGCGCCGGCATAAACTATACGGTCGGATCGGCGCTTCTTGGTTTTGTTTATAGCCACACGAGCCTGAACGATGCGACGGGTTCAGCCTATGTCGGCAATTTCGCTAACACGGCCAGCAGCCTTAAGTTTGACAACTTCGAGGTGAACGCGAAGTATCAGTTAGTGAAAAACGCCTTCGTTGGCGCGATGTATAACTACACCATCGGTCACTTCCAAAGTACCGCCGGCGATTCGACGCCGAAATGGCATCAGATCGGCCTGATGGCTGACTACAATCTGTCTGTGCGCACCGACGTGTACATCCAAGGCATGTACCAGCATACGGCGGGTGGTAGTGCAGTGGCCGCGCCGCTCAACACTGCTTTCATTACTGGCGCAGACTCGCCGGCTACGACCTCCAACCAGTTTATCGCTCGTATCGGGATGCGTCACCAGTTCTAAGCTGTGCTGGAACGTGCCGCACGTTCATCCGTGCGGCATGACGTATAACAAGTTATTGTTTCGTACGGCGTGTGCACGTCGAAGGCGCGTCGATTCGCTTCGCAGTCCAAATAGCGATCCATTTTCGCTGTGGTCTCGGACAACACATTCGCGGAACGGCCAATAACTACGGCAATGTGTCCCAAGCGGTGATATTTCGACATAGCCTGCATTACAGCCAACCTGCAATGCCGTTCGGTTTGAAGGTTCACGCACTGTCGCACACACAACTGAACGAGTCACTACATCAAGTGACAAGTCTGCATCAAGTTCACCTACGACGAACACACCACAATTCACGATTGCAATGGCGCTCGAAGGGGCGCACTGGTCGCGCAGCATGGCATGGCCCTGGTCAGGGGGCGTACCGAACGTCGCCCACAGGATCGTCGTCATGGGTGATCAGCCAGAAGGGCGACCGCCTTGGCGTTGTAGCCACCGCCCAGCGACTTCGTGAGCGCGATGTTCTGGCTCAGCCGCTGCGCGTCGATATCGAGCAGGGCGATGCGCTCAAGCACGACCGCCTGGCGCGCGTCCGTGACCGCGAGGCGGCTCGCAACGCCGCGTTGGTACTGCGCCTGCGCGCTCGCTTCGGCGAACGATACCGCCTCGATCTTCTGTGTCTGCAGGTTCGTCTCCTCTTCGAGGTCCTGCAACCTGTTGCCCGTCACGGCCACGTCGCGTACCGCATCGAGCACGGACTGGTTGTACTGCTCGATCAGCGCATTGCGCGCATTGCGCGCGGCATCAAGGTTTGCATTGAGGCGGCCGCCCTCGAAGATCGGCAAATACAGCCCCGGGATCAGGTTGATCTGCTGGCTCGCATGCGTGAACAGGTCGGAGAGATGCAGCGCATTCACGCCAAAGAAAGCCTTGATGTCGAAGCTCGGGTAGAACGCTGCCCTGGCGGCGTCGATGCGGTCGAACGAGGACTGCACGTACCAGCGCATGGCCTGGAGATCCGGGCGACGAGCCAGCAGCTCGTACGACAAGTTAGGCGGCAAGCTGGCCTGCGGCAGGGGCAACGGCATGGGCCGAATCTGCGGGAGATCGTCTGGCCCCGCGCCGAGCAGCGCGCGCAGCGATTCGCGCAACTGCATGATCCGGGCCTGAGCCGCCACGATCTGACGCTGCGTCGCCAGCAGATGCGCACGAGCGAGTTCAGTCTGCGTTTTGGGCTCGAGGCCGCGTGCTGCGCGGGCGGCGTGAGCGTCGACAGAAAACGCCGCCTCGTCCTGTAGCTGGTCGAGCAGGTCGACGAGCTGGGATGTCGTCTGGATACCGTAATAAAGCTGCGCCACATCGGTGGACAGTTCGAGTTCCACGGCCACCAGTTCGGCGCGCCGCGCGTTGCTCACGCCCATCGCGGCTTGCACCTGGGCGCGCTGCTTGCCCCAGATGTCGACGCTCAGGCTGGCGCCGAGGCCGACAATGCCTTCCGTGTACCACGGCCCCGTGGCGCCAATTAGCGGCTGGTCGCCCGAGTACGCGCCGAGGAACCCGTTGGACGACACGTGCTGGCGATCTATGGCTCCTAGCGCCGCGATCTGGAGATTGGTGCCCGCCCGTACCAGATCGATGTCCGACTTCGCCTGAGCGACGCGCGTGCGCGCGATCAGGATCGACGGCGAGGAAGCCAACGCGCGCTCGATGAGAGCGTCCAGCTGCGGGTCCGCGTACGCTCTCCACCATGGACCGGCGGGCCAGTCCCCGTGCGCGAGCTGGATGTCGCTGGCGAGACGGATCTGCTCCGCGGCGACAGGCGCCGGGGCTTTGCTGGCTTCGTGGACCAATGCGCAAGCGGACAAGGCGCAGGCCACGGCGGCGCTTGCGCCCCAGCGCAGACAGCGGGACACAACGGAAACAGAGGATACGGTCATGCTTGCGATGCGTGGGTAGTGAAGGCGCGGTCTGACGAAGCCACGCCCCAGTGGGGCAGCGTCGAAATCTGCGCGGCCAGTTTTGCGGCGCCTGCGACGATGCGCTCATCGGCGCTGTGCGGCTCGGCGATCGGCGCGGGAACGACGAGCGCGGGCGCGCGTACCGATCCAGGCCGGGCAGTCAAGTCGTCTGCGTAGCCTTCCAGCGAGGCGGCACTCGCTTCGCCGAACTGCGTCGGGGTACCCAGGCCGCCCGGTGTCTGTATGGGCAGCGCGCGCCACTCTGCTTCGAATGCGTCGCTTGCCAGCAGGATCTCGCGGGTCTGCGCGAGCACTGCCTGCATGCGTAGCTGGAACATCTCGTGTTGCGCTTCGCCCGGCTGCCAGCCGGGTTCCAGCGCGACACGGGCCGCCATTGCCTCGCAATCGGCGTGTTCAGCCCACAGCAGGGCGGGAATCGCGTCTTGCGGTTGCCGCAGGCGCGCCGCGATGCGGCGCAGCAGGCGCGCGACACGCTGGCGCAGCGCCTCGCCTTCCGCCTCGGGCCACAGCGACGCGTGGATGACTGCGGAGATGGCCACACCCAGCAGAATGCCGAGCATGCGGTCGCGGATTTCTGTGAGATCGGTGGTCGGCCCGAACTGCTCGAGCAGGGCGAGTGCAAACGTGAACATGAGCTGGGTGCCCGCATAGCTGATGTGCTCCGATCCGGCAGCCAGCCACGCGCCGAGTGCGATCACGGGCAGTGAGATCAGCAGCAAGCCGGTGAGCCCGTCGATGTTCGGTACCACCCAGATCACCATGGCGAGCGCGAGCAGGCTGCCCGCGGCGGCTCCAGCGATACGCAATATCGCGCGCCGGCCCGTCGCGCCGAGGCTCGGCTGCGCCACGATCAGCGCCGTCAGCATGACGGTGTGAATGCCCTGCCAGTCCGTGGCGCGGTAAAAGAGGTAGCCGAGCAATGCCGCAAACAACGTCTTCAGTGCGAATTGCGCATACACGGGATTGGAAAAGGCGTCTTGCACGAGCATCCGCTCTTTCTCCGCGGGCGACTCTGCCGGCTCCGGCGCTGTGCAGCGGTCGGCGAAGGCCCGCAGGGCATTGCCGATTTCGAACAGCGCGCCGGGCAGGGGCGCGGCGCGGGAAACGGGCGCCGCGCCGGCGAATACGAAGTGCTCGCCCGTGCGGATGGACTCCGCGAGACGCGCGCAACCGTCGCGCAGCGCGAGGACGATTCCGGCTCCGGCGCTCCCGGCGCTGCCGTCCAGATGCGCCGCCGCTGTGAACAGTCGCGAGACGGTCGCCACGCGGGCCAGGTGAAAGGCCTGTCGGCGCCTGAACTCCGGATCGCGCATCGTCGAAAAGCGCAGCAGTTTCTGCAGCGTAAGCGCGGCGTTCTGGACGCGGCTCGCGTTGGGGCGGGCCACCGAAATGTCGCCGCGTTCGAGCGCTGCGAGGAGCCCGTCGACCGCCTCAATTTGACCGAGCATCGCGTCCTCAAGCTGGCGCGCGGGCTCCGCGGGCAGGAACAGGGTGTTGATCACGAGCGTGACGGCAATGGCATAGGTGTTGGCGACCCACACCCATAGTGAGACGCGAACCAGCGCCTCGGCCTGGTCGGTCAAATCGACGAACGACTGTACGTAGATGACGACGATGCCAACCAGCATGAACGCGGCGCCGACCTTCGCCACGCGCATCAGGTAAGCGCTTGCGAAGAACAGGGCCGCCGAAATCACGATGCGCAGCAGCGGGAAGTCGTACGTCAGCTTGAGCACGACAATGATGCAGCCGATGCCGAGCGTCGTGCCGAGAACAAACAGGATGCCGATCAGGCGCGTCATCACCACGTTCGACTGCGTCACGAAAAACACCGCGATGAGAGAGAGCGCGAGAAACGGCACCTGCAACGCCATGGACACGATGATCACGATTGCGCTGGCCAGCATGCAACGCAGCATCAAGTTCGCCCTTCCCGGGTAGGCGCGAACCTCCTCCGCGAAAAAGCGGGCGAGTCGCGCGAAACTTGTCGGGGACCGGGCGGCGGCATCCATGGCGACGTTCATTGCGCCGGACCGCCTACCGCACGGCTGCGCTCGAGCGTGGCAACGGCCGAGGTGCCAAGGCGGAACAGCATCGGGTCGGGATTGCGCACGGCGATCTTCACCGGGAATCGCTGGGAAACGTGGACCCAGTTGATGCTGCGCTGGACGCGAGGGAGCCCTTCGAGCACGAGGCCGCCGTCGTCGGGCAGCACACCGTAGCCGACCGAATCCACGACACCCGAGAAGCGCTTGCTGGTATCGGTCATCAGGTAGAGGGTGGCTGCCGTTCCTGCGCGCACGTCTTTGAGTTCCGTTTCGCGGAAGTTGGCGACCACGTACCAATGTTCCGTGTCGATCAGCGTAAAGACAGGCTTCAACGGCGATGCGTACTGGCCGACCGTCGTGTGCAGCGACACGATGCGGCCGTCGAACGGCGCGCGAACTTCGGTGAACGCGACGTTCAGCTCGGCAATCGCAATCTGCGCCTGGACCTCGGCGCGCTGCGCGACCAGTGCATCGACGCCGCTCACCGCGGCGTTGGCTTGCCGGGCCTGCAGCGCCGCGGCGTCGAGTTCCGCCTGCGCGGAACGTTGAGCCGTGCGTGCGCGATCGACTTCTTCCGCAGAAACATAACCCTGTCCGAGCAGAGGCTCGGTCCGGCGCAGCGTGTCGGCGGCCTGGGCTGCCACGGCGCGCGCGCGCTCGACCGCAGCCTTCACCGATTCGGCGTTGTATTGCTGCGCGTTTACCGAGCGCTGGGTCAGCTCGATCTGCTTGTCGAGCGCGACAAGGCGCGCGCTTGCTTGAGCGAGTGCGTCTTGATAAGGACGAGGATCGACGCTCAAAAGCAGATCGCCTTTCTTGACGGCCTGATTGTCGTGTACGGGAAGGTCCACGATCCGTCCGCTGACTTCTGGAACCACGTCGATAGTGTCCGCATACACATATGCGTCGTCGGTGCTGGGGGCGTGATCTTTGCGCCAGACGACGATGCAAAGCAGTGCGATGGCGATAAGTGCGATTACCGCCGCGGGCAGCCGTTTCGTGCGCAGCGGTGCGCGAGCGTTGTCAGTCATATGCGATACGCGCAGTCATAGAAAAGAAAAAACCGTCGATGCGAGCGACGAAAAGGCGGTCCCCAGGACGCAGTCAAGGCGCCACAGCAGTAACAGCGATGCTGCAGCGCCGGCGAGGACGATTGCGGCTGCGGTGCACGTGGTATTGCGAAAGGAGCGGGCGTCAGGTGTCATGGGCGAGCGCACCTTCAGCGGGAAAAGAAAATGAGCCAGGCTGCCGTCGCGAAGATGGCGGTCAGGGCCGGATAGCTCACGGCAACGGGCGACAGCGCCCTGCGCAAGTCGCGGCGGCCAAGCTCACGATGCACGATGATCGTTGCCGCGACGCCGCCCACGATGCAGAAAAGCCAGTCGGGAAAGGCAGCGCCAAAGAGCGGTAAGGATGGCGAAATCGCGCATCCGCCCAATGACAGCGATGCGCACGCCGACCAGGCAAGCCGTTTTGCAGTGGAAAGGGTCATGAATGAATCACAGGCATCGCAGACGATGCAAACGCGGTGAAGGGCGGGCCGGCGCGCAAGCAACCCCGTGTGCTGGTCGCGCTGCGGGCGCGGGGGCCGGCAGGCCGATACTCAACAAAAGCGGACATCGGCGGGAAGCCTCTTGTCCCGAGCGCTTATCCTAGGCGGACAAAGGTGCGTGGTAAATTGGCAAACGGCACAGGCCCGGTGGGTCATTTCACGAAACGGCCTACCGCCTCATTCTGTCCCTGTGGTACGCATGCACTGACGACTCATGGCAGGAACCCCTTTGCTCATTACCGCTCCCCGGATCAGCCCGCGACTGCGCGAAGGGTTGACAGCCCTTGCTAACGACCCGCATCTGCCCATCGAGCGTGTGTACGCTTCGCTCATGAAACTGGAGGGCTATGAGGCGCTTCCACCCGCTATCCGCGACGACATATTCCAGTCCGTCGAGCAACTGGCGAGGCTGTGGTTCCGGCTGCTGCTGACCGGGAGCCAGCCCGCGGAACCCGTGAACGCGGAAATCGAGGAATCAGCCCGTCGACGCGTTCACCAAAGCGTGCCACTGCAGGCGTTGCTACGCGCCACCCAGATTGGCGCGCGCGAAGTCTGGCAAGCCAGCGTGGAAGTGGCCGGTGAGGAAGTACACCTCGCCCGCGAGCTGGCGCTGACGGTGGCGCCGTTCCTTTTCGAGTTCTTCGAAGGTATCGCGCAGACCCTCGCGCAAGCATATGTTGAGGAGCAACTCCACCGCGCGAATTGGCGTGAGGCGAATCTTTACCAGCTGCATGCTGCGATCTTCCATTCTCCTGACGATCACGCGAGCTTCATAATGGCGATGAGCGCGCTGGGGCTCGACGCTTCGGTGCCGCGAATCGCGATCGCGCTCGATGCCGGGTTCGAAGCGCTCACGTCAGAAATCCGTCGCCGCGAATCCGAGCGCTACGCGCTTGCCGTGTCGCGTCACTTCCGGATTGAGCGAGAGACGATCGTTCACGTGTGGCATCGTGGACGTGCAATCTTCTGGCTTCCGGGCCAGCGCGGAGATCTGGCTGCGCAGAGTGATCTCGCAGCGAGTCAATGCGCGCAAAACCTCGTGAACGCGGAAGCGCGCCTTCGTGCGGTCGGCGTCGGCTTATTGAACGAAGGAGCCGCGGGATGGGCGGCCTCCGCCAACGAGGCCATTCGCGCGGTGGAGGTTTCGCTGCGCTGCACAAACGGGGCGCGGGTCGCGCGATACTCCGACATCGCACTCGAAGAAACGGTGCGCACGGCAGGCGATGTGACGCGCTATCTCGTCTCGCTCATCGAGCAGATCAGAGCCGACTCGGATCTGCTGGCGACGCTGACCGCGTTCTATGCCAACGGCAGACGCCGCCGCCCTACGGCGGACGCGCTCGGCATTCATCTGAACACGCTCAACTACCGGCTGGAGCGCATTGAAAAGATGCTCGGCGCTTCGCTCGACGACGCGCAGTGGATCGCGCGGCTCGATCTCGCGCTGAAGCTGGCGCACGGCACCGGGCGCGAGTAAGGGCGAAGCAGCGGGCGGTCCTGCCACGACCAACGAACAGTGATTGTCGATCTTGACAAATCTGCTTTGCGCCGTGGGTATATGGGTGCGCAGGACGTTGCTCGTACACTCCACTGAGGGCTTCTCCTCAAACCTTTTTCCCGCGGCGGTAACACCGTCCAACGATGCCTTTACGTGCCTCGTGACTGTGTTCCGCCGAAGTCGTGCGCCATGGCGACGCGAAGTCATTGCTGAGCATCCCATGAAGAATCATCGGGTGAACCGTAGATCGCACCCGCGCCGACTTGTGCAAAAAATAGTCGGATGCGTGGTCTTTATGAGTGGCTTGACGGTCATGGTCTCGTACGTCACGCAACATTTGACCACTCGCGATCGAGGCAAGCTCCATTCCACTTCGGCGGACTTGCCACGAGCAGCAGCCGGGCCGCAACATGAAGGTCGTCTATGAAATTATCCCGTCGCGCCTTACTTCGTCATAGCCTGGCTCTCCCGCTGAGCGCGGGACTTTCCCCCCTTCTCGCACTCCGAACGATCGAGGCCGAAGCTGCGCCAGCATCGCTTGCAATCGTGATGAATTCTGGGGAAGCTAGTGTTTCTGTCATCGATACGGCCTCGCTTCGGGTGATCCGTACGCTCCCGACGATGCGGGAACCGAGTCATTGGGCTCTTTCGCCGGACAGGAGCAAGCTCTATATTGCCGATGCCAGCGGCAATGCACTCTTCATCGTCGATCCGCACACCGGAACGTCGTTGGGCCACAAGATCATTGCGGATCCGTATCAGTTAGGGTTCACACCGGATCGCCGGTACCTAGTCATTAATGCGCTGCGTATCAATTACGTGGACGTTTATCGGGCGGATGACCTGACGCTGGTCAAGCGCTTTTCACCCGGCGAAATGCCGAGCCATCTGGACTTTTCGCCGGATTCCCGCTGGAGTTTCAATTCGATGCAGGAGTCGAGCACGCTAGTATCGTTTGACCTGACGAACATGACGATTCGCTGGAAAGCATACGTCGGTGCGACGCCCGCAGGCGTGCTCTGGCATAACGGCAACGTGCTTGTCTGCGTGATGGGCGAAGACCATGTCGCCGAAGTTGATCCCGCGACGGGCAAAGTACTTCGACGCATAAAGACAGGGGTCGGGCCACATAACGTCTTCGTTACGCCGGATCGCACAACGCTCTATGTCACCAACCGGGTAGGCGGATCGCTGGCCGCACTCGACGCGGTCACACTCAAGCTTCGACGCACGTATGCGTTGCACGCTGGTGGCCCTGACGACCTCAGCGTCGCACCGGATGGCAAAGTGTGGGTGACGCTGCGCTTCCGCGAGCAGGTTGCAGTCCTGGATCCTGTCAGCGGCGACTACACAACTATCGACGTGGGTCGGTCACCCCACGGTATCTTCCTCACCAGTCAATTGAGCCAGCCCGGGCTGATTACGGCCGAACTCCTCTGAGGCACTTCATGCTTGTATTTCTCGATCGTTGGTTCAGTATGATTGCCGGCGACATCGACACCTACATAATGCTGCCCGTGCTCTATCATTTCGGCTGGATGGAGTGGGAGGAGTTGTCCTTTGACTGGGTACTGATCGGCGTCTACGGTTTCTTTGCCGTGGTGGTCACATATGCTGTCTGCTGGCCGCTCGAAGCGTTTTTCCCGATCGAGCGCTGGGAGAACCGCAAGACCGTCGTGATCGATGCTCTCTACACTATCTTTAATCGGGTCGGTGTCTTACCTGTCTTTAGCTTCTTGCTGTTTTATCAAGTTCAGGTATGGGTAAACGCGTTCCTGGTTGCCCATGGTTACATTCCTCCAATGCTCGAGACACTCATCCCGCCGCTTCTCGGGCATCCTGTCATCACCTTCATCGCATATGCGCTGATTCTTGACTGCACGGATTACTGGCGTCACCGCCTGTCGCATATTTCGCGTAGCAGCTATGCGCTCCACGCTTTGCATCACGCCCAACGACAGATGAGTTTCTGGTCAGACGACCGCAACCATGTACTAGACGATATCGTCGCTGGCATTTGGTTTGGCGTTGTGGGCCTCGCCATCGGCATTCCACCTCTGCAGTTCCCGCTGCTGTTTCTGATCATGCGCTTTATCGAAAGTCTGAGCCACGCCAATATCAAGCTCTCGTTCGGATGGCTCGGCGACCGTCTGATCGTCTCCCCGCGATTTCACCGTTTGCACCACGGCCTGCGCGCCGCCGGAAGAAATTCGTGCAATTACGGTGCCGTATTCCCAATCTGGGACATCGTATTCCGCACTGCCGACTTCTCCGACGAATATCCGCCGACGGGTGATCGACGAGCACCGGAGTCGATGGCTACGGGCGGCTATTTTGCGCAGCAGCTAGGCGGGCTGCAATTCTTCGCTCAGGAATGGCGTCGCTCGAGGTCGCGGCGACGCAAGACATGAGGCAGGCTCCATCCCTGACCCAAGTGACTTGTTATGCATCGCCACTGTAGAAATTGAACTCGATTTCATTGGCACTACTAGCGGAACTGCTTCGCGATGTAACGTCTCCGTGGCGCTATCGGTGTGGTGGAAGCGAGAGGTGCAGGGATCAACATGCGAACGGGTGACACGACCGCGCGAACTAGCGCTATTGAACGTAGTCGGTCTTGAAATACTACGGAAATGTCATGAATATCTATCACCGAATCAGGATGCTCGCGGCGGCTGCAGCACTAGGACTGACGGAAGCCGCAACAGCAAATGCGTCGGGCTGCCTGAAGGGCGCGGTCGTGGGCGGTGTAGCCGGTCATTACGCCGGTCACCACGCAGTCGTTGGAGCAGTCAGCGGCTGCATTGTGGGACGTCACATTGCGAAAAGGCGTGCCGAGGAACGGCTTGCACAAGATCATGCAACCGGTGCTAGCGTTCCGTTCCGCTAATTCGCGTACATAGTCTTCGTAGCTTGGCGAGGATCGAATCAGCGGTAGCGATGCTTATGAATGGCTTGCAGTCTTGGTTGTAGTGAGAGACGAATTGATCGATACGCTTTACCAGTTCCCTGAGCGAACCAAACGAGCCACGGCGTATGGCTTTGCGAGTGATCAGCGCGAAGAAGCGTTCGACCTGGTTTGCTCTACGCACTGGAGCATACGCACGTGCACTGGGTTCGTGGATTGATGCGCTGTTCCAGAAAGTTCAATCGTCACGTTGATGTCTCTGGTTTCATTGACATCAACATGCTACGCAAGCATAGATCAGTTAACAACGGAACGGAACGCCAGGTTCCCTTGTTGCCGTGGCCACGCCGCAATTCGCTGCCTCGACGATCGTCACGCCGGTGCTCACTCCGTTGCCCAGAGCGGCTTGTGCGCGCAACCAGACGAGACGAGCGATGCGAGCGTCCAGTAGTGTGTCTGTCTCCGCTAGAGTAGACGTAGCGGGTTCGTTTGATTATCGGCGCGTTAGCGCAATGATCGCGTCCGGCTGCATTTCGTCGATCCATTTGACGTCCCATACATGAACCATCATCCGCGCCACACCGGACCTTTTTGCATGATCCTCGTCTGGCTTGGCTTAGTCACCAAGGCGATCATTGCGCAGCTTGCTTCATGACCTTGGTAGATGCGCGTGCCATCTCTGTATCACGTCGTGGGGCGTTTCAGAGAAGTTACCCCAAAAAAGCAAAACAGATTTGCATAAAGAGGATCTCTGTCCGAGGGGGCATGGAGCGAAAAGCCCGTCTCCTGCGGGACGCATGCGGGTTGTCAGGTGTTCCGCAAATTGATGTTGTTCGAACGTTCGCCTCAGCTTGACCTTGGAAGCATGGACTGGGGGTTTCCACTTGTTGCCCCCTCTCGATCCGCGCGCCTAAGATTTGGTCGAATGGTCGACCAGTAGACCAACGTACCGAAAATCAGTAAGCCGAATCGCGGCGGAAAGTGCTGTCGCATGGCTTGGAGGAGACGTTATGTCATTGCAGACGAGCCCATGTTTAGAGGGCGCGAGTGCGTTGCTTTACCGGCTGGCGGAGACTGCGCAATGAGCTATCTCTACGACGAAAAGATCGACGGTCCCCTGCCGATGATCGACAAGGAGAAGCTGGTAGCGGAACTGCGCAAAGCAATTCCTGATCTCGAGGTGCTGCATGCGAGCGAGGATTTAAAGCCCTTCGAATGCGACGGACTGTCCGCGTATCGCTGCACGCCGCAAGTGGTAGCGCTGCCTGACCGCGTTGAGCAGGTCGAAGCGCTACTGAAATATGCACATCGGCACCGTGTGCCCGTCGTCGCGCGCGGGGCTGGCACTGGCCTTTCCGGCGGCGCGATGCCACTCGAACGAGGCATTCTGCTCGTGATGGCGCGATTCAACAGGATCCTCGACATCGACGTGGCGGCGCTCACTGCGCGCGTGCAGCCCGGCGTGCGCAATCTCGCCATCTCGCAGGCGGCGGCACCGCATAGACTCTACTATGCGCCTGATCCATCATCGCAGATCGCATGCTCGATTGGCGGTAACGTTGCGGAAAATGCTGGTGGCGTCCACTGCCTGAAGTACGGCCTGACGGTCCACAACATCGTGAAGGTCGAACTGCTGACCATTGAAGGAGAGCGGCTCACACTCGGTGCCGACGCACTCGATTCGCCAGGCTTCGACTTCCTCGCGCTGGTCACAGGCTCGGAAGGCATGCTCGGCGTCGTAACGGAGGTGACCGTCCGGCTCTTGCCGAAGGTTCAGGCGGTGAAGGTGCTACTAGCGAGCTTCAACGATGTCGGGCGGGCGGGCGCGGCAGTCGCGAGCATCATCGGAGAAGGGATCATCCCCGGTGGTCTGGAGATGATGGACAACCTCGCAATCCGTGCAGCCGAAGATTTCGTGAAGGCGGGCTATCCCGTCGATGCTGAGGCGATCCTGCTTTGCGAACTGGACGGCGTGCAAAGCGACGTCGACGAGGACGTCGCACGCGTCGACGCGATCCTGCGCGAGGCGGGCGCAACTGAGGTGCGCCTTGCGCGTGACGAAGGCGAGCGTCAAAAGTTCTGGGCTGGTCGCAAAAATGCATTCCCGGCGGTGGGCCGGATTTCCCCTGACTATTACTGCATGGATGGCACAATCCCGCGCCGCGAATTGCCGCGCGTGCTGCAGGGGATTGCTGATCTTTCTGCGGAATATGGCTTGCGTGTTGCCAACGTCTTTCACGCGGGCGACGGCAACATGCATCCGCTCATCCTCTTCGATGCGAACTTGCCCGGTGAAATGGACCGCGCTGAAGCGCTCGGCGGCCGCATCCTCGAGCTGTGCGTGGCCGTTGGCGGCAGCATTACAGGAGAGCACGGCGTAGGACGCGAGAAGATCAACCAGATGTGCTCGCAGTTCAATCTCGACGAGCTGCGCTTCTTTCATGCGGTAAAAGCCGCATTTGATTCGAATGGTCTGCTCAATCCGGGCAAGAACATCCCGACATTGCAGCGCTGTGCCGAATTTGGCGCA
Source organism: Paraburkholderia sp. BR10937 (assembly GCF_040965695.1). Lineage (NCBI taxonomy): Bacteria > Pseudomonadati > Pseudomonadota > Betaproteobacteria > Burkholderiales > Burkholderiaceae > Paraburkholderia > Paraburkholderia sp. BR10937. The sequence continues at coordinate 142,302 of NZ_JBFRCL010000014.1, forward strand.
ATGCACGTGCATCTCGGCAGGTTGCCGTTTCCCGAACTGGAGCGATTCTGATGCAAGCCCAGGACAAAAGTGTCGAGCTAATTGAACAGGTTCGCGAGGCCGTCGCGGTCAAATCGCCGCTCTTCATTCGTGGCGGTGCAAGCAAACCGTTTCCCGGCCGGAAAGTCGAAGCGGCGCCGATTGACACTCGTGCGCATCGCGGCATCGTGAACTATGATCCGACCGAACTCGTCATCACGGTGCGTGCGGGCACGCCGGTCTCTGAACTCGACGAGGCGCTCGACTCAGCTGGCCAGATGCTGCCGTGCGAGGCAGCAACCTTCGGCGGAGTCGCGACGGTTGGTGGCATGGTCGCGAGCGGGCTCGCCGGGCCGCGTAGACCGTGGGTCGGCTCAGTGCGCGATTTCGTGCTCGGTTGTCGGCTGATCACAGGGCGGGGCCGACACCTGCGCTTCGGCGGTGAGGTGATGAAGAACGTGGCGGGCTACGACGTTTCGCGGCTCGTGACTGGCAGTTTTGGATGCCTCGGACTCCTCACTCAAGTGTCGCTGAAGGTACTGCCGAAGCCGCGCGCGACGCGCCATATTCAACTTCAAATCCCGGCTGCTGCCGCGCTGGCCGGATTGACTGAGTGGCGGCGGGCGGGTCTGCCGATCGCCGGCGCATGCCACGATGGTGAGACCTTGCATGTGCGTCTCGAAGGTGGTGTGGAATCCGTGCGTGCCGCGCATGCGCGCCTCGGAGGCACCAGCGTCGACGATTTGTTCTGGCGCGCGCTGCGCGAGCAACGGTTGTCTTTCTTCGATGATCCACGCCCGTTGTGGCGCCTTTCCGTGCCCCCGACGGCACCGCTCATTGAACTGCCTGGCTCCTGCCTTCTCGATTGGGGAGGCGCACAGCGCTGGCTGAAGAGCGACGCGCCCGCCGCAGTGATGCGAGAGTCCGCGCAGCGACTTGGTGGCCATGCAACCGCCTTTACGGACGTCGCTTCGGGCGAAGCGTTCCATCCACTGCCGGCTGCGCTGCTGCGTTATCACCGCGCGCTCAAGCAGCAGCTTGATCCGCATGCGATCTTCAACCCGGGCCGCCTCTACGCGGACTTCTGAACGTCAACGCGTCTCCGCCATGCAAACCAACCTCAGTACCGAAGCAAAGACGCTCGCTCGCGCCGATGAAGCAGAGTCGATTCTCCGCTCCTGCGTGCACTGCGGATTTTGCAATGCAACCTGTCCGACGTACCAACTTCTCGGCAATGAACTCGACGGTCCACGCGGGAGAATCTATCTGATCAAGCAGGTGCTCGAAGGCGAGCCCGTCAGCGAGACGACGCAACTGCATCTGGATCGCTGCCTCAGTTGCCGCAACTGTGAGACGACGTGCCCGTCGGGCGTGAAATATCACACGCTGCTCGATATCGGGCGAGCAGAGGTCGAGCGGCGTGTCGCGCGGCCCGCGAAGGACCGCTTGTTGCGTGAAGGCCTGCGGCACCTCGTGCCTCGTTCGTCGCTGTTTGCGACTGCGCTGAAAGCGGGGCGCGCGCTAACGCCACTGATGCCAGAGGCGGTTCGGCGGAAGATTCCTGCGGCACCAGCAAAAGGGAAGGCGCGTCCGCCCGTTCGCCACGCGAGGCGCATGCTGATGCTCGAAGGTTGCGTGCAGCCTTCGCTCTCACCGAATACAAATGCCGCTGCGACGCGCGTACTGGACAGGCTCGGCATCAGTGTGGCCGCAGTGGCGCGGGCCGGCTGCTGCGGAGCCACCGACTATCACCTGGGTGCGCACGAAGCCGGGCTGAACCGGGCACGCCGCAATATCGACGCGTGGTGGCCGTCGATCGAGGCGGGCGCCGAAGCGATCGTGATTCCGGCGAGCGGCTGTGGCGCGTTCGTCAAGGAATACGCAGACATCTTCAAGCACGATCTTGCATACGCGCAGAAGGCTCAGCGCGTAAGCTCGCTCGCGCGCGATCTGGTCGAAGTACTGGGCGCCGAGCCGCTCGATACGCTGACGCCGCAGGCGGGGCACGCACCGCGCCGAATCGCGTTTCATTGTCCGTGCACGCTACAGCATGCACAGAAGCTCGGCGGCGCCGTCGAAGCCTTGCTGCGTCGGCTGGGCTTTGACATGACCGCCGTGGCAGACGCGCACCTGTGTTGCGGATCCGCAGGCACGTATTCGATTACGCAGCCCGAACTGGCGCGCAGGCTGCGCGACAACAAGCTTGATGCCCTCGAAGCGGGTCGCCCCGACACGATTGTGACAGCAAACATCGGATGCCAGACTCACTTGAATAGCGCAGGCCGCAAGCAGGTGCAGCACTGGATCGAACTCGTGGAGGCGGCTTTGGACGGGCCGGCCTGAACCTCGCGCCCATCGCGGGCATCAACCGGAACGCTGCCGCAGACCCTCCCGGCGCGCGATTATTCCACATTCACAAAGGCAAACCCCAATCTAACGCGGGACAAGACCGGCGGCCTTGTCCTTGCGCCCGTTCGTCATGGCCGCCACATCAATACGTATAGCCCGGCAGGCACGGGCGCAGGAGACAGAATGAATCCGGCAGCCGCTTTACCCTCTGGTGTGGTCTACGCACAGCCGCTCACTCCCGTGGCGCACTCGCTACTATGGTCGTTTCTGATTGCCGCCGTGCCGATTGGCGTCGCGCTCGTCATGCTGGGTGTATTGCGGCGCCCGGCGTGGCAGGCCGCTCTTGTGGGCCTGATTGCTGGGCTCGCAATCGCCATCGGCATATGGGGCATGCCTGCCGGTCTCGCGCTCAATGCAGTCGCGGCTGGTATGTCGCTCGCTCTGATGCCCGTGATGTGGATCGTTTTCGCTGCGCTCCTGCTCTACAACATCGCCGTAAGGTCGGGTCGTTTCGACCAGTTTCGTCAGTGGATGCTTGATCATCTGCCAGACGACAGACGCCTCGTGTTGCTCGTCGTTGCGTTCTCGTTTGGCTGCCTGCTCGAAGGCATTTCGGGGTTCGGCACTCCGGTGGCTATTACCAGCGCGCTGCTTGTCGGCCTTGGCTTTCCGGCACTTGAGGCGCTGAGCTTCACACTCATCTTCAACACGGCGCCGGTGGCGTTCGGTGCGCTTGGCGCGCCAATCACCGTGCTCGGTGCCGTGACCTCGCTTCACTCCGGTGCGCTTGGTGCGATGGTCGGACGGCAATTGCCGTTTTTTGCGTTCCTGCTGCCGTTTTACGTGGTATCAATCTATGGCGGCGTGCGCTCGATTCCGAAGCTGTGGCCCGCGCTCGTAGTATCGGGCGGGAGCTTCGCGATCACACAGTTTGCTACGTCGAACTTTCTTGGCTACCAGTTGACTGATGTGCTGTCGTCAATGACGTCGCTGATCGTGACCATCGCGTTCCTCAAGGTCTGGCGGCCGGAGTGCGATCCTGCCTTTGCGATGTCGCGTCCGGCTGCGCCCGCTCACGGCAGCGCGCGCGTTGGCTTCGGCGGCTGGATGCCGTGGATCGTCGTGTCGTTCGTGGTGATCGTATGGGTACACGCGCAGATCTCGTCGTTTGGCGAGATGAAAGTGCAATGGCCCGGTCTGCACAATGCCGTGTTTGTCACGCTATATAACAAGCCTTACGCTGCCGTGTGGGACTTCCAGCCGCTCGGCACCGGTACGGCAATTCTGGTTGCCACTATCATCACGGCCGTTTGGGCACGTGTCGGTATCGCTGACTTCTTGAGTTGCGTGGCGAAAACGTGGCGGCAGACTCGCATCGCGATCCTGACCGTGATGATGATCGTCGGCCTTGCCTATCTGCTCAACTATTCGGGCATGAGCTATACGCTTGGCATGGGCGTCGCATCGACCGGTGCACTGTTCCCGCTGGTTTCAGCGTCGCTCGGATGGGTGGCGGTGTTCCTTTCAGGCAGCGATACGTCGGGTAACGCGCTGTTTGGCAACCTGCAGGTCGTCGCGGCAAAGCAGCTCAACCTTAGCCCGGTGTTGATGGCGGCGACAAACTCGTCGGGCGGTGTGATGGGCAAGATGATCTCGCCACAAAATATCGCAACTGGGGTGTCGACGACCGAGCTGAAAGGCCAGGAAGGTTTGGTCTTCGCTCGGACCTTCTGGCACAGCATCTTGTTGACCGTGATGCTGGGTGTTCTAGTCTTTCTGCAGCAGCACTTCCTGACGTGGATGATCCCCTCGCTGCCCCAGTGATTGTCAACGGGGGCGCGGGAAACCGCGCCTCATTCAGCGCGTGGCGTTCTCACGGATAAACGCAAGGTGCGTGACAAGAGCGTTGCGCGCGGCTACCGGGTCGTGCTGCTGGATTGCGTCGTAGATGCGTTGATGCTGCGCCATTAAGTGGGAGAGATCCGCGTCGTGTTTCTCGAAGGCCGAGTAGGTTTCTTCGATCGAACGCTGCACGAGATTGTGCAGTCCATGCATCACATGGATGAGTACGACGTTATGCGTGGCCTCCGCAATCTGCAGGTGAAATGCCGCGTCGAGCAGGGGCAACGAGCGCTGTCCTGAGGTGACGGCATAAGGGTCCTTTTGCTGGAACGCGACGTCCAGAGAGTCGAGTGCGGACTTGATGTTCTTGATGTCCGATTTCGTGGCCCGCACTGCAGCAAGCTCGACGGCGACGGCTTCCAGGCCTTCGCGCATTTCGAGGATGTCACCTGCCGCCTTGCGATGGCGAGCCATCAGATGCGCGAGTGGTTCGGCTATCAGTGGGGCGCTCGGGTCGGCAACCACGTAGCCGCCCCCGGTTTTCGCCCGGATCAGCTTACTGCCTTCGAGCCGCAGCAGCGCTTCGCGCAACGACGGCCGCGAGACATTAAGTTGCTGAGCGAGATCCCGCTCAGACGGCAATGATTCCCCCGCGCGTAGCTTGCCGTCAACGATAAGCTGCTCCAGTTGATCGCAGACCGCGTCCGACAGCCGGAACCGTGCCGGGGGGACTATGGGGGTATAGGACATCGGCCTCTCTTCCTCTTCGCGCCTTGGGTTATGCCGTCACAGCCTTGCGGGTCGAGCGCTGTGGCGGCGTTTTCCTCAATTTTCACACAGTTTTGGTGATGCGGCGGGAAGGTGGCTCCTCGTCCAGCTAGTGGGCCGCACACTCCAAATCCGCAGGCAGATGTACTCGTTGAAGTCCGTCCCGCCCTCAGCCTTTGGTTGCCGCGCAGGGCGCGGGAAGGACGGAGGCTTCTACGGCTTGACGGCCGCGTGCCGTCCCTGCCGCATTGATGCCGCGATGCAGTCTTGTCCTGCCTGCGAGAAGGTGAAGCTGCTGAGGCGAAGGTTGGCGCACAGCAAGTCGCTGCGAACGGTGGCTACGGCGGTGTCGCGATCGGCTCGTCGGCCGCCGGACATCGCTTCAGGCTGAAAGACAAGTACGCAAAGCTGTTGCGCGAAATTACGCGTGAGATGAACTTCGGCTGGAACTACGTGAGCGAGCTGCGTTCTAGGTCTGGCAGCGCGAGCGCCGCCTCCTGGGACAAATGTGTGATGACCGCGGCAGTATGGTTCGATGAGATCGATGAGGTCCATTCAACTCAGACTTGCAGTTGCTAGTTGAAGATTCTAGTGCGGCGCGTGACGCAACTGAAGTTCAGCGTGAACAGGTGCGCTCCGGAAGGGGAGGCCGTGCTTTCCGCATTGATGTCCTCCACGTCCTCACTCTGTGGCTGCCACGCCACGCGCGGAAAGGAAGCAGAGTCCCCTACTGCTACACGGCGACGGCAGACGCTCTCGCTCAATACATTTCGTCTCGACATTAAATACGAAAAGGTGCTTGGTGACACTCGGATGCTTTTGCTAACGTGATTCATCGTCGACGGCTTGCACCGTGCTCACGTCGACGGCCAGGACGATGTCGCCGGCGCAGTGCTCACGCCGGACACGCTTGCGCGGGCATGGGCGCTCAACGTCAGTCCGCGGACTAGGTTGGACGATAACGATGGTCATGGTTTCTTTGGCGCGTTGGGCGACGCAGTCGTGTGCGGGCCAACATTGACAAATGTGAACGACTTCCGGGCGATTCTCGTACTGCAGGGAACCGCTCATTCTAATCAGGAGATATCGCATGAAGCGCGACCGTAATGCCAAGATCATCGCCACGCTCGGACCGGCCAGCTCTGACCCGACGACCATACGGCGACTCTTCGAGACCGGGGTCGACGTGTTTCGTCTGAACTTCAGCCATGGCACGCACGACGATCATCGTAACCGCCTGATGGAGATTCGGCGGATGGAAGAAGAGTTCCGCCGGCCGGTTGGCATTCTGCTCGATCTTCAGGGGCCGAAGCTTCGCCTCGGCACGTTCGAGGACGGCGGCGTGCAGCTGGCAGTAGGGGCACGCTTTCGCCTCGATCTCGACGCAGCGCCCGGTAACGCAAGGCGCGCGCCGCTCCCGCATCCGGAAATCTTCCGCGCAATTGGAAGCGGTTCTGAGTTGCTGCTCGATGACGGCAAAGTACGCCTGCGCGTGCAGGAGGTGGGAGATGGTTTTGCTGAAACTGTCGTGCAGGTTGGCGGACGCATTTCCGATCGTAAGGGTGTCAACGTCCCGGGGTCGCGGTTGCCGATCTCGCCGCTCACCCGCAAGGATCGCGAGGACCTCGCATTTGGGCTCGAACTGGGTGTCGACTGGGTTGCACTGTCTTTCGTGCAAAGCGCGGAAGACATCGACGAAGCGCGCGAACTGATTGGGGACCGCGCCTGGATCATGGCGAAGCTCGAAAAGCCGCTCGCTATTGACCATCTTGAGCAGATTGTCCAGCGGGCGGACGGGATCATGGTGGCGCGCGGCGACCTCGGAGTCGAACTGCCTGCCGAGCAGATTCCCGAACTGCAGCGCCGTATCGTGCGTGAGTGCCGACGTGTCGGCAAGGTGGTGGTGGTGGCGACACAGATGCTCGAGTCGATGACGAACTCGCCAGTGCCGACCCGCGCCGAAACGTCCGACGTGGCATGCGCCATCTACGAGGGTGCCGACGCCGTGATGCTGTCCGCAGAGTCGGCGAGTGGCAAGTTTCCGCTCGAAGCGGTGGCGACGATGAACCGGATTGTCGAGCGTGTTGAGCGCGATCCTGCGTATCGGGAGCAAATCGACGCGTCGCATACGCGAGCGGATTCGACGGTCGCCGACGCCATATGCTGCGCGCTGCGCAAGGCGGTCCAGTTGGTCGAGCCCGCAGTTACCGTCACCTATACGAGCTCGGGCTTCACGAGCCTGCGCGCTGCCCGTGAGCGTGCAGCGACGCGTATCGTCGCGTTGACCCCCTCACGCGTGGTTGCACGGCGACTCGCGCTGGCGTGGGGTATCCACGCTGTACCATTCGTGGAGGCGTCCAACGTGGACGAAATGATCGACCTGGCGTGCCAGTCCGCTGTCCACGAGGGATTCGGTCGCGAGGGCGACCTGGTTGCCATCGCCGCCGGCTTGCCGTTTGGGGAATCGGGGACAACCAATCTGCTGCAGATTGCGCGCATTGCACATACTGGGCGATCTGGAGACGCGGTGGTTGCGGCTTCAGCCACTCACGGATGACTTGACGTACCGGCTCCAATCAGGCGGGCTGCTGTCTGGCGCGATCGCCACGCGGACTGGCAACTCGCCTGAGCGCATGGCAGCGACGGCACGTTGCGTACCAAATGTCTTATCTCAGGCGTTGTCCGTCGAAACAGCTATGTTTTTGATTCGGGACGTGCTTCGTTCGTTGCATGAAAACGGCGTGTGTTGCGTTCGATCGAGCTCAGGAGGAGCAACAGCGTCAGCACACTCGCGAGACCGAGAAGCGTTCCCAGCGATGCCCGGAACTGATTGCTCCGGGCATTGGCTGCCTCAATGGCCTGTTGTGTCGACGTTATCCGCTTAATCTTGACCTGGGCGTACTGATTCATAGCTGCTGCAATATAGTGCTCGCGATCATCCCATTCCCACGTCGCTGCGTGCCGATCAGCCTCGGTAACGACATCGGAAAGCTCGTTCAGGAACTGCTGTCGGTCGGCGAAGGGAACGCTGCCTAACCACGCGTCCAGCGAGGCTTGGTTCGCATCATCACCCCTCAGCATTTCAAGGAGTGCCTTTGGCACGGCGAGTCCCGCAGCTCGTGGAACGCTAATCGAAGGTGAGGCGTCGTCCGGAATAGCGTCATTTTCGGATTCCAGGCCAGGGATGGAGGAAAGCACCTCATTGGCCGTCACCGAAAGGTTAGCGTTCGCAGTCGCATGTCCAGGTGTCAGGAGCGAGACGACCACGACTATCATTGCCAGCACGATGCATACAAGTGCGACGAGACACAGTATGCGCGCCAGTCCCAGAACACGCAGTTCCACTTTATCCGCAAGCTTCATTGCAATCCATCACGTTTCTGCTCAGTTATCGGGGCAACGTTTGTAGCGCACGCCCCGACGGAGGAGTATCCCAGTCATGCCGGACCGCGCGTACAGCGCTCGCCGTTCCGAAGGTTCACTTATGCGGACACTGCGCGCAATCCCATCCAGGGAAGTGTGTGTTGCAAAAGTGGGGAAGGCGCTTCGCGCCGTTTTTTGGTCCTCGGACATCATGGCTGGTCGTACATGCGGAAAAGACCGATGCCAGGTATCCGCCGCCTGTTGACGTCTTCCCCGCCCTCAGCCTGCGGTTGCACCGCAAGGCGTGGGAAGGACGGGAATTCCTACTGCGAGACGGCGACGCTGAGGTCGGCAATGCTTCGGTTATCCTTTTGACGCAACGTCCGGAGCTGCACTAGCTGCTGGAGCAGTTCATTCTCGATAGGCCTTAACCGAGAATGACGTGGTATGGTCGGCGGCTGGCCGATGTTTCCGTGACCTTGCGCGCGGACTTGCTCAATCGCTGTCGATAGGACCTGGTGGAATATTGCATTCTTATCCGCGAATGCAGATGAATTCTGTATCACGGCGCCCACGCCCAGTATTCGCCGCAACAACGATAAGGTCGAGAGAATCTTGATTCTCTGACATTTTCGAATTGACCAGTTGAACCGGCACATTGCTTCCGCATGCGAACTAGCTAAGCCGGCCTTGCGCCGGAAGTCTTCGATGTCTGCGTCACTTCCCGGAGATGCGCAGGCCGCGGCGAGGTACGCGAGATTCGCGTCGACGGCGCGCTCGACCGCGCCCTCAAGCTTGTCGCGATCTCCTACCGATCGAATCAACCAGGTGGCTAGCAAAGCGGCTAGACAGCCGAGCACGTTGTTGCCCAGCCGATCAACCGCGTACAGGAATTCATTCGAAGGCTTTGCGAAATCGGCGACAAGAACGAACGAGGGTGTCAGGAACACGACGTACAGGCTGTAGCTGACTCGCCGGAGCCCCATTGTGAGACAGATCAAGGGGAACACTGCAAGAGAGATCGCGAGCGGGCTATGGATCGCGAGCCCGATCATCGCGGCCAGCAATGCGCCAGCGGTGCTGCCGGCTGCCCGCTCCATACTTCTGAGCAGTGTCATTCCGCCCGCCGGCTGAAGCACAAAAAGTGTCGCCATCGTGGCCCAGTAACCAAACGGTATATGAAAACTTCGAACGACTACAAGGGCAGATGTGGTTGCGACGCAAAGGCGTGCCGCATGCCGAAGGCCGGGCGATTGGCGGCGAAGATTTGCGCGAAGCGTTTGGAGCCCGTCACGGGTCGCATCCGTCAACGCATGTATCCAGGTCGTCTCTTTGGAGGAGGACGGAATGCGCAACGCGAGATCCGATACCTTTGATGAAATGAAACGGATCGTCAGCGTGTGATTCAGTGCGCCTTCGATGCGACGTGCAAGCGCCGGCAAGCGTCCGCGTAACTCATGGGGAAACGGTGTAGCTGGCTTCGCGAGCGCCTCGGAAATTCGGGTTAGCAGTCCGGCCAGCGCGTCGAGGCAGCGTGCGACACGTCTGGCTTGCGTGCGCATCGTTTGGCGGTCAGCGCCTGCCAGCGAGGAATTTTCCAGTGCGGTGGCGATGACAATGAGGCTAACGAGGATCCATTCTGCGTCGTCGAGTGCTAGTAGAAGATCGCCGAGAAGTTGGCGCCCTTCCACCCGCGAAGGTGGCGGCCCGATTAGCGCGCTGCGGGCCGCCTCGAGCGACTGCCGGGCCTGGGTCCGGAAATCGGTCGCCCATCGATCCCAGTCGTCCTGGGGGCTGCCAGGGCTGGAGGCGAGCGCCGCAATATCGCAAGCCGCGTCGGAAAGGCGTTGATAAACGAGCCGTACCGCAAAGCGGCTGGGCCCAGACGGATGGATCCGCCAGATGCTAAAGCTGAGCAGAGTCGCAACGAGACAGCCGGTCGCGTAGATGCCCAAGAGCGGCGCACCCTCCTGAAGGCTGTGAATCGGAGAGTCGACCATGACGATACAGATGGTCGCGCTGACCAGTGCGACCTGATAGGCCGCAGGCGCCCATATCGAGGCGAGGCCCGCCGAGAACGAGATCGCCAGCACGGCGGCGCACGCGGCGACGAGACCCGACCCCGCAGCAAGTGCGGTTAGTCCACCGAAGACGGTCGAAAGCACTGTGAAACCGACCATCGAAGAGAAGCGCCGGCGTGGTGAAACGCCAGCGTCGGCGAGGCAGGTCGAGAACGCGCCGATTGCCGCCCACGAAAAGTGATGGTTGTGCAGGAACTCGCCAGCGATGAGCATCGCGGTTGCAGCACAAGCTGCTCTCATTCCTTCAGATAGGCTCGCTTCCTCCATCGCAAACGAAACCATCCAGGAGGGGCGCCGACGGGCGAGGTCTCGAAAGAGAGACCAGTATCGACTCGATAATCGGTGAAACCTGGAAAAGATCATCACGCCCTCAGTATCGTTTCCGCGAGAAGTGTCCGTCGTTACATGGACTCGGGGAGTTAGGTTGGCGCGATTCTAGCCGTTGGCATGCGCACCGCGGGCGTACAGACCATCTGACTTTGGGGCGGTACAGAGTTTGTCTGGTTTATGACCTCAAAAGCATTGAGCGGGGCGCAGCGGTCAAATGCACTCATCTGGAAGCGGTAGCTCCCGGATTACTACGACCAAAGCATGCCCATTTACGCAATACAGACTTCCCAGCGTAGTACTTCTCCGCGCCGTGTCGGGCACCTATTCTGCCGTCTTTCCGCCAAGTATTTGAATACTGCGGCGGCCGTTACTCAGTCACGGCTCGCCGTCGTACAGGATAGTCGCCAGGCGTAACGCAGCCGGACTCTAATAACCGGATGACAGCAACATGAACGCGATGACACCCTCGCTTCCTCCTGGACTTAGCCACGAACTCGAAACTGTCCCTAACGTGGCGGCAGTGCAGCAGGTCGGAGTAGTTGGGCTGGGACGCATGGGTCTTGCGTTTGCCCAAAATCTGATTACGGACGGCTACCAAACAATTGTCTACAGCAGGAGTGGAAAGAACTTGGCCACCCTGAAGACGCGGGGCACCACCGTCGCAGCCGGGTGGGGGGATCTCGCGCAGTGCAGCATCGTCATCAGTATGGTGGCAGACGACGATGCGGCTGAATCAGTGGCTGAGTCGCTGGCGAACGTCCTCCCAACGAGCGCCATCCACATTTCGATGAGCACGATCAGTCCTGGTGCCTCACGTCGGATCGCGCGACTGCACAATCATCTCGGCCAGGGTTACGTTGCTGCGCCGGTCCTCGGTAGTCCGGACCTTGCAGCGTCTCGCGAGCTGTTTGTACTGGCAGCTGGGACGCAGGACTATCTGGCATGCTCGCTACCGATCCTGAACAGGCTGGGAAAGCGCACTTTTTTACTTGGCAATGTCCCGGAGCTCGCAAATACGGTGAAGCTCGCTGCGAACGTGTTGACGGCATCCACGATGCAGAGCATGGGTGAGGTGTTTGCTTTTCTGCAGAAAGCGGGTATCGAGCCTGAAGTTGCATTCACCGTTTTCACGGGGTCCCTCTTTGACGGCAAGGTGCATAAGGCGTACGGCGGAAGAATTGCGGAGCAGCGCTATCTTCCGCCAGGCATGACCACTCGATTGGGACTCAAGGATCTGCGCCTCGCGCTGGTCGAAGCTGAAACGGTTTTGGCGCCTATGCCTGTTGCGAGCGTTGTCCGCGACAGAATGCTTGCCGCGATAGCACGCGGCTGGGGGGACCTCGACTGGTCCGCACTTGGCAAGCTTGCGCAATTCAGCGCTGGAATCGAATCATGAATATCACCTCTTCGCCTGCGGATGAACGTGCAGCAGACACAGCATCGTCGGAGGCAGCGTCTCACTCCAAGATATGGGTCTGCGTCATCTGCGGCTGGATCTACGACGAGCGCTTTGGCCTGCCAGAGGATGGCATAGCGCCCGGAACACGGTTCTCGGATATTCCGGACAACTGGACATGCCCTCTGTGCCAAGTTGGAAAGGGCGATTTCGTTGTTGTTGAATGTTAGACGGCTCTGCGGACTTCGCGATCCCCTTTCGTGATCAGATCTGGGTAGATGATGGCCTCGTCGTATCGACGTACGTTGGGCACGAATCCATCGCGCGGGTCCCTGGCAGCGCAACTGCAAGCGCGCAGAGGCAGCCGACTGATGTGAAAGTGTTGCCCGACCACGACCTTGGCCACAGACGGGAGTCACGCCTCGTCCGCTCCACAAACGACGTCTGCAAGTTTCGAGTATCGGAAATGGATTATTTCGCCGCAGTGCGCGCGTTTCTGCAAGCCGCTGAATTGGGCAGTTTCAGCAAGGCAGCACATCAGATGGATCTCAAGGTGTCGACGGTGTCGCGGTACGTGACTGATCTGGAGTGTGATCTAGGCATCGCGTTGTTCAACCGGTCGACGCGTGGACAGGCACTTACCGAAGGGGGGCGGATCTTTAAAGCTCAAGCGCTGGTCGCGATGAAGGCGCTGGAGGATGCCCGCGAAGCTACCTCGTCGCTCAACGCCAGGCCGAAAGGCGTTCTGAGAGTGGCAATGCCGACATCGTTTGGTCGGCACCATGTCATGAAGCATCTGCCAATATTCCTTGAGCGGTACCCCGATATTTCGGTGGAGGCAGTTGTGTCGGACGAGGCCGTCAATCTCATCGAGACCCAGATGGATCTCGCAATCAGGATTGGCACGCTGCCTGATTCACAACTAATGGCGCGCAAGCTGGCCGCTCACAGGCGGATGCTATGCGCGAGTCCCCAATATCTTACGAGGTATGGTACTCCGTCGTCGCCGTCAGATCTGACTGAACATCGCGTACTGCGATGCATACAAGCAGCGGACGCCAAGTGGACCTTCGTTAATCGGGATCAGAAGGGCGAGAGGGCAGAGGCGAAGGTGAAGCCACACAGTCGCATTCTCGTGAGTGATATCGACGTTCTCCGCGATCTCGCGATAGCCGGATCAGGCATTGCATTGCTGCCGTCGTGGAGCATCAACTCGGCGATTGAGTCCGGTGAGCTCGTAGGCATATTGACGGATTGGGAGGAGAGAGCCACCCGACCCGAGCCCGCAATCTGGGCGGTCTATCCTCCAAAAAAAGTGGTTTCATCCAAAGTCAGGGCCTTCGTTGACTTCTATGTGTCCATTTTTGAACAGGCGCCGCAATGGTAGCGGAAAGTGCGTAGAGCGATGACGAACTATCGATGGGGTTCACCAAGCCTGCATATCAACGATAGCGCCCCTTAACTGTAAGACAAATGGGGAATCGGGAGTTATGCCCTTCGTGCAAAGGTGATTTCGGGGGAGCGTGGTTCCGCGGAACAAGGAGCACTCCTATAGTTGCGTCCAACGCTGCTGGAAACGGTCGATCGTCGTCCACCTCAGCGGATCGCCCTTCAAGCAACCCACCTATTTTTTTGGAGATGATCCAATGCTTGACAAGACCTCTTTCTCGACGCTTCGCCTTCAGGATAATGAAGTTATGCGAGACGCGCAGTATTTCGAGTACACGTCGTCCGCGAATCCGATCGGGGCGAAGCTCATTTCGCGCGTGCCGTATCGTTCGTTCCTGAATTCGCTCTACGACGACGGCCCCACGCGCATCGTGCCGCTGGACCTCTCGACCGAACTCGGTGTCGACTATCCGGCCACGGGTCCCGCCCTGATGGCAAACTTCCTGCGTATCGTTGCAGGTGAAAAGCTGTCGGTGAATCCGAACGCGACCTCGCAGGTGTTCTATGTCCTCGAAGGACATGGCACGGTCGCACAGAAGGATTCGGCGTTCCGTTTCGGCGCGGGCGATTTCTTCTCGCTTCCCGGTGGCGCCGAGGTCGTGCTCGCGGCTGAATCCACTGCGCGCCTGTACTACGTCAACGATGGTCCGCTGCTTTCGTATCTGGGCGTCGACTTCTCGCGTGCTCGCTTTACGCCGACCCTCTATCCAGCCGCGCGAGCTCAGCAGGAACTCGCAAACGTTTCGAACGCACCGGGCGCTGCTCAACGCAATCGCGTGAGCGTTCTTCTCGGTAACACGCACTTCCCGCAGACACGCACGGTGACGCATTCGATGTGGGCAATGTTCGGAGTCGTTGCACCGAAAACGATGCAGAAGCCCCATCGTCACCAGTCGATCGCCCTCGACTTCATCCCCAACTGCAAGCCGGGTGTCTATACGCTCGTCGGCACGGAAGTGGACGCTAACGGCGACATTATCGATCCGGTGCGTGTCGACTGGACGCCTGGTATGGCGTTCGTCACGCCGCCGGGCTACTGGCATGCGCACTTCAACGAGTCCGATGACGTGGCTTACGTCATCCCGCTGCAAGATGCCGGTCTGCAGACGTATCTGCGATCGCTCGACATCCAGTTCGCGCGCTAAGCGCTAGGCGATCGGTCCGGAGATGGCTGCCTGGACGGGGGGCGGCCTTCAACGGACCGATAGCGTCGCCACACCGCGTTATTGACGTCCATGCTCGGCCTCCGCAGTGGCAAGACCATGGTGCCGCGGCCTCCGGTTGGAGATGGTCGGCCCGCACCGCGTTGACGCGAAGCACTAGTTCGACAGTCTGCCTCGTCACTTCTCTACGACGCAAGAATGTCATCTCAAATGCATTTATCAAATAGTCCTCCGCCGGAACCAGGTTGTTCTCATTCTCCAAACACTGATGCGCCGGAGTCTATCGGCAACCTCCTGATGTGGCACCTCGTGGTCTTCGGGGAAGGGAAATCGCTTCACGAGCAACGTAGTCTGATAATGGCCCGAACGGGACTCGATTCGGAAACGCTTGCTACCTGCCTGCAAGATCTACTGGCTGCCGGTCTGATCGTTGCACATTGCGAGCGCGGCGCACCGGGTTCTCTTTCCGCTACACCGCGCGGCGAACAACTCGCCATCGGTATTGGCGGGTAGCAATCGTCACCCCAATTCTTTCAAGAGCGTGCGCCACGACCGTTGGCGGCTCCTGCCAGAAATGAGCAATCCCTTCGTGCCTCGTAAATGACGCGTCGTGTTACTTTCAACGAAAGCCCCCTCCTGAAAGCCACTGGATACCGTGGGCGATCCACTATCGTGATGGGCTTGATCACGATTGCTTTCGCAGCGTGCATCGCGCGTGCCCTTTGGGTTCAGGTGCTTGATAGCCGCTTCTACCAATCGGAAGGTGACGCACGTGTCGACCATGTCATTGACTTGCAAGTCGATCGAGGTCGAATTGTCGACCGCAATGGCCGCGTACTGGCGACGAGCGTCCCCACGATGGCAGTATGGGTCGACGCAAAGGATGTCCCGGACAACGTTGAGCCGGGAAAACTCGCGATGCTTGCGAAATTGCTTGGCATTTCAGAAGAGAGACTGAATGCGGAAATCGATAGCGACAAGACGTTCGTATATCTGAAGCATCAGATCTCGCGCGACGTTGCCAGTGAGGTGGAAGCGCTCGCAATTCCGGGCATTCACGAAATACCAGAGTATAAGCGTGTATACCCCGAGGGTGCGCTCACCGCTCAACTGGTTGGTTTCACGGATACGGAGGGCAAGGGCCAGGAGGGCATCGAACTGGGGGCGCAAAGCAAGCTTAACTCGGTTGACGGGAGAGAACTCGTCGTGCGCGATCGGGTGGGGCATATCGTTAGAGACCTCGGAAGCGTAGAGAGTCCACATCCAGGCGCTGATATCCAACTCGCACTTGACCGCAACATTCAGTACATCGCTTACGAGGCCTTGCAAGACGCGGTAACGTCGAGCCATGCAGAAAGCGGATCGGCGATTGTCGTTGATGGGCGCACTGGAGAGATTCTCGCCCTTGCAAACTTTCCCAGCTACGATCCGAACGATCGGTTTGCACTGCGCGGCGCCACATTGCGCAACCGCGCGGTGACCGACGTCTTCGAGCCTGGATCTATCATGAAGCCGTTAACCGTATCGCTGGCGCTTGATCTCGGTCGGGTCACACCAAATTCGCTTGTACAAACAGACGGTCGATTTTCATTGGACGGTGCGGTCATCACTGATGATGCGAACTTCGGAACGCTAACGGTTGCTCGGGTCATTCAGAAGTCCAGCAACATTGGCGCGTCAAAGATCGCATTGACCATGAAGCCAGAAGAGATGTGGCGGCTTTACTCCGCACTGGGATTCGGTCGCCCACCCAATCTTGGCTTTCCAGGCGCGGCCGCCGGTATCGTGCGGCCATGGAATAGATGGCGGCGGATCGAGCAGGCGACCATGTCATACGGGTACGGTGTGTCGATGTCGCTGGTCCAGCTCGCAGAGGCGTACACCGTATTCGCGAACAATGGACGGCTTCTCCCGCTTACGCTCTACAAGCAGGATGGTTCGACGGTCGAGGGTACACAGGTCTTCACCAAACACACGACCGACGAGATGCGAGTGATGCTCCAGAGCGTCGTTTCAAAGGGGGGCACGGCGCCTGATGCGCAGGTTCCTGGCTATAGCGTCGGGGGCAAAACTGGAACGGCCTATACCGCAACGAGGCACGGCTACGAGAAGAATGAATACCGCGCCTCCTTCGTCGGAATCATTCCGATTCGAAATCCGAGACTCGTAATCGCAGTATCCGTAGATAAACCGCAGGGAGCCAAACACTTCGGCGGCGACGTCTCGGGCCCAGCTTTTGCACAGATCGCGTACGCCGCGATGCATGAACTTGGCGTTGCGCCCGATGAGCCGACACAGAATGCCGCAGGTGACCTTGGTGCGACTCCAAAATTTCCCAGAGCCGCAAGGCCCTAGCGCCCACGGGCCGAGGTATTCAACCACCGGTCACCGGAGGGAAGAAGGCAATTTCGCTGTCCTGGCGCAAGACGAAGGTTGGGGCTACCATTTCGTAGTTGACGGCTATGCGGACCGGTCGGCCATCGCGCAATGCGTCCGCTGTTCGGGCGTCGCGCGAGCCGAGTCTTGATCGAAGACCGTCGATTGTGAGATGCGGTACGTCGATAACGACGATTTCCTCAGTGATGCCGAGTTGTTCGCGAATGCTCGCGAAGTATTTGATAGTGAGCTTCATTTGTACGTTCCGGATACCGTGGGTTCGAAGCGACTCGGATTAGCCCCAGCGCAACGTCGCATGTTCGTCTCGTCTTTTGGCTTCGACCCATTCTGACGTACCATCGCCCCGAATCTCTTTTTTCCAGAAAGGAGCGTGGGTCTTAAGAAAATCCATGACGAACTCGCATGCTTCGAACGCAGCGGCTCGGTGCGGCGCTGCCACAACCACCAATACAACGGCGTGGCCGAGTAGAACGAGCCCAATTCGATGGACGATCTTCACAGCGTCTACTTTCCAGCGTGCGATGGCTTCCTCGACGATACCCCACAGCGACTGCTCGGTCATGCCGGAGTAGTGCTCGAGTTCTAGTGCGACGACGTCGTCGAAATCGCCGCTATTGCGCACGACGCCGATGAAGTTGACGACGGCACCCACGTTTGGGTTGCGCATGATGGGTGCGATTTCTGCTTGGACGTCGATTGGCTGGTGCTGCACGCGTACTTCGAAGCCGGACGCTATGCCGGCGCGTAGCGTTGCTTCTTCGCCGGGACTCTCGGAAGAGGGCGGGGATGGTTGGACGGAAGAAGAAGCGGGGCTAGAGGCCGACATGACGAGTTCTCCAATATCTCTGTATATAGCGCATGCTTCGGCTCAACCACCAACGAGCGACATGCGCACGGTTGGATATGCCTTACCTGTGCGCGGTTTGTGTCGGGTTGCACGTAGCTCTGAATAGCGGTCGTAGCGTTCGCGCCAGCGGGAGCGGAGCACGTCGGCCAGTTGATCGACGGGTCCGCTCTCATCAAGCCACGGCGTGAGATCATAGCCCCGAGCGGCGAAAAGGCAGGTATAGAGCTGGCCGTCGGCGGATACTCGTGCACGCGAGCACGTGCCGCAGAATGGTTGTGAGATGCTTGCGATGAAGCCCACTTCGCCGCTCCCGTCCGCGTGACGAAAATTGACGGCGGTGGTTGCATCAGGCTGCGGCCCGAGCGGGATGAGCGCAAACTCGGATTCGACGATAGCGTGAATTTCCGGCGCAGTGAGCACGTTTGCAGTCGACCATCCGCTCGCGCCGCCGACGTCCATGTACTCAATGAAGCGCACGGCCACGTCGGTATGCCGGAAGTGACGCACAAGCGGCAGAATCTGGCTGTCGTTGACGCCCCGTTCAATCACGGCATTGATCTTGACTGGGGTAAGGCCCACCGCGCACGCCTGCTCGATGCCTTCGAGAATGCGCTGTACAGGTACACGGGCGCCACTCATCTGGCGAAACACCGCATCATCCAATGAGTCAAGGCTTACCGTGACGCGATTTAGCCCGGCGTCTCGAAGCGACCGGGCCCTTTTTGCGAGCAGTGAGCCGTTCGTCGTGAGCGCAATTTCCATCGCGCTGCCGCTCACCGTCCTAAGGCAGGCAAGCCGTTCGACGAGCGACTCAAGGCCACGCCTCAGTAGTGGCTCACCGCCCGTAATTCGGATCTTCTCGACACCAAGCGACGCGAATGCCTTCGCAATTTTCACCATCTCGTCGAACGAAAGGCGCTCCGATGCCCGCAGGAATGGATAGTTTGCGTCGAAGACGTCCGACGGCATGCAATAAGTGCAACGAAAGTTGCACTGATCGATGACGGACAGACGCAGGTCTCGCAACGGACGTGCAAACGTGTCAGAAACGGGAATTGCGGCACTCGCCGGCGCACAATCGCGCGGTGACGTGTCGGCGACAAGGGGCTCTGCGATGGCGTTCACGATCTCTTCAAGATTGAGTTGCGGGCGATGGGAGGAGAGAAGCGGTGACCGCCCGGGCTCGCGCCTGGATAGCCGGGCGATGCTCCCCTGATCGATTTGCCCTCAGTATAGGGCGACGGCTTCGCACCTCGAATGCACAGTCGTCTGCAAAATGCACCAGCACAGTCGGAGGGCATATGTTGTGATGCAATGTTTGGAGCCTGCGCATCATCCAGCGCACAGAGTGGTAGTAAGGCGACTGCGTCGCCGGGGTCGACATGCCTGCCGAGCCCAATGCTGGCAAGGCAGCTTGCCTTTGCGAGCGTATGCTGGCTACCGGGACGCTGTTTCGCGAGGACGCGCAGAACGGTGCAAATCACGTATCGCCTCCAAAAAAATGCCTTCCGTACCGTTTGCATACGGAAGGCGCTGTTGTCGGCCGAATGAGTGGTGACTGCTAGTGCTTGACCGGCACCACCTTGCCGCGGAAAAGATGGTACTGGTAAAGGTTGTAGCCAATCATGATCGGGAACACCATGCCGATACCGAACAGCATGAATGTAAGCGTCGGGCTATCCGAAGCCGCAGCGTCAACTGTGAGTTTGCCCGGCACGATGTAGGGAAACAGGCTGATCGCAAGTCCGGCGAACGAGATCACAAAGAGCAGCGTCGAGCCTACGAACGGGCTGTGCTCGCCGTGCATGCGGATCGAATAGAGCACGTAGACGAACGCCAGAGCAGCGAGAATCGCGAGTGCGATCAGCAGATGAAAAACTCCGTGCTCCTGCCAGCGCGTCACTCCTACAGGACTGAGCTTGAACGTAGCAAACGACACCACGAGAGCAGCGGCTACAGTGGTGAAGACGGCGACCGTAGCGTGGCGTCGCGCCGAGCTTTGGATTGCGCCGCTCGTCTTCTTCACGACCCACGTCGCGCCGAGCAGGCAGTAGCCTGACACGACACCTATCGCGGTCACGGCGACGAAGCCGAGGCTCGAGAGGCCTGGAACGAAACCGGTGAGGATCTTGCCGAGCACGATGCCCTGGGAGATCGCCGCGAGCAGACTGCCGATACCGAATACGCGGTCCCATACCAACTTGCTCGTATGCGCGGCGTGCCTGAATTCGATTGCGGCGCCACGCATGATGAAGCTAGCGATCAGGAACATCACGGGGACGTAGAGATCCGAGAGAATCATGGCGTAAGCCGACGGGAATGCGCCGAACAGCGCGCCGCCGAGTGCCACTAGCCAGGTTTCGTTCGCATCCCAGACGTGGCCAATCGACTGGATCATGAGATCCCGGTCACTTTCCTTGCGACGCAGCAGCGTGAGGATGCCCACGCCGAGATCAAAGCCATCGGTTACCACGTAAAGCACAAGCATAAGGCCGATGATCCCGAACCATGCTTGATTTAACAGATCCTGAGTTGATGCGGCTGTCATGATGAGTTCCTGCATACGGATGCGAATCAGTGGATAGGTTGTCGATCAATATTCGACCGCGTGCGTAACTGCATTGCGCGCTGACTTGGGGGCCGGCATCAGCGTGAGGTCCGGCCCTCGACGCAGCCAGCGACGCGCGAAGACGAAAAACGAGCTAATGAGCACTACGTAGAAGACCGCGAACATGACCATGCTGCCCGTGATCGCACCAGCAGGAATTGCGGAGGCAGCCTGGTCGGTGCGCAGCAGGCCATACACGACCCACGGCTGACGTCCCACTTCACGCACGATCCAGCCGCATTCGACTGCAATGTATGGCAGTGGAATCGCGAGTACCCACGCGAGAAGCAGCTTGCGTTGCGCAAGGAGCGCATCGAGGCGGCCCCGCGACTTGCGCAGCGCATAGACGGTCCAGAAGGCGAGCACCATGAACAGGAAGCCGATTCCGGCCATGGCGCGGAACGCGTAGTAGAGAAGCGGAATCATCGGCGGCTGGTTCTCGACGGGAATGTCTTTCAGGCCCGTCACCTGGCCGTGAAGGCTGTGCGTGCCGAGAATGCTGAGCGCGCCAGGCACTTCGAGCGACCAATCATTGCGTTGCTTCGCGGCATCGGGCCACGCCACGAGCGACCAGCTTGCGCCGGTGCCCGGTGCGTTCGTTTGCCAGTGGCCTTCGATTGCGGCGCCCTTTGCCGGTTGGGTCGCGAACACGTCAACGCCGCTTGAATCGCCGAGCCAGATCTGCACGGGCGCGACGAAGACGAGCAGAGCCAGCGCAAGCTTGAAAGAGCGCACGAAGAACTCTGGATTGCGACGTTTGAGCAGGCAGTACGCCGAAATTCCGGCGACCACCACGAGTCCCGTTTCGAGCGCGGCGAACCACATATGCGACACGCCCCATGCCATATCGGGGTTGAAGATCGCCTTCACGTAGTTGGTGACCACGAGCTTGCCGTCCACAACGGCCACGCCCCTCGGGGTTTGCAGCCACGAGTTCGCCACCATGATCCAGAACGCGGAGAGCGTGGAGCCGAGCGCGACCATTGCCGTTGCGAAGAGGTGTACGCCCTTCGGCACGCGATTCCAGCCGAGCATCATGATGCCGACGAAACCGGCCTCCAGCATGAAAGCCATGGCACCTTCAAAGCCCAGGATATTGCCAAAGAACTGGCCGGTGTATTCGGAGAACGGGCCCCAGTTCGTCCCGAACTGGAACTCCATCGGGATGCCGCTCACAACGCCGACCGCAAAATTCAGGAGCAGCAGCTTGCTCCAGAATCGCGCGTGGCGATACCAGACCACATTGCTCGTTTTGACCCAGAGGACTTCGACAACGAGCAGGAACGCGGAAAGGCTGATGGTAAGAATTGGCCAGAGTATGTGGAATATCGCGGTCATTGCGAACTGGCCCCGCGCCAGATTCAAGGCTTCGACAGACATGATGATCACCAGGCAGATTGAGAACGAGGAAGCGCCTCGCATAAGGCGCAACTTGACTAGTTAGTTAAGAATCAGAATGCGGGCAGGACCGACGGCTCGGACGAGCGGTGCAGTAGCACGGGAATCGACTTGGACGTCGGCGTGTTACAGACGTCGCCAACGCTCGACAGGGGTACGAGCGGGTTGGTCTCTGGGTAGTACGCGCCGATGCAGCCTCGTGGAATGTCGTATTCAACCAGGCGAAAATGGTCTGCACGGCGCTCAAGGTTGTCGTCCCAGACGGTGGTCAAATCCACCCAATCACCGTTCTTGAAGCCCAGCATTTCAATGTCGGCGCGATTGATGAAGACCACGCGTCGCTGGCCGAACACGCCGCGATAGCGGTCGTCCAGAGCGTAGACGGTGGTGTTGTACTGGTCATGCGAGCGCGTCGTCATGAGTGTCATCAGACGTTCGCCGTGCTGCGCCTTGGCGCGCGCGATCGGCGTATCCTGTTGCACCGCGTGCACGATGAAGTTCGCCTTGCCGGTTTCGGTTTTCCAGTCGCGCTCTCGCGAGGCCACGCGCAGATGGAAGCCACCCGGATGCTTGATGCGTTCGTTGTACTGGTCGAAGCCTTCGATCGTCTGCTCGATAGCGTCGCGTACCTTCGCGTAATCGGCCGCGTAGCTGAGCCAGTCGACCTTCTCGTCGCCGAGCGTGGCGTGAGCGATATTCGCGACGATGGCCGTCTCGGACATCAGGTTAGGCGAGGCTGGACGGTTCATGCCGTACGAGATGTGGACCATGCTCATCGAGTCTTCGACCGTCACACCTTGCGCTACACCATTTTGCACGTCGATTTCGGTGCGGCCGAGCGTCGGGAGGATCAATGCATTCTCGCCATGGACGAGATGGCTGCGGTTGAGTTTGGTGGTGATGTGCACAGTGAGCTTGCACGAGCGCAGGCCGTCGAAGGTGCGCAGCGTGTCAGGCGTTGCCATGGAGAAGTTGCCGCCAAGACCCATGAACACTTTGACGTGCCCTTCAATCATGTGCTCGACTGTTTCGACGACGTCGAGGCCGTGTTCACGCGGCGGCTCGAAGTCGAAGGCTTGTCCGAGCCGGTCGAGGAACGCCTGTGCAGGCTTTTCTTCGATACCCACGGTGCGGTTGCCCTGCACATTTGAGTGGCCGCGCACAGGACACAGGCCTGCGCCTTCCCGACCGATGTTGCCGCGCATCATCAGCAGGTTGGAGAGCATGTGCACGGTCTGCACCGAATGCTTGTGCTGCGTGATACCCATGCCCCACGTGGCAATGACGCGTTTGCCGTTCGCGTAGATGCGCGCAAGGCCCTCGATATCCTCGCGCGCCACGCCGGATTCCGCTTCGAGGAGCGGCCAGCTTTCCTTGCGGAGGTCCTCCGCGAAGTCGCTGAAGCCGAGCGTGTGCTGCCTGACGAAGTCGATATCGATCACGCGTTCGGTGCCGTTCGCGAGCGCTTCGTCGTCGAGTTCAATCAGGCGCTTGGCAACCCCCTTGATGAGCGCGAAGTCGCCGCCGAGTTTCGGCTGAATGAACATCGACGCGATTTTGGTGCTGCCGAACGTGATCATTTCGACGGGATGCTGCGGGCTCGTGAATCGTTCGAGCCCGCGCTCGCGCAGCGGATTGACCGAAACGATGACCGCGCCGCGTCGCGACGCCTCGCGCAACTCGCCGAGCATGCGCGGATGGTTGGTCGCCGGATTCTGGCCGAAGATGATGATGGTGTCGGCGATTTCGAAGTCATCGAGCGTGACTGTGCCCTTGCCGATGCCGACCGTTGTCGGCAGGCCGCGGCTCGTGGCCTCATGGCACATGTTCGAGCAGTCGGGGAAATTGTTGGTGCCGTACATGCGTACGAACAACTGATAGAGGAAAGCAGCTTCGTTGCTTGCGCGGCCCGATGTGTAAAACGCGGCCTCGTCGGGTGAATCGAGTTCGTTCAGATGCTTCGCGATCAGGGTGAATGCGTCGCGCCACCCGATGGGCTTGTAGCGGTCGGTAAGCGCATCGTAGACCATCGGGTCGGTCAGGCGACCGTGCTGCTCGAGCTCGTAGTCGGTCTGTTTCATCAGCGACTCGACGGTATACGCTTCGAAGAACTCCGGCGTCACGCGCTTGGTCGTCGCTTCGGCGGCCACGGCCTTCACGCCGTTCTCGCAGAACTCGAACGTCGACGCGTGCTCGCGATCGGGCCAGGCGCAGCCGGGGCAGTCGAAACCGTCCGGCTGGTTCTGTTTGAACAACGTGCGATAGTTGCCACCAGAAACATGCTCTTTAATCAGATTGATTGCGACGTACTTCAGCGCGCCCCAGCCTGCGGCGGGGTGATGATACGCCTCGATTTTTCCCTTTGACTTTGCCTTGCTCATGACCCTGCCTCTGTTTACTTCGCGCCGCAAACTGCCGTTATCTGGAGCCGGCCGCGCACTGCGTGTCGTTATCGAAAGAGTAAAAGTAAAGGTCGGGTTCAGAGGCACACAGAATCCTCCGACTTGCTAGAGTACAGTTGTAAAAGCGGCAGGACAGTAGAACATCTGTGCTGTCTGCGGTTCCAGGAAACACGAAAATGAATCTGTATGAAAAGCTCGCGGACGATCTCGAAGTCATGATCCGCAAGGGCGTGTATCGCCCGGGTGACCGGGTGCCGTCGGTCAGGCAGGCGAGTCAACAGCACCGCATCAGCATCACCACGGTGATTCGTGCGTATGTGCTCCTCGAGAGCCGAGGAGTGCTCGAAAGCCGGCCGCAATCCGGCTACTTTGTGAGTTTGCGTATGGGTCAGGGTGGTCACCGGACAGACGAACTACGCCCGACGCGCCCGATTGCCGTATCGGCTTCTGTCGACATGAGTCGCCTTGTGCTCTCTACGCTGCGCTCAATCGGCACCGACGATGCCATCCCACTCGGTTCGCCATATCCCGAAGCTAGTCTCTTTCCATTCGACAAGCTCAATCGTTACGCGTCAGCGGCGGGGCGCAACAAGGAGTTGTGGGGGGTAGCGTACGCCTTGCCGCCGGGCTCTCCGGCGCTTTTGAGACAAATCGCACGGCGCTACCTCGAAAACGGCATGGTCGTGGACCCTAACGAGATCATCGTGACGGTGGGAGCCACCGAAGCGATTAATCTTTGCCTGCAGGCTGTCGCAAGACCCGGGGACGTTATTGCCGTCGAATCGCCAACGTTCTACGCGATGCTGCACGCTATCGAACGCTCCGGAATGAAGGCGATTGAGGTAGCGACGCACCCCGAGTACGGCATCGAGATTGAAGAGTTGATGGACATCATCAAATCCCAACCGATCGCGGCTTGCATGGTGATGCCGAATTTCCAAAACCCGCTCGGCTTTCAGATGCCTGACGAGCGTAAGCGTGCACTTGTGGAACTGGCTACTGGCGCCGACATTCCAATCATCGAAAACGGCGTCTACAACGAACTGTATTTTGGCGACTCGCACCCCACTACTCTGAAATCGTACGACAAAAAAGGTATCGTGTTGCACTGCGGCTCATTTTCGAAGAGCCTGACTGCCGCGTATCGCATCGGCTGGGCGTTGCCGGGGCGCTATCGCGATGAGGTCGAAAAGCTGAAGTTTCTGAATACGCTGACGACTTCAGTGATTCCCCAACTGGCGATTGCCGAATACCTCGAACGCGATGGCTACGAGCATCACCTCAGGCGCATCCGCAAAACCTTCGCGCAGCAGGCGAATCTGATGCGGGCGATGGTGACGCGTTTCTTTCCAGCGGGCACACGTATGTCAAGTCCGGCCGGAGGGTACGTATTGTGGGTCGAATTGCCGGCGAAAGTGGACTCGATGAAGCTGTATCAGCTTGCTTTGGAGAGGGGCATCACCATCGGGCCTGGTTACATGTTCTCGATCACGGATACCTATCGAAACTTCATTCGACTCAACTACAGTAGTCGATGGTCCGCAGAAATCGAGCAGGCCGTGATTACAGTCGGTAAGCTTGCAGCGGCTTGCGCACGCTGATCTCGGTACGATCAGGTACAGCTGGCCTGTGCGGGAGAAAGCACAGTGTTGCACACCGCCGGAAAGGCACTCACGTGACAGCTACAGTACTAGAATCGCCATTACTGAAACGCGATATGGCGATTATGAGTCTGACTCAACCACCTCAAGACGACGCCTGTGAGCCTTCAATTGCCGTTGTGCTTGAGCAGCTCTGGATGGTTTTTACCGATCGTCATGGCCGGCATTCGTCGATTGCACGGCTCGCCAAGCAGGCGCATTTGCCGATGAGTACGCTTCGACGGACGTTGACTCACCTTAAGTTAGCTGGGCTTGCCGACTTCTCAATCGACGAGGAGGGTAGAGGGTTTGCTACGCTCAGTGCGCAGGGCGTCGACCTGTGCTTCGAGATCGCCCAGATATCCGCTGATGCAGACTCGTAGGGCTTACCTGTCTGCGTTATCAGTTGTGTGGCCCAATAACTCCAAGCCCTGTGCGTTCAGGTTGATCACGATGACTCGAGAGGCTAACCGCAACGTCTCGATTGCCCCAGAGTCAGCCAGTGCACGCAAATAGCGTAGCACTGTAGCGGGCGGCAATTGCGTCTGCTCGACTAGCCAGTCCGTGGTGACTTTTGTCCTGGGCTTCAGCGGACGCGTCTGCCCCTTGGCGATAGCAGTGAGGATCAAGTCCAGCGTAGCGTCGCGGACGGGCGACGGATCAGGCGTTCCATCTGGTCGCACTTGGCGTGACCTCCGGTGACATGCGGGTAAGTAAGTGTGGGGCGGATCGGCATACAGGCCGCCAGGCGCGTGTCGCAGGATATTGCGTCACTAGTGCGCTTCACATGCACAGTTCGTGCGTTAAATCTGAAGTACAGTTGCGAAGGGCCTAGCTTTGCACCAGGGGAGAAACGGGCCAAGCCCGCGATCACGATTCGGGCAAAGTCAAATCCGGAGTGACGTGTTCGAGCAGCGACGAAAGCTAATCTGGCGAACGCCTAGTCGCTATGCCACCGAGTTCGCAAGCCAGGACGTCAACAGATTCGGCTGAATTGAGCCGGGGAGCTCGCCAAGATTGGCGCTCACCGGCTTGTCGTTCGCGTGCAAGTGTCGGTGTCATACCTGCCAATAGGATTGCTCGCCGAAGATCGTGGAGTAGAAGTCAAGAAATGCACGGACTTTCGACGACACGGTTTTTTTGCGTGGATACACTGCCCAGATAGCGGGTTCTGCATGCGTAGCCTGTGCCTCCCATTCCGGGAGGAGGCGCACGAGCGACCCGGCGCGCAATGCTGGGCCAATAGACCAAATGGGCAGCAATGCAATACCGCATCCCGCGGCGGCGAGGTCTAGTATCGCCTCCGTGTCGTCGGCACGTAGGCGTCCTTGGAGTTTGATTTCGATTTCCCTTTCGCGTTTGCCACCCCTTGCCCGCCGCACGAGCAGCCAGGAATCATCACCAGCCAAAGTGAAACGGATAGCCGGATGTGACTGCAGTTGGTCAGGCGAAGCAGGTACACCATGGAGTTTGATGTGGGTCGGGCTGGCGCATACCACACGCTTGTGATCTGCGAGTCGCCGAGCCATCAACTGAGAGTCGGGTAGGACACCGATTCGGATGGCGAGGTCAATACCCGTATCGACTAGATTGAGTACCTCGTCGTTGAGCACGGCATCAATACTGATATCTGGGTATTTCTCGATGAACTCGGGTAGGTGCGGGATAATGTGACGACGGCCAAACGATGTCGGCATTGTTACGCGAAGCAGTCCCGTCGGCGAAGCATTTAACGACGAAGTCATCTCCCTCGCTTCACCGAGTAGACGCATGGCGGTCGTGCTGTGTTCTCGGAATACCCGCCCACCCTCAGTCAATGTGAGGCCGCGAGTTGAGCGGTTGAAAAGCGCGATGCCAAGATCGCGTTCCAGTTCGGCGATGTAACGAGATACTGTCGAGGTCTTGATCTTGAGTTGGTCAGCAGCCTTATTGAAACTACCAAGATCAGCAGCGAGCAGGAATGCACGCACGGCAGAAAAATAGTCCATTGGCGGGGTCCTTATTGACTGTTCTCGCGTCGTATCGAGGGAAGGATCGCTTGGGGAGGGAATGGTTCTGGATAACGCAAGCTACCTATTTTAGCCATTGGAATCTGCCGACAGGCGAATCTATTGGCGACCTATCGAAAACACGGAGTGGTGCCCCCGCGCGTCTCCCCGCCATCGGCCTGTGGCTGCCGCGCGAGGGGTCCTGTTCCGGACCATGCTGCAGTACAACGGGATGACGACGGCGTAGGGTTCGACGAAGTCGATGAAGCGTATTCAACCCCGACCTCTAGCTGCTAATAGCGCAAGAGCCCGAAGGGCCCGGAAGGTCGTGGAATAAGGGAATGCCTGCCTTGAGTGTCCGTACTACCATCGCGACATCAATGCGGTGGAGAACAACATTTTCGCCGCAAGACGTCGCCGTCTAGCAGTAGGCATCCCCGTTCTTACCGCGCCTTCAGCGCGGCCGCCAGAGGCTGGGAGCGCAGGGCGCGTCAAGTGCCACTTTGGTTGCTTGTCCGCATTGGCGCGCCCTACTTACGTTTTGAAAATACGACAATCCGGCCTCTGCGTATCTTTCCCATTCACGCACCTTCTAATTGATGATTCAGAGATCCGGTTGAGCACCGCTGGAGTGTGCGCGAGATGAATGTGGAACCTTAGTCGCCATGTTGCCATGAATCCGGCTAACTGCACCTCACCGCGCATGAGAAATCTGAATTGCGCAAATGGATTTGCCAGCGTTGATCGGAGTTGAGAACATATTGACTGAATCGACCCAAAATACTATGAAGATTGCCAAATGCGGCTTGAAATCATCCTGGACGCATCGCAATCATGGTGACTTTTCCGCTGCGTGTCATCTCGAAATTTTAGGGAAGGTCTGCAAAAGTCCTGGCGTTGAAGTCACGTTGTCCTATCCTGGAAGAACGCGAATTAAAGGAGTTCCTCGATGACACAGCTCGGTCTTGGCCTGGATCTTTCAACGAAACGCACGCGCAAG
>NZ_JBFRCL010000015.1:0-169294 GCF_040965695.1 Paraburkholderia sp. BR10937
GGCGTTCGGCGCGTAGCCGGCATCGACGGCGGCGCGCGAGGCGCCGAGTGCGGCGCCCAGCGTGTCGGCAAGCCGTCCGAGGCGCGCCATGTTCTCCTGTGAGGCGAGGCCGCGGCCGCCTGCAATCACGACGCGCGCAGTGCCCAGGTCTTGCCCGCTTTGTTCGGCGGCGCGACGCTCGACGAGCCGCGTGGCCGCGAACGGGGGAATCGGTGCGAGCGCAACGACATCCGCTGCGCCGCCTTTTGCTGCCACGGGGGCGAACGACGAGGGTCGCACGCTGGCATAAGTGAGCGCCGTGGCGCTCGTCACCGTCGCGATCACACTGCCCGCATAGAGGCCGCGCACGAACTGCGTGCACTCGCGAATGGCGATCACGTCGGCGATGAATGCGGACTCGGAGAGCGCCGCCGCGCGTGGCAGCGCCGCCCGGCTGGAGGCGCGATGTGCCGCGAGCACCGTCGAATAGTCTCCCGCGAGGGCGAGCAATTGCGCCGCGATGGTTTCGGGCGCGAGCGCATCGGCTGCGCCAGCGGAAGCGACCAGTACGCGCTCGATGCCACTCACACGCGCCGCCGCCGGCGCGCTCGACGCATCGAATACGAGCAGATCGACGGGCTGCCCCAGTTGCAGCGCAGCGCCCGTCACTCGCAGCGTGACATCGGCAATCGACCCCACATCGGTGTCGGCCAGAACCAGCGTTCTCATAGTCAAACTCCCACGGATTCAAATACGCGTCGATCGGCAAGTGTTGCAAGCAGCGCTCCGACGTCGTCTACCTTCACACCAGGCTCGCGCACCGGAGGATCGTTTAGTTTCAGCACATGGCTGCGTGCGTCGGACACGCCGCCGAGCGTCGCCGCTTCACGCGCGGCAAGCGGCTTCTGCTTGGCCTTGACGATGCTCGGCAGCGTCACGCGGCGCGGTTCGGCCAGTCGAAGATCTGCGCTGACCACGGCGGGGCCGTCGAGCTGCCACGTCGCCGTACCCGCATCATCACCGCAGTTCACGCGCCAGCCGCCGTCCACTGCTTCGAGTGCGCTCGCGTTCAGCGCCTGCGGCCAACCCAGTAGCGCGGCGAGCATGGCGGCCACGCCGCCCACGTCGCCGTCGATGGCCTGCTTGCCGCACAGCACGAGACCATATTCGGCCTCCTTGATGTGCGTGGCCACGAGCCGCGCAACGGCCAGCGAATCGAGCGAGGCCGTAGCAGAACCCGTGTCGATCAGCACGGCGCCGTCGGCGCCCATGGCGAGCGCGGTGCGCAGCACGTCCTGGTGCGCGGGCAGGCCGCAGGTCAGCACCGTGACATGCGAGGCCACGCCAGCCTCTTTCAGTTGCAGCGCCTTTTCGAGCGCGCATTCGTCGAACGGATTGAGCGACATCTTGAGTCCGGCCGTATCGATCGCGCCGGCGGCGCTCAAGCGCACACGCACGTTCGGATCGACCACGCGTTTTACGGGCACCAGAATGCGGACAGTCATCAGTTTTCTCCTGTTTGCATGCGAAAGCACATCGGTCGATGGCGTTACGACACCGCGCCCAGACCGTACTTGCCGGTCAGCAGCGCGCCGCTTGCAAAGCGTTCGAGTGCATACGGTTCGAGGGAGACGTCGGGGGGCAGGCCGAGCGCGTGCTGCGCGAGCAGCTTGCCGATGCCCGGCGAGAGCTTGAAGCCGTGGCCCGAGAAGCCGAAGCCCACGGTGAGGCCTTCCACGTCGGCGATGTTGCCGAGCACGGGGTTCCAGTCGGGCGTGACGTCGTACACGCCGGTCCACGAAGAGGCGAGTCCCGCCGTTTCGTAGGCGGGGAAGTGTTCTGCCACCTGCGCGCCGACTTCCGCCACATAGTCGAGCGAGATATCGCCCTGCTCGGTCTCGGGCGCGTTGAGCGTGTCACCCACCACGCCTTCTGAGACCAGCATCTGGCTACCGCCGTAGCTGCGGAAATAGAGCATGCCCGGCGAGCCGAGATCCTTGAACGCCGGCATGGCGAACGTGTAGGGCGCGGCTTCGCATTCGAGTGCGAGCACGGTGTGGCGCTCGGGCTTGACCGGCAGCGGCACCCCGATCCACTCGGAGAGTTCGGGCGTCCAGATGTTCTGCGTGCTGATGAGCGTGCCGCAGCCAAAGCGCCCCGCCGTCGTTTCCACGCCTACCACGCGGCGGCCCTCGCGCACGACACCGGTCACGCGCACGCCTTCCATGATCTTGACGCCGCGCCGGCGTGCGGAGCGCGCGAAGCTGGTCGCGACGAGGTAGGCGTCGGCAAAACCGGCTTCGGGTTCGAAGCCGATCAGCGCGGCGTCGTCGAAGGTGGCGATGGGCAGGCGCGCCTGCGCCGCCTGGCGGTCGAGCAGTTGCACCTCGATGCCCATGTCCTGCTGCGCGCGCAGCGAGGCGGCCAGCGGGTCGAGCTTGTCACCTTCGGGCGCGCTGATCATGTAGCCGCATTTGATGAGGCCGCACGACGCTTCGTCATCGCCGAGATAGTCGGCGAAATTGTTGAACGCCCACCAGGAGGCGCGCGCGAGTTCGACGTTCTGGCGCACCGAGTAATGCGTGCGCAGCAGCCCGGAGGACTGCGAGGTGGTACCGGCGCCGATCGTGCCCTGATCGAGGACGAGAACGCTTTTCGCGCCGAGCGCTGCGAGATGGTGGGCGACGGACGTGCCGATCACGCCGGCGCCGATCACGACATAGTCAAAGTGGCTCATGGGGCCCCCGAGGGTGAACGATGGGCAAATTCTGCGTCCGGGGTGCGCGCCATAATTTTGTATTAGGCAAACTTATGGTTCATCACCGCAATCGCTCATCCTCCGCGTGCTGGCCGTCCAGGGCGGCATCATGCGGAAGACGGCGCGGTGGCGTCATTTGCCCGGACATCCGTGGAGCAGCCCATGAGACGTACCCACGCGCCTATCGACCTCAA
This sequence comes from Paraburkholderia sp. BR10937, assembly GCF_040965695.1. Lineage (NCBI taxonomy): Bacteria > Pseudomonadati > Pseudomonadota > Betaproteobacteria > Burkholderiales > Burkholderiaceae > Paraburkholderia > Paraburkholderia sp. BR10937. The sequence goes on from NZ_JBFRCL010000015.1 coordinate 2,932, forward strand.
CGCCTTGCAGGCCTTTCTTGCGGTGTGCGAAACCGGATCGATGACAGGCGCGGCCAAGCAGCTCGGCGTGAGCCAGAGCGCGGTGAGTCAGGCAATCGCGGCGCTCGAGCGCGACCAGGGCGTAGTCCTGTTCGATCGCGAGAGCCGGCCTCCACGCCCGAACGTCGCGGGCCGCGCGCTGCTTGAACTGGCGGGCTCGCTGCTCGAGCACGCGCAGATGGTCAGTGCGCGCATTGGCGACGCGTCGAACGCGGGCACCTTGCCGGTAAGGCTTGGCTGCGTGGATTCGTTCGCGGCGACCGTGGGCCCGGAACTGATTCGCGCGGTGTCGGGCTCGGCGCGGCAGATTGCGTTGTGGTCCGGCTTGACCCCGGGTTTGAGCAAGCAGCTACACGATCGCGAACTCGATCTCGCGGTATGCACGCAGACGACGCTCAACGACGCGCGCATCGTCGAGGTGCCGCTGTTTTCGGAAGCATTCGTCGTGGTCGTTTCACGCGCGTTGCTCGCGGAGCGCAGGAACATCGACTGGCGCACGCTTGCGCTCGAAATGCCGATGATCCGCTACACCCCGCGCTCGGTGATCGGACAGCAGGTCGAGCGTTATGCGCGGCACCTCGGCATCAATAGTCCGCGCCGCTATGAATTCGACGCGACCGACCCGCTCCTGAGCCTCGTCGCGGCCCGGCTCGGCTTTGCGATTTCCACGCCGCTGTGTCTCTGGCAGGCGCGCCATTATTTGCCCGAGATCGACGTGTTGCCGCTGCCAGCCGGACGGCTCGGGCGGCGTGACTTCTTCCTGCTGCATCGGCAGGGTGAGTGGGACGCATTCGCACATGAAATCGTCGCATTGACGCGGCGTGTCCTGGACGCCTCCATCAGGCCGGCGCTCGCGCGCGCCTTGCCGCAACTGCCGGAAGACGCTTTGATGTAGCCGAATCGAAATTTTTGTACGAGAGGAGTATGAAGATGTCCGAACTATTTTCGCTGGAGCGCGGCGACGCGCCGTTGCTCGTATCGATACCGCATCTGGGCACGCAGATTCCCGCAGCGCTGCGCCATCTCTATACGGACGAAGCGCTCACCGTTGCCGATACGGACTGGCATCTCGATCGTCTTTATGCCTTTGTGCGTGCGCTTGGCGCGACGGTGATCGGCGCGCGCGTCTCGCGCTATGTGATCGATCTGAACCGGCCGCCCAACGACGAAAGCCTCTATCCCGGCCAGACGACGACGGGCCTGTGCCCCGGCGAAGCGTTCCGCGGCGAACCCATCTACGGGCCCGGCTGCGCACCCGACGCGGCGGAGCGGGCCACGCGCGTCGCGCAATACTGGCAGCCGTATCACGACGCGCTTGCGGCGGAGCTTGCGCGACTGCGCGAGCGGCACGCGAACGTGCTGCTGTGGGAAGCGCATTCGATCGCGAGTGTGCTGCCGCGGCTGTTCGACGACAAGCTGCCCGACCTCAACCTGGGCACGCAGGACGGACGCACCTGCTCGCACGTGGTGCAGCAGGCCGCTGTCGATGCGATGGCCGCGAGCCCGTACACGTGGGTCGCGAACGGGCGCTTCAAGGGCGGCTACATCACGCGAAACTACGGCGCGCCGGAACGCGGCATTCATGCGGTTCAACTGGAGATGTGCCAGTCCACCTACATGAACGAGCGTGCGCCATTCGACTACGTCGTGGAACGTGCCGAAACCGTGCAGCCCACGCTTTCCCGCATGGTCGGTTCGGCGCTCGACGCAGTGCAGGCGCTCGCACCGACGTCCGCGCTTTCATAAGCAATTCTGATACTCGAACGTAAGCCCGCGTCCTGATTCAGTGCAGTGGCGCACAGCAGGCAGGAAAACCGCGCACCGTCAGCAGGCAAACAACGATGCGAGCGAATCAGGAAAGCGAGATGGCGAGGGCCCGCATGCGCGCCAGGTGTTTATCGGCAGGAATGTTTTATTCATGGGGATAAACATGGCACGGACGTTGCATAAGAGGTAGTGCAGGCAAGATGGCAGGGCCCGTGCCTCAATCGGCAGTTCCCGGCGGATAGATGAAGATCGACAGGAACTGGATGGGCGTCTTGATGAGTCGCTCGGGGCCATGAGGAATGTCGGCCTGGAAGGTGAGCGTGTCGCCGGGATGGAGGATGTAGGTCTGCTGGCCGTGGCGGTATTCGATCACGCCCTTGAGCATGTGGATGAACTCCGTGCCCGGATGCTCGAAGGTCGGGAACCGCTCGGCTTCGTCTTCGAGGGTGATGAGAAAGGGTTCGAAGGCTTTGCGCGGGCCCTGGTCGTAGGCAAGCAGATGATAGGTGTGGCCGCGTTTGGTGCCCTTGCGAACGACTTCCATGCCGGCGCCTTTCTTGACGAGCTGCGCGTCGCCTTGCGGAACGTCGAAGTTGCGAAAGAGCGTGGAGAGCGAGACGCCGAGGGCTTGTGCAATGCGGTGCAGAACGTCTAGTCCGGTAGAGGTCTGCGCGTTCTCGATCTTCGAGAGCATGCCGCGGCTGATGCCGGCCTGGTCGGCGACCTGGGCGATGGTCAGATCGTGACGCTGGCGTAGTTCGCGGATCGTCGCGCCCAGGTAGCGTTCGAGTGGTGCTTTGCTGTCGTCCCCGATTTGCATGTTCGGCCTCGGTTAAAAGCAGAAGCGTAGCAGGCGGAGCGCATACGTGTGCGCTGAATGTTTCATGTCAAGAAATAAAGTTGCATATGGAGAATTTTCGAAAAGGACAATGCGCGTGCGCACCGACGTGATGTCGGGCGCACCGCTCTTTCAACCGCGGATGAGTTGCAAGGAGTGACGATGAATCTCAATGACGCAAAACTGCCGGTCAACGAGCTGGGAAGCGTGCCGCGCTTCGGCTCGGCCGACGACGCGCAGAGCTGGCTCAGTCAGCAGGGCGTGAAATACGTGCTGGCGCAGTTCGTGGATATTCACGGCGTGGCGAAGGCCAAGTCGGTGCCGGTCTCGCATCTGAAAACGGTGCTCAAGGCCGGCGCCGGTTTCGCAGGCTTCGCGATCTGGGGCGTGGGCATCGAGCCGAATGGCCCGGACTTCATGGCGGTGGGCGAACTCTCGACGCTTACGCCGGTGCCGTGGCAGCCAGGTCTCGCGCGTATCGTCTGCGACGGACACGTCGAAGGCGAGCCCTGGGCCTACGACACGCGTGTGACGCTCAAGCGTCAGGTCGCGCGCGTGACCGAACGCGGCTGGACGCTTTTTACCGGCCTCGAACCTGAATTCTCGCTGCTGCGCCGCTCAGCATCGGGCACGCTCGAACCATGCGACCCGAGCGACACGCTTGCGAAACCGTGCTACGACTACAAGGGGCTTTCGCGCACACGCGTGTTTCTCGAGCGCCTGACAGACGCCATGCGCGCGGTCGGCATCGACGTCTATCAGATCGATCACGAAGACGCCAACGGCCAGTTCGAAATCAACTACACGTATGCCGATTGCCTGACCTCGTGCGATCACTACGTGTTCTTCAAGATGGCCGCCTCCGAGATCGCCAACGATCTCGGCATGATCTGCTCGTTCATGGCCAAGCCGTTTGCGAACCGGCCGGGCAACGGCATGCACATGCACGTCTCGATCGGCGACGGCAAGCGCAACCTGTTCGCCGACGCCGCCGATCCGCTCGGCATGGGACTCTCGAAGCTCGGCTACCAGTTCACTGCGGGCCTGCTCAAACATGCGCCCGCGCTCACGGCGCTGTGCAATCCGACGGTGAACTCGTACAAGCGCCTCGTGGTAGGCCGCTCGCTCACTGGCGCGACATGGGCGCCCGCCTATGTGAGCTACGGCGACAACAACCGCTCGACGATGGTGCGCATGCCGGGCGAGCGCATCGAACTGCGCCTGCCCGATGGCTCGTGCAATCCGTATCTCGCGACGGCGGCCGTGATCGCGGCGGGGCTGGACGGGATCGACAGTGAACTCGATCCGGGCGCGCCCGCCAACGAAAACCTCTACGAGTGGTCGCCCGCGAAGCTTGCTGAGCACGGCATCACGGTGCTGCCTCAAAACCTCGAACAGGCGCTCGACGCGCTCGAAGCGGACACGCTCATCTGCGAGGCGCTTGGTCCGGTTGCGCAGGAATTCATCAAGCTCAAACGCATGGAATGGCTCGAATACATGCGGCACGTTTCCGACTGGGAACTGAAGAGCTACCTCGAATTTTTCTAAGGAGAAAACCTATGTGTGGAATCGTAGGCTTGCTGGTGAAGACGCCAGCGCTACGCGAGAAGCTCGGCGAACTGATGGTGCCGATGCTGATCGGCATGACCGAGCGCGGTCCCGATTCGGCGGGCCTGGCCGTCTTCGGCAAGGAAGTGGATGCAAGCCAGCGCAAGCTGAGCCTCTATTCGGGCTTCACGGAAGAGGGCGCGCAGTTTCCGTGGCAAACGCTGCTCGACAGGCTCAACCTTGCAATGGACGTGACGGCGCGCATCGACGCGAAAGCCAATCATGCGGTGCTCACGCTGCAGGGCAATCCGGACACCGTGAAGGCGTGGCTTAACGAGCAGTATCCGAAACTTTATCTGCTTTCCACGGGCCGCTCGATCGATCTGTACAAGGACATCGGGTCGCCTGCCGAGGTGGCGCAGCGCTACGACTTCACGAGGCTCAAGGGCTCGCACCTCGTGGGCCACACGCGCATGGCAACGGAGTCGGCGGTCACGCCCGACCGGGCGCATCCGTTCACGGCCGGTGAAGATTTTTGCCTCGTGCACAACGGCTCGCTCTCGAACCCGTATGGCGTGCGTCGCAAGCTGGAGCCGCTCGGTATCCACTTCGATACCGACAACGATACGGAAGCCGCGTGCCGCTTTCTCGAATGGCGCCTGCGTGAAGGCGACTCGCTGCCCGATGCGCTGCAAAAAGGCTTCGAGGAACTGGACGGTTTCTACACGTTCCTGATGGGCACGTCGAGCGAGCTTGCGCTCATTCGCGATCCGTTCGCGTGTAAACCCGCTGTCGTGGCCGAAAACGACGACTACGTGGCGATCGCTTCCGAGTTCCGCTCGCTCGCGCATTTGCCCGACATTCGCAACGCGAAGGTATTCGAACCCGCACCCGAGGAGATGTACGTATGGAAGGCGTGATTTTCGATCTGGAAGGAAAGGGCGTCCGGGAACTCAACGAGTACCTGCATGGCGACGGCGCGATACTGAACGGCCAGCGCGTGAGCGTGACCTCGCCCAACGGCGCGCACAACATTGCGGTGGGTGTGGACGCCAACGTGCAGATCACCGTCGAAGGCCATGCGGGCTACTACGCCGGCGGCATGAACAAGCGCGCGAGCATCGTGATCGAAGGCAGCGCCGGGACGGGCGTGGGCGAGAACATGATGAGCGGCAAGGTGCATGTGCGCGGCTTCGCCTCGAACGGCGCGGGCGCCTCGGCCCACGGCGGCCTGCTCGTGATCGACGGCGACGCGGGCCTGCGCTGCGGCATCTCGCTCAAGGGCGGCGACATCGTGGTGGGCGGCTCGGTGGGCAGCTTCTCCGCGTTCATGGCGCAGGCGGGCCGCATGGTGATTTGCGGCGACGCGGGCGACGCGCTTGGCGATTCGCTCTACGAAGCGGTGCTCTACGTGAAGGGCAACGTGAAATCGCTCGGCGCCGACGCGCAATTCGAGCCGATGACCGACGCCGACCTCAGCGCCGTGCGCGAACTGCTCGGCGCGGCAGGGCTCGATCACGATCCGGCGCAGTTCCGCCGCATCGCTTCGGCCCGCACGCTCTATCACTGGAACGCCGACGCGGACCAGGAATACTGAACACACGATCGAGAAGGTCCCCATGGAAACCAAACCGGTTCATTTCGCGCGTCTGCAACAGGAAGAGTCCAGCACCTTCGACCGCAAGACCATCGACTACATTCACACCGCTGCTCAGCGCGGCCTCTATGAAATTCGCGGCCTCGGTTCGAAGAAGAGCGTGCCGCACTTCGACGACCTGCTGTTTCTCGGCGCCTCGCTCTCGCGCTATCCGCTCGAAGGCTATCGCGAGAAGTGCAGCTCGCAGACCGTGCTCGGCACGCGCTTTGCGAAGAAGCCGATCGTGCTCGACACGCCTGTGACCATTGCGGGCATGAGCTTCGGGGCGCTCTCCGCGAACGTGAAAGAAGCACTGGGTCGCGCGGCCACGGCGGCGGGCACCTCGACCACCACCGGTGACGGCGGCATGACGCAGGAAGAGCGCCAGTCATCGAAGACGCTGGTCTATCAATGTCTGCCTTCGCGCTACGGCTTCAATCCCGACGACGTGCGCCGCGCCGATGCCATCGAAGTCGTGATCGGCCAGGGCGCCAAGCCGGGCGGCGGCGGCATGCTGCTCGGCCAGAAGGTGAATCCGCGTGTGGCATCGATGCGCACGCTGCCCGCAGGCGTCGACCAGCGCTCGGCGAGCCGCCACCCCGACTGGACCGGCCCCGATGACCTCGCCATCAAGATTCAGGAACTGCGCGAGATCACCGACTGGCAGAAGCCCATCTACGTGAAGGTCGCGGCCACGCGCACGTTCAACGACGTGAAGCTCGCCGTGCACGCGGGCGCCGACGTGGTCGTGATCGACGGCATGCAGGGCGGCACGGCGGCCACGCAAAGCTGCTTCATCGACAACGTGGGCATTCCGACGCTCGCGGCGGTGCGCCAGGCCGTGGATGCGCTCGAAGACCTCGACATGAAGGGCAAGGTGCAACTGATCGTCTCGGGCGGCATTCGCACGGGCGCAGACGTGGCGAAGGCGCTCGCGCTCGGCGCGGACGCGGTGGCCATCGGCCAGGGCGTGCTGATGGCGCTCGGCTGCAACAGCGAATCGTATTTCCAGAACGGCGCGCTCCACTCGGCGGTGGGCGACTACGCGGCGCTCAACACCGCGCCGGGCTTCTGCCATCACTGCCACACGGGCAAATGCCCGGTGGGCGTGACGACGCAGGACGCCGTGCTCGAAAAGCGCCTGGAACCGGAAGAGGGCGCGCGCCGCGTTAAGAACTACCTCAAGACGCTCACGATGGAACTCACGACCATCGCGCGCGCGTGCGGCAAGCAGAACGTGCATCACCTGGAGCCGGAAGACCTCGTGGCGTTGACGGTCGAATCGGCGGCCATGGCGCGCGTGCCGCTGGCGGGCACATCGTGGATTCCCGGTTTGAACATGCGTTGATCGTGCCGTAGAACAAGACGTAACGCAAGCCGTAAAACAAGCGGTATTTGCAGCACCGGGCGCGCGGGCGAGGAGACTGCCGCGCGCACCGTCGAAACGCGCAAGCGGGCGCACGACAAGCCGGCAGCGCAGGCCATGCACTGTTATCCAACTTCTTTCCCACACGCGCGTCGTGAAGGCCGCGCCGCTTGCGCGCGCCTTAAGCAACGCCTTTCTACAGGATCGTGCAATGAAAAGCTTGGGCAAACTACTCGTGGTAATCGGCGCACTGGCGCTCTCGCTGCCTGCGCTCGCACAAGGCGCCGCCGCGCCGGTGCCGAACAAGGGCGACACCGCATGGATGATCGTCGCGACGCTGCTGGTCGTCATGATGGCGGCGCCGGGCCTCGGTCTCTTTTACGGTGGCATGGTGCGCGCGAAGAACATGCTTTCCGTGCTGATGCAGACGCTTGTGATTTTCTGTCTGCTCGGCGTGCTGTGGGCCGTGTATGGCTACAGCGTTGCGTTCACCGAGGGCAATGCGTTTTTTGGTGGCTTCAGCAAGATGTTTCTCGCGGGCTTGACGCCCGACACCACCGCCGCCACGTTCAGCAAGGGCGTGGTGATTCCCGAATTCATCTACGTGTCGTTCCAGCTCACGTTTGCGGCGATCACGCCCGCACTCATCATTGGCGGCATTGCCGAGCGCGCGAAGTTCTCGGCGGTGCTGGCCTTCATGGTGCTGTGGTTTACGTTCTCGTACCTGCCGATTGCGCACATGGTCTGGTATTGGGCGGGACCCGACGCGTACACGAGCGCCGCGGCGGCAGAAAAGGCCAACGCGACAGCGGGCTTCCTGTTCCAGAAGGGCGCGCTCGACTTCGCGGGCGGCACGGTCGTGCATATCAACGCGGGCATTGCGGCCCTGGTGGGCGCGATCATGATCGGCAAGCGTGTGGGCTTCGGGCGCGAGCACATGGCGCCGCACAGCCTCACGATGACGATGATCGGTGGCTCGCTGCTGTGGGTGGGCTGGTTCGGCTTCAACGTAGGCTCGAATCTCGAAGCGAACGGCGCGGCAGCGCTCGCCTTCGTCACCACGCTGCTTGCGACCTGCGCGGCGACCGTCTCATGGACCGTCGTGGAGTGGACGCTCAAGGGCAAGCCGTCGATGCTCGGCGCGGTATCCGGCGCCATTGCGGGGCTCGTGGTGATCACGCCCGCATGCGGCTTCGTCGGACCGATGGGCGCGATCATTATGGGCTTCATCGCGGGCGCGCTCTGCTACTGGGGCGTGAACGGCCTCAAGCGCCTGCTTGGCGTGGACGATTCGCTCGACGTGTTCGGCGTGCACTGCATCGGCGGCATTGCGGGCGCGCTGCTCACGGGTGTGTTTGCTTCACCGAAGCTTGGTGGCACGGGCGTCTATGACTATGTGGCGAACAAGGTTGGCGACTACGATATGGCGAGCCAGATGATCTCTCAATGCTGGGGCGTGGGCACGTCGCTGGTGTGGTCGGCCGTGGTGTCGTTCGTCGCGTTCAAGCTCGTTGATATGGTGATTGGCCTGCGCGTCGACCAGGAAGGCGAGCGCGAAGGCCTGGACGTCAGCTCGCACGGCGAGACCGCGTACAACGGCTGAGCACGATCGCAGCTTGTCGCAAACGCCTGCGTTCAGTTAAGGCCTGCGCCAGCCGTCACGCGGTTGCTCAGGCCGCTTCCCTGACCGGGGCCGCTCGTTCGGCCGCGCGAGCCTCTGGCGCAGCCGTGCGCGTGGAACGCGAACGGTCCTTCGAAGCGAACACGTAGTAGGTCAGCGCAGTCGCGACGAGGCCAACCATCCACGAGACATCGGCGTTGCCGACGATCGACGCGAGCGCGCCGTGGAAAAAGCTTTCCGCCATGAATGGCACCTGAACTGCGATGCCGAAGAGGTAGATGGCGATGGCCTTGAAGTTGAAGGACCCGTACACGCCACCGTGGCTGCTCACAATTTCCGCGACGCGATAGCGCCGGTGGTTGATCAGATAGAAGTCGACCAGATTGATCGCGACCCACGGCGCGAGCACGATGCGCATCGCAAAGATCGCCGTCAGGAAGATCGCGATGAAATTGCTCGAGGCCCACAGCGCCGTGACAGTAGAGGCGACCAGCAAGGCGGTCGAAAAGACGATGCGCACCGTGCGGCCAGGCACCCAGTCGGGGCGGAAGGTCTGCGCGGCGGTAATGAACGACAACACCCCGCCATACAGATTCATCCCGTTGTGGCCAATGATGTTGACGAGGAAGAGGAAGATCAGCACATAGCCGAACACGCCCGTTTGGGTGCGGATGGCTTGCATGGCGTCGGTGGAGTGGCCGGTGCTGACCGCCAGCACGCCGAAGAGAAACGCGAAAATGGTGCCGAGCGAGGTGCCGAAATACGTGAACGCGAAGGTCTTCGCAAAGCCCGCCGAGGTCGGCAGGTAGCGCGAATAGTCGGACGTATAGGGCGCGAAGCTGATTTGCCAGACGGCGCACAGCCCGAACGTCGCGAACCAGTTCGACACGTCGAAATGCCCCTGCCGCAAGATCTGCGCGTTGAGCCCCGGCGCCATCATGATCATGCCGATCAGTAGCGCGCCGCCCATGAACCAGGCGCCAATCTTGTTGAAGCGGTGGATGAAGTGATAGCCGATCACGCCGACGAGCGTCGCGAGAATGGCGCCGAGTACGGTGCCTACCGGCACGGGCACCGCGGGCGCGGCGGTGTGGAGCGTCTTGCCCGCCAGGATGATGTTCGAGACGAAGAAGCCGAGATAGATCAGCGTGGTGAAACTGACCACGAGCAGCGAGCCATAGCGGCCGAATTGCGCGCGGCTTTGAATCATCTGTGGCACACCGACGAGCGGGCCTTGCGCAGAGGTGAGGGCGTGAAAAATGGCGCCGAAGAATTGCCCGGCGACGATGGCGAGAATCGCGCTCATCACGTCGAGGTGAAAGACCAGAACCGAAGTCGCGCCGGAAATCACCGCAAGCGGCGCGACATTCGTGCAGAACCACAACGTGAACAGATCGGCTGGCTTGCCATGCCGATTCTCGGGAGCGACATACTCGATCGAGTTGCTTTCAATGGTCAGAACGCTGTTGTCGTTCGCCGGGTTTTTCATAGTGTCTCCATCTTTATTGCACAGGCCGAGCCACGCCACGAAGGTGGCGCGGCATGGCCTTGAACGGCTTTGAAGCGGCTTTGGAACGGCTTTGAAGCGGTGCAGCGGGGAACGGATCAGCGCATCACGAACGGATCGCTGATCGGTTCGTCCGAGGTGCGCAGCCACACGGACTTCGTCGTCGTGTATTCGAGCGCGGCAGCCATGCCGCCCTCGCGGCCGTGCCCGGAAAGCCCGAAGCCGCCGAACGGCACGAGCGGCGAAACCGCCCGATAGGTGTTGATCCAGACGATCCCCGAGCGCACGCGCCGCGAAATGCGATGTGCGCGGGTGAGGTTGGTGGTGAAGATGCCCGCCGCGAGTCCGTAGGCGGTGCTGTTCGCCTTCTCGATAGCTTCCTGTTCCGAAGCGAACGTATCCACCGAAAGCACGGGCCCAAACAACTCCGTCGTGATGCTGTCCGCGTGGCTCGCGCCCGAGCAGTCCAGAATCGTCGGCGCGTAGTAGTAGCCGTCACGCGCCAGCGCCTTGCCGCCGGCAAGCACCTTTGCACCCTGACTCACGGAACTCGCGACGATCTTCTCGATGTTACGCAGTTGTCGTTCCGTGCACAGCGGCCCGTATTCCGTCGTCATTTCATCGGGCGAGCCCACGCGAATGCGCGAAACGCGCTCCACGAGCAACGCGAGGAATTCGTCTTTGACGGACGCCTCGATCAAAAGACGCGAGCCCGCCACGCAGCTTTGGCCGCTTGCGGCGAAAATCGCCGCGACCTGCGCATTCACCGCGCTCTGAATATCGGTATCGGCGAACACGATGAACGGCGACTTGCCGCCTAGTTCCAGCGAGACCTTGGCAAGATTGTTCGACGTGTTCCTGACGATATGCCGCGCGGTTTCAGGGCCGCCCGTGAAGGCCACCTTGTCCACCTTGGGATGACTGCTGAGCACCGCGCCGCATTCCGGCCCGAAGCCGGTGATCACGTTGACTACGCCCGGCGGAAATCCTGCCTCGTGCACGAGCCTCGCGAACTCGAGCAGCGGGCCGGGGGCTTCCTCGGAAGCCTTCAGGACGACCGTGCAGCCGGCGGCGAGCGCCGGCCCGACCTTCACGGCGGAAAGGAACAACTGGCTGTTCCATGGAACGATGGCGGCGACCACGCCGACGGGTTGCCGTTCGAGCCAGACCTGCATGTCAGGCTTATCGACGGGAATATGGCTACCCTCGATCTTGTCGGCGATCCCGGCGTAGTAACGGTAGAACTCGGCCACATAAGCGATCTGGCTCGACGTCTCGCGAATGATCTTGCCGGTGTCGTTCGTTTCAATTTCAGCGAGTCGCGGCGCAGCCTTTTCGACGAGCCCGGCCAGCTTGTGCAGCAGCTTGCCGCGCGCCGAGGCGGTGAGGCCGGCCCACGCAGAATCGGTCAGCGCGCGGTTGGCCGCCTCGACGGCACGGTTGACCTGCTCCGCGCGCGCTTCGGGCATTTGCGCCCACACTTTGCCCGTGGCCGGGTTCACGCTGCCGAACGTCGCGGCGCCCGGTTCGAACTGGCCGTCGATATATAGCTGAAAATGAAAATCCATGGAATCCGCCCCTTACCTGAATGCAGGCATGACGTCGTTGATCATGCGCTCGAGTGACGCCTTCTTACGCTCGAAGCTCATGCCGGTATCGATCCAGAACGAGTACTCGTCGAAGCCGAGTTTCTCGTAGGCCCGCAGACGCCCAATCACTTCCTCGGGCGTGCCGATGACGTTGTTCTTGCGCATCGCCTCCGGCGTGTAGAACGGGTGAGCGCCGATCTCTTCCTTCGTGAGCGGCTTGATCATGCCGCGGCTCACAGGGCGCTCATTCTTGAACCACGCGCCGAAGTAGTTGTAGAACGTGTTCACTTCGTCGGCCGCGATCTGCGCGTCGTCTTCGCCGCTCGCCACATACGTGTGACGCAGCAGCATGATCTGCGGGCGCGGCACGTTGCTGAACTTCTCGCACGCGGCGTTGAAGTGGCCGACGAGCTTCTCGACCTCTTCGTCGCCGAAATGCAGCGGCGTGACCTGCACGTTGCAACCGTTGGACACCGCGAATTCGTGGCTGTTCGGATCGCGCGCGGCCACCCAGATCGGCGGATGCGGGCGCTGCAGCGGCAACGGCGAAGACGTGGTCGAGGGGAATTTCCAGAACTCGCCTTCGTGCGCGTAATCGCCTTCCCAGAGCTTTTTCACGGCCGGAATGAGTTCGCGCATGCGCTGGCCTGCGCCCCACGCGTCGAGCCCCGGCATCAGGCGTTCGTACTCGAACGAGTATGCGCCTCGTGCGATGCCCAGATCCAGACGACCATTCGAGATGATGTCGGTCATCGCGGCTTCGCCCGCGAGCTTGATCGGGTGCCAGAAGGGCGCAATGACCGTGCCAGTGCCGAGCCTCACGTTCTTAGTCTTGTTGGCGAGGTCCGCGATGTTGAGGAACGGATTGGGCGCGATCGTGAAGTCCATCGCGTGGTGCTCGCCGGTCCAGATGGCGTGCATGCCGCCGCGATCGGCGATCTGGCACAGCTCGACCATTTCGTCATACAACTGCTTCTGACTGGTCTGGTCGGAGACGCGCTCCATGTGAACGAATAGTGAGAATCGCATGATGGAACCTTTCAGGAATGAAGCGGGCGGACTGTGCCGTTGCTATGGTCGCCGAAGTACATCCCGTAGCTCTTCAGTTCGCTTTCCTTGCGGTAGCGCTGGAGCATGCTGGCGAGTGCGCTGTCCTGGAACGCTTGCGTTTGCACGTCTTCCAGGCTGACGAACTGGGCCGAGGCGTCGCCCGTTGCGGCGAGTTCATCGGGGGCGCTGCACAGGAACGAGATGTACTGGTAATGGGTTTCGGTATTGTTGTAGACCGAATAGATGAAGCTTGCCGATGCATCGGGCTGGTACTTCGTGAAGATCTCGGCGAGCGCCTTGTCGGCGCCTTCCTTGCCGATTTCTTTCGAGGGCAGGCCCCATTTGCCGTCTGCGGTTTTCACGAGCAGCACCTTGTCCTCGCGCGCGATGATCGCGCTTACGATGACTTTCGGACCCGCGATGACTTCCGCCGACACCTTGGCCGGCGTGAAATAGCCGCCGCGATAGTAGCCAAGACCGGCGAAGCCCGCGGAATGAAACGCCTCGACCCGGCCGACGATCAGCGCGTGGTCGCCCGCGTCGATCACGGCGTGCGTCGTGCAGTCGAACCAGGCGCTGACGTCGCCGATGAGCGGGTTGCGGTTGGCGCTCAATTGCCAGTTCACGTTGGCGAAGCGGTCGTCGCTCGGCCGCGCGAACGTGTTGGACAAATCCTTTTGTCCTTCCGCGAGGATGTTGATGGCGAAATGGCCCGCGGTGGAAAACGTCTGGTAATTGCTCGACGTCTTCGCAATGCTCACCAGCAGCAGAGCGGGGTCGAGCGAAACGGACGAAAACGAATTGGCGGTGAAGCCGAGCGGCTTGCCGTCGTCCGTCGCGGTGGTCACGATCGTCACGCCCGTCATGAACGCGCCGAACGCGTCGCGCAGTTCGCGCGTGTTGATCTTCGCTGCTTCCGGTTGTACTACCTGGCTCGTGTCTTGGCTCATTTCACAATTCCACTTCGTGATTTTCCGCCTGCGGCTCCGTTTGCAACCAGGCCCGCAGCGCGCGATTGACTTCGTCAGGCGCGGTCAGGTTCACCATGTGGCGCTCGTTTTCGAGCACCACGACTGTGCCGTTGTGCGCGGCTTGCGCCATCTGTCTTGCCATCTCCGGCGTCGAGTTCGGATCGTCGGAGCCGGTCAGGACGAGAGCAGGGCAGCGAATCGTGTGCCAGCCGTCGGCGTACACATCGTCGCCGCCAGCAAACGCCGTATAGGCCGTGGCGTAGCCCGCGAGGTTCACCGACTTCAGCCACGACTCGACCTTTTGCGCCGCCACTTGCTGCGCCTCCTCGGCGTTGAACCAGCGCCGCAGCGGCGTATCCACATCGATGGTGCCGGAGCGCAACTCGGCGGCACGCTGCAGCACGGCGTCGCGCGCCGCTTCGGTGCGCCGGTACACACCGTTCAAGACTGCCACACGCTTGACCAGATCGGAACGCGTGACCGCGACGCCGGCCGCGATCAGCGAACCCATCGAGTGCCCCGCCAGATTGACGGGACCCACGTGCAGCGCCTCGATGAAACTGGTTGCCCACTCAACGAACTGCGGCAAGCCGGCACCCGCTTCGAGCGCATCGCTTTGACCGTGGCCCGGCATGTCGACTGAAATCACGCGGAATTCGGCCGAGAGGTCTTCGATCTGCGGATACCACGCGCTCGCCTGCATGCCCACGCCGTGAATCAGCACGAGCGGTTCGCCCGCGCCTTGCTCCAGATAGTGCGCGACGCGCTTATTTGACAGCTGCAGGGTTCTTGACGTCATTTCCGAGCTCTGCGAGGTCTTTGTAGCGATCGCCAATGCGGTGATGCGGACGGCCACCCGTTGCGGCGCCAATGGCGATGACGAGTTCGTCGGCGGCCGGCGCATCGGCAATCGAAAACTGCAGCGTGAGGTAGTGCGAGCGGCGGCCTTCGTCGTTCTTGTCCATCATCGGGATGAGCAGCGGCGCATTGGCCGGGCCGCGCGTGTTGTTGAACGCGAGATACGACTTCGCGCCTACAGCAGAGCGATAGGTGTTGCCGAAGTGCAGCGTGTGAATGAGCGCGGACGCATGCTCCAGTTCGCCCGAAAGACCCACGATGGCGCTCTTGCCGAACGCTTCGACCGCTTCGCCCGAACCGGCTTCGTCGATGATGAGCTTCGTGAGGTGTTCGCTCAGTTGCGGCGCGAGTGCGCGAATCTCGGGCGAGAGGTCTTCCACGTAACCGCGGCCCGCCCACGGGTTCTTGATCACCGCGACCGCGCCGATCATTTTCAGCGGCTTCGCAGCGGCCTTGTCGCCGTCTACGAAGACGTTCTCGACATGGAGGATGGATTTGCGAATCAGGCTCATGGCAACTTCCTTCGTACGTTGATTGTGCGAAGCATTGTGGTATACCATGTTACGGCATGCCATGAGTGTTAACCCGATAACAGGCCGCGCGCCCCGGCTGGGAAGCCTGCCGTGCCTTTTGTCCCATTCAGGAAAATGAAAAGGAGGAGAGATGACTGCATACTGGATCGCCCATGTGACCGTGCTGGATCCCGCGAAATACAAGGACTACACGGACATCGCACCGCTGGCGTTCAAGCAATTCGGCGCCGTCTTCCTGGCACGCGGCGGCGCGGCGCAGGTGCTGGAAGGCGAGTCGTTCGCACGGCATGTCGTGATCCGGTTCCCGGACATGCAAACGGCGCTCGACTGTTATCACTCGCCGGAGTATCAGGCGGCAAAAGCGAAGCGCGATGGACATTGCGTGGCCCACATCACGATCGTCGAGGGCCTTGAAAGCTGAATGTGCCCTTGCTTGGGGCGCCATGGCGTTGGCAAAAGGAAAGCCGGAGCTTAATTGCGTCATAATATGGCATTCCACGCCCACGCCTGGTGCGCGGGCGTTCGTCCCTCTCCTGAACGCTGCCTATGCAAGACCTCAAAATCGACCGCAATGCCAAGACCCTGCGTGAGCTCACGCTCGACAAACTGCGCGGCGCGATAGTCCAGGGGTATTTCCGGCCGGGCACGCGGCTCGTCGAACGCACGTTGTGCGACGAGCTTGGCGTGAGCCGCACGGTGGTGCGCGAGGTGCTGCGCCATCTGGAAACCGAAGGCTTGGTTGAAATCGTTGCGGGAAAAGGCCCGATCGTGGCGCGGCTCGACCCCGCGCAAGTGGGCGAGATCTACGAGCTGCGCGGGCTGCTCGAAGCCAACGCCGCCCGGGCCTGCGCCGAAAACGCCACGCCGGAAGTCGTGGAGCAGTTGCGCGCGATCCGCGCGATCATCGAAGACGCGTTCGAAAAGCGCGACCTGCCGCGCGTGGTGGAGCACACCGAACGCTTCTATGAAACGCTGTTCGAAGCCGCCAACAAGCAGGTGTCGCTCACGGTGGTCAAGACGCTCAACGCG
The DNA here is from genome assembly GCF_040965695.1 of Paraburkholderia sp. BR10937. Classification (NCBI taxonomy): domain Bacteria; kingdom Pseudomonadati; phylum Pseudomonadota; class Betaproteobacteria; order Burkholderiales; family Burkholderiaceae; genus Paraburkholderia; species Paraburkholderia sp. BR10937. The sequence goes on from NZ_JBFRCL010000015.1 coordinate 19,284, forward strand.
CGCATCAACCGCTTGCGTGCGTTGACCATCGCGATGCCCGGGCGCGGTGGCGACTCCAATCGCGAAATGAACCTGTTGCTCGACGCCATCGAGCGGCGCGACGGCGAAGCGGCCTCCGCGGCGTCGTTCGCGCATATCAAACGGGTCTCCGAGCTGGCGCTGTCGGCGCTCGCCCAGCAGAACGAAGCACCAGGCGACGCCTGACGCGCATTTCAGCGCAGACAAAAAGAAAGGCCGCCGGCATGTGCCGGCGGCCTTTCTTTTTGTCTGCTCAATCCGTTCAAGGCGGACCTGGTGCGAAGCACGCCAATAAAGTCAGGGGAGAACTCATGGTATTCCATAATATTGATCACGTTGTTGTGAACCGTAAGATGGCATACCATAATCTCATCGAACGCGATCAGCGGACCCGCTCTAGATCAGGAGGCTCCATGAACTTTGCACAAGGTACCGGCCGCTGGTCCGCATGGCTTGCATCGCTGTGCCGAGCGTGAATCCCATGAAGCCTGAGTGCGCTCGCGAACGCCCCATCGCGCTTGTTCAGCGCGGCCGAACCGCTGGCACGAGCTATAGCGTGTACGCGCCGCAATCTGACGCCGCGTGCGAAACCGTGGTACTGATCCATGGCGTGGGCATGGATCAGAGTGTGTGGGCGCCGCAGATCGATGCGTTGTCCGAATCGTTTCGCGTCGTCGCCTACGACATGCTGGGGCATGGCGAGAGCGCGTTGCCGAGCGCGCAGCCCACGCTCGACGAATACGCCGCGCAACTCGAGTCGCTGCTCGACGCCATCCAGGTCGAGCGCGCACACGTGGTGGGGCATTCGATGGGCGCGCTCGTCGCGCTCGAATTCGCGCTGCTCAACGCGCCGCGCACGTTGAGCGTGGTTGCGCTGAACGCGGTGTACGACCGCACGCCAGCGCAGCGCGAAGCGGTGATGACGCGCGCGGCCAGTCTCGGCGAAGCGCCTGCAGCAAGCGGCGTGGACGCGACGCTCTCGCGCTGGTTCGGCAACCCGATTCCGGGGCATCTGACCCAGGCGGCGCAGGCGGTGCGTGCGCTGCTGCTCGCCGTCGATCCCGTGGGCTACGCGCGCACGTATCGCCTTTTCGCATCTTCCGACGACGCGCACGTGGGGCGTCTCGCAAGTCTTGCGGTGCCGGCGCTCTTTCTCACCGGCGAGTGCGATCCGAATTCGAGCGGGCAGATGTCGCACGCGATGGCGGCGGTCGCGCCCCGCGCCCGCGCGGAAGTGATCGCGAACGCGCGCCACATGATGAACGTCACCGACCCGGAACGCGTCAACGCAAGCCTGCTCGCGTTCCTGGCCGAGGCATCGGCGACGCAGGCGGCCAATACCGCAGCAAACACAGGAGAACGCCATGGCTGAGCTGATGACTGCCCACCCCGCGCAACCGGCTTTCGATATCGCCGAATTTCGCCGCGCGCTGGGCGCTTTCGTGACGGGCGTGACCGTCGTCACTACGATCCAGCCCGATGGCTCGCCGCGCGGCTTCACGGCCAACTCGTTCACCTCGGTGTCGCTCGATCCGCCGCTCATTCTGGTGTGCATCGCGAAGACGGCGTCGAGTTATGCGGTGTTCTCGCAAACGCGCCGCTTCGCCGTGAGCGTGCTCGCCGAAGACCAGCAGCAGGTTTCGGGCGTGTTCGCCTCGAAGGCCGCCGACAAGTTCGCGCAGGTGCCCTGGAGCACGCGCAAAACCGGCGCGCCCGTGATGGACGGCGCGGCGGCGAGCTTCGACTGCACGACGCATGATGTCGTGGACGCGGGCGACCACATGATCCTGATCGGCCGCGTGGTGGACTTCGTGCAAACGAGTTCGACGCCGCTTGGCTACTGCCGCGGTGCATACGTGAACTTCAGCCTCTCGCAGGATGCACTGGCCGCAGCCGGTGTGCGAGCGAAAGTGGGCGCGATTCTCGAGCACCGCGACGGGCTCGTGCTGATCGACACGCCCAATGGCGTGGCGTTGCCGACGGGCATCAAGCTCGAACCGGCAAGCGACGCGGCGAGCCTGCGCGGCGTGCTCGCGAAACTCGGCCTGCGCGCGCATCTCGACTTTCTCTTCGCCGTGTTCGAAGACGGCGGAGGCAGAGGGCCGGGCGAGCATATCTATTACCGCGGTCGGGTGATTCACAGCGGCTCGCCCTGGCTCGACAGCAGCATCCGCATCGTGCCGCTCTCGCAGATCCCCTGGGACGAAGTGAGCGACGACGCTGTGCGCTCGATGCTCGAACGCTATGTGCGCGAACGCAAGCAGGACGCATTCGGCATTTACGTGGGCGACAGCGAAGCCGGCACCGTGCAGGCGCTCGCCCTCGCGCATTGAAGAGGCGCCGGCCAGCAGAAGGGCTGCAGCACGATGCAGAACATAAACAAGAAGCCGGCACGAATCTCGCCGCCGGCCTGACGAAGCGACAACCACCCGTTTCCCCTGGAGAAAGACATGAGCAGCAGAAGCATCCCGTTTATTGCACCGATCGCCGTGCTTTGCGCATCTGCGCTCACGGTTGCGCCGGCATTTGCCGCAGATTCCATCGTCTTCACGAGCTGGGGCGGCACCACGCAATCGTCGCAACAGAAGGACTGGGCACAGCCGTTCACGCAGGCGAGCGGCATCACCGTGCTGATGGACGGCCCGACCGACTACGGCAAGCTCAAGGCGATGGTCGACAGCGGCAACGTGAGCTGGGACGTCGTGGACGTGGAGGGCGACTTCGCCTATGCCGCGCAGAAGGCCGGCCTGATCGAGCCGATCGACTATTCGGTGGTGAAGAAGGACGATCTGGACCCGCGCTTCGCGTCGCAGGCCGCGGTGGGCAGCTTCTATTACTCGTTCGTGCTCGGCTACAACAAGGCGAAATACACGGGCGCGCAGCCGCAAACGTGGGCTGACCTGTTCGACACCGGGCGCTTCCCCGGCAAGCGCACGTTCTACAAGTGGTCGGCGCCGGGCGTGCTCGAAATCGCGCTGCTCGCCGACGGCGTGCCGCCCAACAAGCTCTATCCGCTCGACCTCGACCGCGCGTTCAAGAAGCTCGACACGATCAAGAGCAACATCGTGTGGTGGAGCGGTGGCGCGCAGTCGCAGCAACTGCTCGCGTCAGGCGAGGCGCCGATCGGCATGTTCTGGAACGGACGCCTGCACGCGCTCGCGCAAACCGGCGTGCCCGTCGGCATTTCGTGGAACCAGAACCTCACCGCCGCCGACATGCTCGTGATCCCGAAGGGCGCGAAGCACCGCGACGCCGCGATGAAGTATCTCGCCGCGGCGACGAGCCCGCAGGCCCAGGCCAAATTTGCAGCCGATACGGGTTACGCGCCGATCAACGTGAAGTCGGCCGCACTGATGTCGCCGGCCATGGCGAAGACGCTGCCCGATCAATACAAGGCATCGCAGATCAATCTCGACATGAAGTACTGGGCCGAAAACCGCGATGCGATTGCGAAGCGCTGGTACGCGTGGCAATCGAAGTAAAGCGAGTCCCGACGTCGCGAACCGGTTCAAAAGGAAACATCATGCCTAACGTATTGAGTACCGTCGCGCACCCGGCCGCGGCAGCCACGCGCAAACGGCGCGACTGGCGCAGCATGCGACTGCTGGCGCCCGCCATGCTGCTGCTCGTGATCTTCTTCCTGCTGCCGGTGCTCTCGCTGCTGCTGCGCAGCGTTCTGGAGCCGACGCCGGGTCTGCACAACTATCAACAGTTGCTCGGCTCGACCACGTATTTGCGCGTGTTCGGCAATACGTTTCTCGTGGCGACGGTCGTGACGCTCGTTACGCTGCTCGTGGGCTTTCCGATGGCGTGGCTGCTCGCCATCGCGCCGCGCAAGGTCAGCGCCGTGTTCTTCGCGATCCTGCTGCTGTCGATGTGGACCAACCTGCTCGCACGGACCTTCGCATGGATGGTGCTGCTGCAGGAAACGGGCCCGATCAACCGCATGCTGATGGCGAGCGGCGTGATCCATGAGCCGCTCTCGCTCGTCAACAACTTGACGGGGGTGACGATCGGCATGACCTACATCATGCTGCCGTTTCTCGTGATGCCGCTGCACGCCACGCTGCGCAGCATCGACCCTTCGACGCTGCGCGCCGCCGCCGTGTGCGGTGCAAGCCGCTGGCAGGCCTTCTGGCGCATTCTCGTGCCGCTCGCCATGCCGGGCGTCGCCTCGGGCGCGCTCATGGTGTTCGTGATGGCGCTGGGCTACTTCGTCACGCCCGCACTGCTGGGCGGACCCTCGTACATGATGCTCGCGGAACTCATTGCGCAGCTCGTGCAGGAACTCTTGAACTGGGGCCTCGCCGGCGCCGCCGCGTTCGTGCTGCTCGCCGTGACGCTCTCGCTCTATGCGCTGCAACTGCGCTTCACGCGGAATGCCCGCGCAAGTCTCGGAGGGCGCTGACATGTTGCTCGATTTCGATCGCCTGGGCGCGTTGCGCTGGATGTTGCTGGCCGTGGGCGGGGCCGTCGCGCTGTTTCTCCTGCTGCCGATCGTCTTTATCGTCGCGCTCTCGTTCGGCGACTCGCAGTGGCTCATCTTTCCAGCGCCGGGCTGGACGCTCGAGTGGTACCGGCAGCTCTTCACCGATGCGGGCTGGATCGACTCGCTGCTCACGAGCGCGAAGCTCGCCGTGATCGTCACGGTGCTCTCCGTCGCCATCGGTTTCCTCGCTTCGCTTGCGCTCGTACGCGGCAGGTTTCGCGGGCGTGGCGCGGTGCAGGCCTTCTTCATCACGCCAATGGTGCTTCCGGTCGTGGTGCTTGCCGTCGCGCTCTATGCGTTCTTCCTGCGCGTCGGCATGAACGGGACGATGACGGGCTTCGTGACCGGCCACCTGATCATCGCCTTGCCGTTCTCGATCATCTCGATCAGCAATTCGCTCTCGAGCTTCGACACGTCGCTGGAAGACGCCGCGCTCATTTGCGGCGCCTCGCCGCTGATGGTGAAGCTGAAGGTGACGCTGCCAGCCATCCGGCTCGGGCTCTATGCCGCGGCGATCTTTTCGTTCCTCGCTTCGTGGGACGAGGTGGTCGTGTCCATCTTCATGTCGAGCCCGACGCTGCAGACGCTGCCGGTGCGGATCTGGTCCACGCTGCGCCAGGACCTCACGCCTGTCGTTGCAGCGGCGTCTTCGCTACTCGTCGCGTTGACAACGTTATTGATGCTGGCGGGCGCTCTCGTGCGTCGCGGCCGCTAATCGAGGTAAACAAGCCATGACTGCTTTCCTGCAAATCCAGCGCCTGCGCAAGACCTACGACGACGTCGTCGCCATCGACCAGGTGTCGCTCGATGTGCGCAAGGGCGAATTCATGACGTTCCTCGGACCGTCGGGGTCGGGCAAGAGCACGACGCTCTATATCGTCGCGGGCTTCCAGGAGCCCACGGAAGGCCGCGTGCTGCTCGACGGCAAGCCGCTGCTGGCGGTGGCGCCCAACAAGCGCAACATCGGCATGGTGTTTCAGCGCTATACGCTCTTTCCGCATCTCACGGTGGGTGAGAACGTGGCGTTTCCGCTGCGCGTGCGCCGCCGCCCCGAAGCCGAAGTCACGGCGAAGGTGGAAAAGATGCTCAAGCTCGTGCATCTGTCCGAGTGCCGCGACCGTATGCCCGCACAGCTCTCGGGCGGCCAACAGCAGCGCGTGGCGATTGCGCGCGCGCTGGCTTACGATCCGCCCGTGCTGCTGATGGACGAACCGCTCTCGGCGCTCGACAAGAAGCTGCGCGAGGAAATCCAGCTCGAATTGCGCCGCATTCACCAGGAAACGGGCGTGACGATCCTCTACGTCACGCACGATCAGGAGGAAGCGCTGCGACTTTCCGACCGCATCGCCGTGTTCAACAAAGGCCGCATCGAGCAGGTCGGCACGGGCGAGGAGCTTTACGCGAACCCGGCTTCGCGCTTTGTCGCGAGCTTCATCGGCAATTCGAATTTCCTGCCCGTGAAGGTGACGAGGAGCAGCGAAGGGCGCATGAACGGCGTGTTCCCGAATGGCCTTGAAATCGCCTCGGACGCCTTCAATCCGTCACTCGCCGCCGGCGACGACGGCACGCTGATGATCCGCCCGGAGCAGATGCGCATCAGCTCGCTGCAAGGCGCAAACGGCACGACAGGCTTGCCCGTGACCGTGCGCGACGTCACCTATCTCGGCGACGCCATGCACTATGCGGTGGCCACGCCCTGGCAGCAGGAGATTTCGATCCGCATGCCGGCGGCGCATCGCCACGACGGCGGCATCATGATCGGCACGCAGGCGCTCGTCGACTGGGACGCGCGCGACGTGCGCCTGTTCGCGCAAGCGTGACGGCGGCTGTCATGAGTGACGCACTGCCATCGCTGCGGGTCGAACGCCCCACGGCCACCTTGCGGGAACTCGCGCTCGAAAAAATGCGCACGGCCATTCTGGAGGCGCATTTTCATCCAGGCGAGCGGCTGGTCGAGCGCTCGCTGTGCGAGATTCTCGGCGTGAGCCGCACCGTGGTGCGGGAGGTTTTACGTCATCTGGAAACGGAGGGTCTCGTCGACTCGATTCCGAACCAGGGGCCGATCGTCGCCGTGCTCGATTTCGACACGGCGGCCGAGATCTACGAAATACGCGCGCTGCTCGAAGGCGAAGCCGCCATGGCATGTGCGCAGCATGCCGACGAGCGCATCGTCGCGGATCTCGCCGGCTTCATCGACCGGATCCAGGCGGCCTTCGAAGCGCAGGACCATCCGGCCGTGAGGACGCTCACCACGGCCTTCTACGAGCGCATGTTCGTTGCCGGGCAAAAGCGTGTGGCCTGGGAAATCGTGCAGTCGTTGACTGCGCGCATCAACCGCTTGCGAGCCCTGACGATCGCTTCCGACGACCGTGGCCGCCAGGCCGTCGATGAGATGCACCGCATCCTGAACGCCATTCAAGCCGGCAACGCAGCCGGCGCACGCGAGGCCGCGATCGCACACGTGGACAGGGTGGCCGAGATCGCACGCAAGCTGCTGGCCCAGGGGCACGAACACGCGCTTTGGCGCCAGGCAGGATAAAGCGGCTGGCTTCGGTTTGGCTTCCGTGGTTCAAGCAACGAGCATCATTTCCATTAATTAGTAATACAAATTACTGACAACAGCAAGGAGAAGACGTGGCGAGCTGGGGACTCAAGAAAACATTGGCGTTCGCGCTATTGGGAAGTGCGTTCGTTGCGACGGGTGCGCACGCGCAGTCGTCCGTCACGCTATATGGCGTGATCGACGAGGGGATCGACTATGTCAACAACAGCGGCGGCCATTCGCTCTGGCGCATGCGCGACGGCACGTACGACGGCGTTTACGGCAGCCGCTGGGGCCTGAAGGGCACGGAAGATCTCGGCAGCGGGCTGAGCGCGCTGTTCAAGCTCGAATCGGGCTTCAGCACCGAGAACGGGCAAATGCGTCAGGGTGGGCGCTTATTCGGACGCCAGGCCTACGTCGGCCTTTCCGACACGCGCTTTGGCACGGTCACGCTGGGCCGCCAGTACGACTCCGTGGTGGATTACCTGCAACCGCTCACGGCGCCGGGCCAGCTTGGCGGCCCGCTCGTGCACGCCGGCGATATCGACAACACCGACAACTCGTTTCGCGTGGACAACGCGATCAAGTACGCGAGCCCGAAGATCGGGGGGCTGACCTTCGGCGGAGTGTATTCGTTCACCAACACCAACGCGTCGGGGCGCGGCACGACGGGCTTGTGGAGCCTCGGCGCGAGTTACTCGCTCGGTTCCCTGACCGTTGCCGGCGCCTACCTGTACGCAAAAGACCCCGCGCTGCTCCTGAGCGACGGCAACTACGTAGGCAACACCACCGGCGCGGATGTCGGCGCGAGTGGCCCGTTCAGCTACGTCGGCAACCCTCGTAACGAGCAGATATTCGGCGCGGGCGTGAACTACGCGCTCGGCTCGGCGACGCTCGGCATCGATTACACCAATACGAAGTTCAATGACGCTAACGGCACCGATGGCACGGTGATCTTCACGAACTACGAGGCGTGGGGCCGCTACAACATCACACCGGCATGGTACGTCGGTGCGCAATACGTCTATACGCACGGCAGCATTGGCTACAGCCAGGCGGTTCCGATCTATCACCAGGTGGGACTCACAACGTCGTACTCACTCTCGAAGCGCACGGCGCTCTATGCGATGGGCGTGTGGCAGAAGGCAGCGGGCGCGGCAACCAATGCCGACATCTTCGACGGCGCGGTGGGCTCTGCGTCGTCCAACAACCATCAGATCGCGGTACGCGTAGGCATGTACCACCAGTTCTGATCGTTGGAGCGCTCCGCCCGGTGAGCAGCTGCGGGCGGAGCGCGGCATCAACCCAAATTTTTGCACCGAAGGAAAGTCACGTGGAACTGAAGACCCTGTTGAAGGATGCGGCGCTGTTGCGCCAACAGGCTTATATCGATGGGCAATGGTGCCCCGCCGACTCGGGCGCGAGCTTCGACGTGTTCGACCCGGCGACGGGCGCACCGCTCGGCAGCGTTCCTTTGATGGGAGAAGCTGAAACGGCGCGGGCCATCGAGGCGGCCAACGCCGCGTGGCCAGCGTGGCGTGCGCGCACGGCCAGGGAGCGTGCGGCAGTCATGCGCCGCTGGTACGAATTGATGATCGAGCACGCCGACGATCTCGCGCTGATCCTGACTGCGGAACAAGGCAAGCCGCTCGCGGAGGCGAAGGGCGAGATCGCCTATGGCGCGTCGTTCATCGAATGGTTCGCGGAGGAAGGCAAGCGCGTAGCGGGCGACACGCTAGCCACGCCCGCGTCGGACAAGCGACTCGTGGTCATCAAGGAACCGATCGGCGTTTGCGCCGCCATCACGCCGTGGAATTTCCCGACGGCGATGATTACGCGCAAGGTGGGGCCGGCGCTCGCGGCAGGCTGCCCGATCGTCGTGAAGCCTGCGGAAGCCACGCCGTTTTCCGCACTCGCGCTCGCGGTGCTGGCGGAGCGCGCCGGCGTGCCACGGGGCGTGCTCAATATCGTCACCGGTGACCCCAAGGCGATTGGCGGCGCGCTGACAAGCAGTCCTGTGGTTCGCAAGCTCTCCTTTACCGGCTCGACGGCTGTGGGGCGCTTGCTGATGGCGCAGAGCGCGCCAACGGTGAAAAAGGTGACGCTCGAGCTCGGCGGCAACGCGCCGTTCATCGTATTCGACGACGCGGATCTCGACGCCGCGGTGGAAGGCGCCATCGCCTCGAAGTACCGCAATAACGGGCAAACGTGCGTCTGCACGAATCGCTTCTATGTGCATGAGCGGGTTTACGACGCGTTCGCCACGAAGCTGGCGGCAGCCGTGAAGGGGTTGAAGGTAGGGCACGGCACGGAGGGCGGCGTCACGCTGGGACCGCTCATCAACGAGGCAGCGGTCAGAAAGGTCGAAGCGCATATCGCCGATGCAGTGGGTAAAGGCGCGACGCTCGCCACGGGCGGAAAGCGTCACGCGCTCGGTCATGGCTTTTTCGAGCCCACGGTGCTGACCGGCGTCACCGCGCAAATGGATGTGGCGAGAGAAGAGACCTTCGGCCCGCTTGCGCCGCTGTTGCGCTTCTCGAGCGACGAAGAAGTGGTGAATCTCGCCAACGACACGGAGTTCGGACTCGCCGCCTATTTCTACAGCCGCGATATCGGCCGCGTCTGGCGCGTGGCGGAGCAGCTCGAATACGGCATGGTGGGCATCAATACTGGCTTGATCTCGAACGAAGTGGCGCCGTTCGGCGGCGTGAAGCAATCGGGTCTGGGCAGGGAAGGGTCGCACTACGGCATCGATGACTATCTCGTCATCAAGTACCTGTGCATGGCGGTTTGATCGCCGGACACACATAAAAAGGGGAGCACGCCGCCATGAGTACGCCGTCATCGAGCCGCGCCGAGGTCGCGCTGGATCGAGCGCAAAGCGAAACCGGTCACCGCCTCGATGCCGCGACCATTGCGATACCGACTCGCGTGACGCTGCGGGTCGTCGCGATCTGCCTCGCGATGATCCTTGCCGAAGGCTACGACGTCGCCATTTACGGGGCGGTGCTGCCCATGCTCACGCATGGCACCGCCTGGTCCTTGTCGGCGCTGCAACTGGGCGCGATCGCAAGCTGCTCGCTGGCGGGCATGATGATCGGCGCGATGGGCGCGGGCACGCTCAGCGACATGATCGGGCGGCGGCGCATGCTGCTCGGCAGCGCGGCGCTCTTTTCCGCGATGATGGCAGCCGCCGCGCTCGCGCCAACGCCAGCGTGGTTCGTCGTCGCGCGGATCGTGGGCGGACTCGGGCTTGGCGGCGTCGTGCCGACCGCGGCGGCGCTCACCGTTGAATACTCGCCGCCTGGGCGCCGTTCTTTCAACTATGCCTTGATTTACACGGGATATTCGCTGGGCGGCATTCTGGTCGCGCTGCTCGCGATGAACTGGTTGCCCACGCACGGCTGGCGGTTGCTGTTCGGCGTGGGCGCCGCGCCGCTCATCCTCGTGGCGCTCACGGCGCGCCATTTGCCGGAGTCGCTGGAGTTCCTGTTGGCGAGAAACCGCATGGCGGAGGCACGCAGCGTCGCGCGAGCGCTCGGCATCCGGCATTCGGCGCTCGAGAACGAAGCCGAAACGCGGGCCGTGCTCGCTACAAACGCCGAGAAAGCCGCACCGATTCGCACGCTCTTCGACGCATCCAATGTGCGCGCGACCCTGGCGTTCTGGATCGCGATGTTCATGGGCTTGCTTTTGCTCTACGGCCTGAGCACCTGGTTGCCCCAACTCATGCGCAAGGCCGGCTTTCCGCTCGGATCGAGCCTCGCATTGCTGGTGATGCTCAATTCAACGGCGGCTTTGGGCTCGCTGCTTGGCGGCGCGGTAGCGGACCGCCTGGGTTCGAAGTGCGTGGTCAGCGTGCTTTATCTGCTCGCAGCAGCCAGCCTGTGCGCGTTGCCGTTCGCCCATGGCACGCTGCAAACCTATGTGCTCGTGGGCATTGCCGGGGTGGGCACGATTGGAAACGCGATGCTGCTTGGCGCGTACATCACGCGCTACTATCCGCCCCGCAACCGGGCGACGGGTATTGGCTGGGCGCTGGGCATCGGGCGTTTCGGCGCAATCGCCGGGCCCTTGATCGGCGGCGCGCTGGTACAGGCGAGCGCGCCGCTGCGGTGGAATTTCTACGCATTTGCGGGCGCGGGTGTCGCGGCGGCGCTAGCTGTGCTAGCCGTACCGAAACACGTTTCGAATATGGAATAACAACGAGCGGGTTGGCGCTATTTCCTCCATCATGAAGCTAATAAAGAACCTACCCATTGCGGCAAAAACCGGCGTTGCATTTGCCTGTGCAATCTTTTTCTTCGTGGTCAGTGCGTGCATTTGCCTCGCCAGTGTCCGGGCAATCGATCAGAAGCAGAAGGAGTTCGAAGCATCTGAGCAAACGCTGCTTCTACTAAAGGACGGGACATCCGATTACCTCAACATCATCTGGGCCGTGCTGGCGAACAATCTGAACGGAAAGCCCGGACACAAGGCGTGGATCGACCAGCACCGGGCGGATTTTGGAACGCGACTGGCGGCCCTGCGCACGCTTGACGGTACGCCAGACACCACGCATCTGACGCAAGCCTGCCAGCAGGAATATGACCGTTGGCTCAATACGGTCGTCGATCCCCTGGTGGACATGCGCAAGAAGGTAGACGCTTTCTCTGTCAACGTGAGCGATCTCTCGGCACTCACTGAGGGCTTCGGATCGTACCTGGGCACAGACAAGCTCATTGCCGCCGTCGACAAGCTCGAACGCTACGAAAAAGACCGTATGCTTGCGAGCGCCAGTGAACTGGATTCGCTGCGTGCCCGAATCTACGTGACGATATTGACGAGCACCGTAATCGCGGTCATTGCGTCCATTCTTGCCGCTACGTGGCTTTCGCGCCAGGTGTCCCGTCCGCTCAAGCAAGCCGTTACCGTTGCCACACGCGTGGCAGAAGGCGACCTCACAGGGAATATCGAAGCGGCGTCGATGGACGAGACCGGACAACTCATGCGCGCCTTGAATGCAATGAACGAGAGCCTCGCGAGAATCGTCAGCGGCGTTCGAACGGGTACGGAAAGCATCGCGACCGCATCGAGCGAGATCGCGGCCGGGAATTTTGATCTCTCGTCGCGCACTGAACAACAGGTTAGCTCGCTCGAAGAAACGGCGGCCAGCATGACGCAGCTAACCCATACCGTTCGACAGAACGCGGACAATGCGCGGCAGGCGAATGCATTAGCTACGCGAGCGTCCGGCATGGCGGAGGCGGGAGACGAGTCGGTCTTGAATATGGTTCAGACCATTCGCAATATCAGTAGTAGCTCGAACCAGATCTCCGAGATCACCGCCGTGATCGAGGGCATTGCGTTTCAGACCAATATCCTTGCGCTGAACGCCGCTGTCGAAGCGGCGCGCGCCGGCGAGCAGGGCCGTGGCTTCGCGGTGGTCGCAAGCGAAGTCCGCGGGCTTGCACAGCGCTCGGCTACGGCTGCCAAGGAAATCAAGGAGTTGATTGATTCGTCGGTGGTGGCGATCCTGAGCAGTTCGAAGCAGGCAGACGCCGTGGGCGAGGCAATATCGGAAGTGAAGATAGCGATAAAGCAGGTTGCCGGCATCGTCGGCGAAATTGCCGACGCCTCCGACGAACAGAGCCGCGGAATCGACGAAGTCAATCAGGCAGTGAACCAGATGGACCGGTTTACCCAGCAGAATGCGGCGCTCGTGGAGCAAGCGGCCGCAGCGGCGCGCTCTCTTGAAGAGCAGTCGATGCATCTCAAGAATGCCGTAGCCGTGTTTGCGCTCGGCGGACGGGATAAGGTGCGTGCAAGCCAAGATCATGCGCATGCGCCGTAATGAGAGATGGAGGACGAGTGTCGCCCAGTCCGTGGTCAGTTTCCCATGCTGAGCTTAATCAGCGGCTCCGGAATTGTAATGCGGACCTTGTTGTGTGTGGTGGGGGACGGCGCATCTAAGCATTCGTGGATGCCTCCACATTTAAAATAAATATAATTAGTGAAGTGTGATACGTATTCCTTATTAAATAATGTGCACGTTTACTCAATGGCGTCAGCATGAGCGACCCGCGTCGCTCACGTGAGTGGAGTTCTTTGGATTGCGTTTTTTTCCAGGCGGGCAAGCCAGATTGCCGATCATCCGCGCCGTCTGTCGACGCCACGATAACGCCGCACTGACTCCGCCGTGACACCGTCAGCCGCCGCAGTGTTGGTTTCGCGTCAGTTAGGCGGATGGCCTGCTGGTCACGGATGGATGGGCTTGTTCGTGAGGAGGTAAAGCGTGATCCGCAACGAACTCGTTACGTCGTACCGCTCCGCACGCCGAGCGGTACGACACCGTCAACACGGCCGCTTATACATCCCAGCCAGCTCGGGGTTCGAACCAGTTCGGTACTGGCATGCCGACGTGCTTGCACAGGATCTCGATCAAATTTTTGATTTTCGAAGGGAGCGATTCGAAAAACGGAGCTGGCATGCATTTTTGAATATTCGTCATTGGACCAACGCCGCTCTGTGTCACGGGAATATCCTTAGACAAATGCGCCACTTTTCAGTGGGCGTATTTTTCTCGTGAAGTTGACGCCAGTGTGAAAACGTCTTTTCACCAACACAATTTACGAACGCTTCGAGGCAAGCTGCGGCATTAATGACTGCCTCAATTCTCTCGCTGTATATTTCATCGGGAAACGAGCCTTTGGCAGCCTCCAGTTCAGCGGCTCTTCGGCAGTGCCTTACCATTGCGCGGTAGAAGATTGGCTAGGCATGGAAGCGGGTATACATCTTCCCATCACGCAGACTGAATTCTTCGAACGAAGACAGAAGAGGCGGAGGAGACGCTGCTTCCTTACCCGCCTGCTTCATGGCCGATTGAAGAGAGTGAAGTTGCGCACGAATGGGAACCCGAATCGACTCTAGCCATTCAAAAAATTCACGAATCTCGTCTGCCGGTGGCCGACCAGTACCTTCAGCACGCGTTGCGTCCAGGGCTGTGAAACGTGGCGTGATTTCATCTATCGCTGAAAGGTCAATCTCGTCCGAAACCCATTTTCCGTAGTTCCGATTCTCAACTGTCAAAAACTCGGCGATCTGCCACTGCCAGAGTTTCCCCTCGTCGAATACCTGAAAGTGCGAATACGCGGACAGTTTTGGATCCCAGACTTCATAAGGGTTATCCGCCGACTGAAGCTCGGCTCAGGCAGGCGGCGCATGCGCGATGCGGCCGGGCAGTACCTTCCCGGCTACGTGGTCTCACCGCTGCTTCCCCCCACGCGCGTGCTCTGGCTGGATTATCCCGCCGACGGGGATGCCTTGGGCATTGTGCGTTCGACCACGCATGTCGTCCCGCTCCGCGAGACGGCCACTCGCGGCTGATCTGATCGCGCTCGCACCGCCCGTTGTTCTGGAACCGCTATGGGCGCTTTCCTCTGTCAACCGCGCGTGAGGCTGGTCCCCGTTGCCGGCGAAAGATCGACCGGCGCGGGCATTCGCATGCGGCTGCAGCAACCTGGTCAGGCCGTGCGGAAGTTGATGTTCGGGCGCTTCCCCTTGCCTTACCAGACCGGAAACACGACGTCCGGCTGCGGCGAAAATTGAATGCCCGAGCCGGGGCAGATCACGCGGCCCCGGACGGCGACGCGCTGGTTCAGGTACGGTAGCAGGAGCGTGGGGGCTGGTGCGCCTCCTTCACCAAGGAGAATGTCGGACACTTCCTTGTCATTGCACGGCGACGTCGAGGGGCGATCCAGCATGATCGTTGTATAGTCGCCCGGCGCGTACTTCCCGCTGCCACGCTGAATAGTCCCAGTGATCCAGATGTCGTATTGCAGGGGCAACGTCGGCAGCGGCGGGCTGGCAGACATGGCGTTCTCTGACCATAGCCCGGCAATCACAATTGCCGGGACCAGGATACGCAATCGTCTTTTCATGGCGCAAGCCTTTTGACGTCCGGTGCACGTCACTGTTTTCTTTTCACTCCTCCGAAGTCGGCATCTATCACATCCTCGTACTTGCCGAACAGCACATGGTCTCCAACCTTCAGATCCGGCACGCACCGTTTGGCCGTCCTGGAACCGCTTTCCGGGGCCAACGGCGATGACTTCACCCTGATCGGGTTTCTCACCGGCGGTAGCCGGTATGACGATGCCTGCCGCGATCTTGCGCTCCTTTTCGACACGCTTGACCACGAGCCGGTCATGCAAGGGCGTGAGCTTCATGATCCTGCTCCCTGAGACGCCGTGCGGGCGTGGCCAGCTCCCGCATGCGTACCAGTGCGCCTGCTCCCGGAGGGCCTGCGGACCAGTTTGGCGGGCGCCGTCGCAACATGGCCGACCGGCCCAACCGTGGCCGGTCGCACCGCAGGCGCGATCGAAGCCGTTGCCGCGCACGCCACGGGATCGCTCGCGGGGAACGTTTCCTGCAACGCTTGATCAAGCAGTTTGTCGATGTCAACGACGCTATCTCGCGTCAATATCGTGGTCGGTTTCATCGTTGGCCTCCGTCGTCAGTCGGGAAAATTCGGTCCTCCCGCGATCAACCATGATCTGGCCGCCTGCGTTTTTATGGGAGATCGCGGCGTGTCGCCTCGTCGAAATCCCTGGCCAGCCCGGGCGCGAGCGGCAGCGTCCCCGGCACGATGTAACCGGCGGGCTCGGCCGTCGCCTCGGGTGTCAGTCGCAGGTCAGCGAGTCTGGCCCTGAGGAACGCGTCGGCATGCGCAAGCCGGTCCTCAAGTTCCGGCTCCGTAATGCCCAGAACCTGCGCTGCGGCATCCGCAGGCTGCGCTTCGAGGCGGCAGAGCGTGACAGCCCGTCGCCAGGGTTCCGGCAGCTCCGCAAGCAGCGTTGCCACCAGCTCGCGAAGTTCCCGGGTCATGACCACATCCTCCGGCGTGTCGTCCATTGCCGGCACCACGTCCTCGAGACACAGGACCTCGTCGGGCTGCCAGTACTCGAACAGAAGTTCGTCGTCCTCATCGTGTGGCTCGTGCAGCTGGACGGGTAGCCTGCCTTCGAGTGAAATGCATCGGCCTTCCTCGCTCTGTCGATGCGCCACTTCGCCGGCAAGCTGTTCCAGCGCGATCTGGTAGAGCCACTGCAGCGGTTCGAGCTGCCGCGGGCGCTCTGCCTGTCGCTCGCAGGCACGGGCCAGGGCCTCGTCGACGATGTCGTCGACCGTCGGGTCGCCTGTCGCGAGATCGCCCCGCGCCTGGAGATATGCGAGTTCCCGCTGAACGAAGCGTTGCAGCGGTGCGAGCAGGGGGCGCACGAACTCGCCGAACCACGCTGATCTGGCGTCCGTCTGCTCCGCCAGTGCCGCCTTGAACCGCCGCAACCCGGCGCGCCGTTCCTTGCGGCGCCAGGCATCCTCGTGACGCAGATGCGCGACGTGTCGTTCGAGCTGCCGCTCCAGTTCAGTCATGGAGAGTTCGATCGCCGTGGCCGGCTCCGGCGAATCATTCCCGCTCGCGAGAGTTCCTCCTGGTAACACCACCTGGAACCGTACGCGGTAGATACCGCGATGCCGGCTTCTTTCCACCGTCGCATGCAGCCGCGCCAGCCCGGCCGGAAAATGCGACAGATGCGGCTTCAGGCGTCGCTGCGTAAGGCGGCCAATCAGGTCTTCCAGCTCCGGGCGGGAGAGCTTCGCAACGTTGCGGTAACTGATCGACGTTTTCATCTCAAACCTGCGCATATCCGGGCGCGCCTCGGTGGCAAGCGACGCTAAGCCCGTTTGGCCCGGGCCCCACGCCAATTGGGGCGGTGGGCCGGATCTGTGAATACATGCCTGCTGCCTCGCCAGTCGTGCCAGCCTGTGTCCAGTAGTCAGAGGTCCTGCTTAAAATCGCCAGCCAGGTACCCACAGCGAAGCTGACGAGTCGGGCACTCGGGCAGCGACGCCGCGCATTGCCGGACGTCTCCTTGGCGCGCAACGCCCTGCAGAATGCGCCGCGCGACTCTCATCCCTCCGTGTCGCTAGCGCCACCGGCGTCCGGTTCCCTTTTTTCCAGAGCCAGGTACGTGTGGGCCGCCACCAGCCCGAACACGATGTGATTGAAGAAACTCACCCAGCCCCGGGCATCGGCAAACCAGGAGAACCATTGCGTCATGCCATAAAAGTTGACCACGTACAGCAGGACACCGAATACGGCACCCACCAGCGAAGCCATCCCGACGCTGGAATCCAGGCTGAATGGCGCCATGATCACCGCCAGAATGACCGCGAAGAGGATCGCGAGCACGAAGTGCGTGAGCAGCGCCACCATTACGACGCCCGGTGCAAACGTAGCGGGTTGTGCGAGCAAGTCGCGGCCCGTCACGATTGCCGCAATCATCCGCAGCGGCGACCATACGCTTCGCCCCGCAACGCCCATGGCAAAAAGTTCGATCACCAGGAAAACCGCGCCCGCCACGCATCCGCCCATGACCGCTGCGGGCCACTCAGGCATACGGCGAACGAAATGATGTGAATGCATGTGAAGTTCCATCATGACCTCCTCGAGACCTTCGGGGCTTTCCTCACCGACGCCACCGCCAGACCGCCTCCACGACATCCGGCGGCGGTCCGCAAAACGCACGACGGTTCACGAGCCGCACGGCGTACTCCAGTGCTTCCGATTCCGCCTCTGCACGACTCGGCCAGCGCCGGCAGAGCCGTGGCAGGTGCCAGTTCACGAAGACCTCGCCATCCCTCAAGACCTGAACAAATACAAGATATCCGTTCGCCGCCGTTCGCTCCTGGCATGCTGCCGGGCGTACGTGTCTCACCGCCATGGTGTGCATACGGACCTCCAGTCCGTTGCGCATCTCGACTCTCACCCGTTCCATTGAGGCACCCCCTCGCGCGTGCACCGGTATCGCACCAGCCGTGCGGGGCTCCAGCGAAAACCGCTCAGAACCTGGTGCCCATCGCTTCATGGAACCACGGCCGGCGTACCGCATGATCGACGTACCGACGTCGCGAGCGGTGCTCGCACGGCAGCCGCGCTGCTAACCGCGGCGCAGCTAAAACGTGAGTTGCCGAAACGTCTGCCGCACGACGGCAATGCGGTCCGACAGCGTGGGTCGAGCACGCTGCGTGACCGGCCGGAAACCGCCGGTAAGGACGACTATCGTACGGTGGAGGTGCTCGAACAGCGTGGTCGAAGCCGAGCGTAGGTGAGGGTAGCTCATCGTCTTCTCCTTCGACGCAGCAAGGAAGAGAACGGGCTTGCGCGCTCCAGTTCGCCTGCCATGCTGCGGGGCAAACAAATCGAAACACGCAGCATGCAACCGGTCCATCACCGTGCACACTGCCTGAGCTGGATATAAGTTAGTTTCACTGATGAAAATTTTCAAGGTCGTGCGAGGGATCCCCGCAACCTGGACGACGAGCCAGTTTGCGGCTTCCGGTGGCCGAAAACCGGAGTGACCTGTACGGACCGGATCGCGTCAGAATATGCATCCGTGCCTCACGGAGGACACCATCTTTTCACGGTAGCGAGCAGCAGCGCCACCTCAGGCTGGTCGTCGACAGGCAGGATAGAAGGCATTCTGCTGGTCGGTAGAGTCGTTTCCGCGACGCGGAGCAAATAGCGTTCCCGAGCGCTGGCCTCAAAGATACTGGCCGCCGAGGCGGTGCGATGGAACGATAATGTGTCCTCGCATGCGCGTCTTTGCGCAACGATTCACGCATTGGGTACGGATCATGACCGATTCTCGAACGGGAACCCTGCACGCCCTCGCCGGATTTCTCCGACGGGAACAGGTGCGCCTGACGGAAAGGTGGATGCAGGCGGTTGCTGCCGATCCCGACCTCATCGAGGCGGACCGGCTGACCTGGGAGCAACTGGCCGACCACCTGCCCGCCATCCTGAGCGGCATCTGCGTCGCGCTCGAAGAGCAGGATCTCCAGCCGGTAGAACGGGCCATCGAACGCGATGCGAGGCAACACGGAAGTGTGCGCTGGCAGCAGGGTTACCGCATTGATGAACTCGTGCGTGAACTGGAGCTGTTCCGGCAGGAACTGGGCAACGCCGTCCGGGCCTTCGCGGAGTCCGACGGCACGTTCGCCCGCGACCATGAATCCCGCGCCCTGCGCCTGATCGACGAGGCGCTCAGTTTTGTCACCCTGGCGTCCATTCGCGAGGCCATCAGCGAACGTGACCGGACCATCGCGGAATACACGAGCCAGCTGGAGCGAGCCAACCGGGCGTTACGGGAACAGCAACGCCGGGTCAGCGAATTGCACCGGTCGCGCATGCAGATCACGCGCAGCCTCGTGCACGACCTGCGCAACTTCCTGAATGCCTTTTCGGTCGACCTGCAGCTGATTGCGCGTGTTCCATCCAGAGCCGAGGCCGGGCTGGCGCTTGCGACCCGGCAGGCAAATGACATGAAGCAGCTGGTCGACGAAATGATGGAGTATTCGGTCGTCGTTGGCGAAAACAACCAGAACTGCATCGAGCCGGTCGATCTGCCCATGCTGTTCGACGAACTGGTCACGGCCGCCCGTCCGGGGATCGAAGCGAAGGGCCTGCGTCTGTCTGCCCGCCTTGAGGCCGGACTGGTCCGGGTGCGGTCGAGCCGCATCAGGCTCAAGCAGGTTGCGCTGAACCTGCTGTCGAATGCGACGAAATATACCCGCGAAGGGGAAATCGAACTGGTCATCGAGAGATGCGGAGACAGCCAGTGGTCCATGCGGGTTGCCGACACCGGTGTCGGCATTGCACCGTCAGACACGGAACGCGTATTCAGGGAGTTCGAGCGGGCCGCTGGCGATGACGTCCCGGGTGCCGGTCTGGGGCTGGCGATCGTCAGGGAGCTGTGCCACTCGCTCGAGGGCGAGATCCATTTCGAGTCCCGCGAGGGGCAAGGCACGACGTTCGAAATCCGCTTTCCTCTCGACCTGAAGCCGATAGGCTGAAGCTGCGGCCGCCGGCGCGCGATCTGACAGGCTGCGCGCAGGGTGCGCGCCTCGCGATCGGTGTTCTTCGTGTGTCGATGACGCGGATCCAGCCCGACCTGTCCTCCACCGCACGCCCTGGTCGCGCTGGAGGCACGCTCAGGCAGCCAGTCCTGCTATCCCGTTTTCAGTCCGCATCACTGGATCGGCGGTGCGGTGCACAGCTTTTCGGCCAGAGCCGTACACGGTGCGGGCCCAGGGTCAACCAGTCGGTATCGAATTCCATCATGTCCGCCACTTGCTGCATGGTTCCGCCGCGATGATAGGATCTGACAAAAATTCTTCAAGGGCGCTCCCCTGCATTTCCCCCTTGAAATCCTCGTCAGAGTGCCTATCTTAGGTTTCGCTCAGGCAGACGCGCGGCTCGCAATGTCCCGTGCGCTGCGTGTTTCGATTTGTTTTGCCAGACGCTGGCAGGCGAACTGGAGCGCGTAGGCCCGTTCGCCTCCCGGCATCACTTGAGGAGAACTGCATCATGAGCGATTTCTACTCCGGATCTGACCTCTTCAGCGAGTTCGACCGACTGCAACGGCAGATGGCAAACCTCTTTGGTACCTTCCCGTCCAGTCTTCGGGCGAGCCGCTTCGGCGCGTTTCCGCCGGTCAACATTGGCGCGACCGACGACTCGATCGAGATCGTCGCATTTGCACCCGGCGTCAATGCGGCGGAACTCGACGTCTCGATCGACAAGGGGCTGCTGACCATCAGCGGTGAGCGCAAACCTGCACAGCCGGATACCAGCGAGGACACGCGTCTATATGCGCAGGAGCGCTTCACTGGCGCGTTCCGGCGGGTGATCGAGCTGCCGGAGAATGCAGATCCCGACAAGGTTCAGGCGCGCTACGAGAATGGCTGCCTGTCGATCGCTATCGGCAAGCGCGAATCCTCGAAGCCTCGCGCGATCACTGTCCAGTAATCCGGGGAGCCGAAAATGAGCGATACCACTGAATTGAGCAGGCGCGACCCGTCGGCCGTCACGCGCCCCGGGGATGAGCCGTCGGCGCGACGGATGACAATTACTCCCGCCGTCGATATCTACGAGGACAGTCAAGGCGTCACACTTTGGGCCGACCTGCCAGGAGTTACCAGGGACAAGCTCGATGTGCGGGTCCATGACGGCAATCTCGCCATCGAGGCTGAGGCTGTCGTGCCGACACCGGCAAATCTGCGGCTGCAGCATGCCGAGGTCCGTGAGCCGCGCTTTGCGCGCACGTTCACGCTCTCCCCGGACTTCGACACATCGAAGATCGAGGCAAATCTGAAGGACGGCGTACTGAAGCTCATGATCCCACGCCGTGACGAGGCGCGCCCGCGGCGGATCGAAGTGCGTACGGGCTGAAGTCGGCGCGTGATGCGGCAACGGCAGGAAGCACAGCGGGTGGCGGCGGCCTCGCTGCCCCCGCCGACAGCGCAGGCCCGGACGAGCGAGGCCGCTCCCGACGGCAATGTCCGTGGCCAGCATTGCGATGGCCGACTGCCACCTGCACCAGCATGCACGGCGGTGGTTCACCGCAGCAGAAGCGCCGCGCGATGCGCTGTCGTGCGCCGTCAGTAGGATTGGAAAGGGAACATTCGCGGCCGCGGAGCGCAAGGCGGGCGGCCAAACCGCTCCCGAGGCCCAGTCCGAAAACGTCGACGGTGGAAAGGCAGCGGTGCGGGTGCCATAACCGGTTCTCCTGCCAGGTTCCAGAGGAGGAAACGATGAATCCCGATCCGAAAAAGTGGAATCCCTTCAAGTTCCTTCGCGGGGCTGTGCGCAAGTCCGATGCGGACAGCACGGAAAGCCCGCCGACGAGCGAAAACGAACAATGGCGGGCCCCGCTGCCCGACATTGCGCGATTGTTCTCACGGGAACCATGGCGCGCAGTGGAGGAGTTTTTTCACGACCCGTTTGCAGGCCGTAGCGCGCTCGAACGATGGTTCGGCGACTTCAGTTCATCACGCTTCCAGCCGCGCATCGACGTCGTCGATGAGGGACCGGTGCTGCGCGTGACCGCAGAACTGCCCGGGATGGAGCGCGAAGATGTGAAGGTGAGCGTCGAGGACGGCGCAATCGTGCTGCGTGGTGAGAAAAAGCAGGACGTGCGCAGTGAGGAAAACGGCTGCTACCGGCTGGAGCGTGCGCATGGACGCTTCGTGCGCACGATCCCGATGCCTGAATACGCCGATCCCGGACGCGCCCTGGCAAAATTCGACAGCGGTGTGCTCACGTTGACCGTACCGAAAACAGAGCCGGTACCGTCCACGAGTCGCACGATCGATATCAGTTAGGGCGAGCCTGCAAAGCGCAATGACGGCGGGCAAAAAAGAGGACTGGGTCGTTAGCTCAGCTGGTAGAGCAGCGGACTTTTAATCCGTTGGTCACTGGTTCGAATCCAGTACGACCCACATGCAGCCGCGCATCCGACGCCAGCCGGCAAACGTGGCTTCGACTCCGTTTGACTGCAGGCACGGGCGGGAGAACGGTCCCTCCAGAATCAGGGACATCAAAAGCGCCCGTCTCGGGGCGAGGACGGCGCCAGGTTCAACCAGGCCATGGATGGCGGTCAGCCACCGGTGTGCACGGGGTTCCCGACAAACATCTTATGGCGTGGTCCTTCGGGCCGGGTCGAATCTCGCACCAGAATTCCTGGTGGCGGGCGCCGAGACGTCGGGCCGCCTCATAGCGATGAAAATGACTGGCAAGCCAGAACTGGCAGCCATCAAAGAAGACCTTCATCGCCGGCTGCGCCCCGCGCATGAATCCGCTGCGGACGGCAGCCATAGCGTCCTGCAGCGCAGCATCAGCGAACAACCCCTTAGAGGCAAGCTCATCGTCAACCGAGAGCTGCAAGAACTTGAGATAGTCCCGGCCGAGCACGCCGCCGGGAAGTTTCACCGAAGAGCGGGCGGGCGAACGAGGATGGCTGGGCATGATGTCTGATTCTGCGGGGACAGCAAGACGGTCGTGATGCGGGCTATGTCGCCACACTCCCGATCCCGATCGATCTGGCTGGCCGGGGCAGTTCATTCCTCAGCCATAAGATGGCGGATAACCAGCGCCGGGTCGGCGATATCCAGAATCAGCCGGCGAAGGATGCGCCTGCGCATGTGCTCCTCGTCGAGCGTCCACGGTGCGCCCTTTTCGCTGAGATAGCGAGCGAGGGCATCCTGGTTGTCTGCGCCTGCCGGCAGGTCAAGCCGCACGGCCAGCAGTCCCGCCACGACGTCATCGATCTCGATGTCGAGCGGTCTTGAGTCAATGAAGAGTTCGAGTTTCATGACGGTCTCGGGCAAAAAGCGGCACTGCCCCCGCGAAGACTAAAAGAACAGTGCCGAAGAAAATGCACCGGCCGGGCTGGACGACCGGTGCAGAGCGGAACCGATGCGGTCAGTACTCCAGTTCCGGGGCGCTCGCCTGCGCCGGCTTCTCGTCCTTCGGCGCGTCGGCCACCGTTGCATCCGTCGTCAGGATCAGCCCTGCGATCGATGCGGCGTTCTGCAGAGCCGTGCGCGTGACCTTGGTGGGATCGACCACACCCGCCTCGACAAGATCGCCGTATTCACCGGTGGCCGCGTTGTAGCCGAAGTTGCCCTTGCCCTCGAGCACCTTCGCGATGACCACCGAAGGCTCATCGCCGGCGTTCGAGGCGATCACGCGCATTGGCGCTTCGAGTGCGCGCAGGACGATCTGGATGCCCGCGTCCTGATCACTGTTGACGCCATTCAGGCTCGTCACGGCCGAACGCGCGCGTACGAGCGCGACGCCACCACCCGGCACGATGCCTTCCTCGACCGCCGCACGCGTGGCGTGCAGTGCGTCGTCGACGCGGTCTTTCTTCTCCTTCATCTCGACTTCGGTCGCCGCGCCGACCTTGATCACGGCCACGCCGCCGGCGAGCTTTGCCACGCGCTCCTGCAGCTTCTCGCGATCGTAGTCACTCGTCGCTTCCTCGATCTGCGCACGGATGGCCTTCACGCGCGCCTCGATGCGCTTCTCGTCACCGGCGCCGTCGATGATGATGGTGTCGTCCTTGCGTACCTCGACACGTTTCGCGCTCCCGAGATCTTCGAGCGTGGCCTTCTGCAACTGCTTGCCGGTCTCTTCCGAGATGACGGTCGCACCCGTGAGAATGGCGATGTCTTCAAGCATCGCCTTGCGACGATCGCCGAAACCGGGCGCCTTGACGGCGGCAACCTTCAGGATGCCGCGCATCGCGTTGACTACAAGCGTAGCCAGTGCTTCACCGTCAATGTCTTCCGCGACGATCAGCAGGGGCTTGCCTGCCTTGGAGCTCGCTTCGAGGACCGGGAGCAGGTCCCGGATATTCGAGATCTTTTTGTCGTGCAGCAGGATCAGCGCGTCGTCGAGATATGCGGCCTGCTTGTCGGGATCGTTGATGAAGTAGGGGCTCACGTAGCCGCGGTCGAACTGCATGCCCTCGACCACGTCGAGTTCGTTCTCGAGTGACTTGCCATCCTCGACCGTGATCACGCCTTCCTTGCCGACTCTCTCCATCGCGTCAGCGATGATTTTCCCGATTGCCTCGTCGGAGTTGGCCGAGATGGAACCGACTTGAGCGATTTCGCGGTTCGTCGAAATCGGTTTGGACAGCTTGCGCAGTTCGTCGAGCACGGCGGCGACAGCCTTGTCGATACCGCGCTTCAGATCCATCGGGTTCATGCCCGCGGCGACGTGTTTCATGCCTTCCTGCACGATCGCCTGGGCAAGCACCGTGGCTGTGGTGGTGCCGTCGCCGGCCACATCGGCTGTTTTCGATGCGACCTGTTTCACCACCTGCGCACCCATGTTCTCGAAGCGGTCCTTCAGCTCGATTTCTTTCGCGACCGACACGCCATCCTTCGTGATGGTCGGCGCACCGAAGCTGCGCTCGATCAGCACGTTGCGGCCTTTGGGTCCGAGCGTGACCTTCACGGCGTCGGCGAGCACGTTCACGCCCTTGACGATACGGGCGCGGGCGCTGTCATGGAATTTGACGTCTTTTGCACTCATGTTGTTGCTCCGGGTAAAGTCGTAGACTCAACACGTCGCGAACGACCGGGCGGGTGTCCGCGACCGGTCGAAAGTTCAGGCGGCCTTGCGGGCGGCACCCGCGTCGGCCTCGAGAACGCCCATGACGTCCTCCTCGCGCATGACGAGCAGTTCCTCGCCATCGACCTTGACGGTCTGGCCTGCGTATTTGCCGAAGAGCACCTGGTCACCGACCTTCAGCTGGAGCGCGCGCAGCGTTCCATCCTGCAGCAGCCGGCCGCTGCCGACGGCGACGACTTCGCCCTGTTCTGGTTTTTCTGCCGCTGAGTCGGGAATCACGATGCCCGAGGCCGTCGTCCGCTGCGTTTCGATTCGCTTGACGATAACCCGGTCGTAGAGGGGACGAATCTGCATTTCCATCTCCTGAGCGATTAAAGGATCACCAATAAGGGAATCCGGCTGCATATGGGGCGCGTGAAAAGCCTCCGTGCAGCCGAGCCAATGTCTGGCGGAAAGCGAAATAGAGGCGGCCATCGCGCCCTTCAAGGGGGCGTGAAAATAGCTATTTGTAACAAATTGTTTCAGTGCGACAGCAGGACGCGATGGACGGCGCCGAGGCGATAAACCGTGCGGCCGCGCCCGCCAGGCCGGCGGGGCGCCGGTGATACCGGACACGGTGGCTGGCGGGCAGGACAAGCGGCGTCGCGCGCCAGAATCCGTGCCAGTGGAGTATTGCGATGAGCGGCGTATTCACCTGCGCCGCCGCCATGACGGTGACGGCAAAGAGCGGCAGGCGCACGGTGCGGATCTGCTCCTGAAGCCTGTCGAAAAGGTCCATGAAGCCTCCCGGTTGACATGTTGCAGGGCCTCTTGAAATTTCCGTTCCTTGCGCTATTTTATGCATCGCTCAGGCAGTCGCGATAAGCGCTGCGTGTTTCGATTTGTTTGTCGGCGGGGCTTCCCACGGGCAGGCGGACTGGAGCGCGTGGTTCCGTTCGTCTTCGTGCGCGGCCCCGGTTTCTGGGAGCCAGTCATGAGCGATCTTTTCTTCAGCACCGATCTGCTGGGCGAATTCGACCGCCTGCAACGGCAGATGGCCGGCGTCTTTGCGGGCTTGCCCGCAAGCCTGCGCGCCACGCGCAGCGAAACCTTTCCACCCGTCAACATCGGCAGCACCGACGACAGCGTCGAGATCGTCGCGTTCGCGCCAGGACTCGATCCGGCAGCAATCGACGTCTCGATCGACAAGGGGGTGCTGACGATCAGTGGCGAGCGCAAGCCGCCGCAACCTGAAGCGGACGATGAGACGCGCGTCTACGCCAGGGAGCGCTTCATGGGGGCATTCCGGCGCGTGATCGAGCTGCCGCAGCACGCGGTCCCCGACAAGGTCAGTGCGCGCTATGTGAACGGCTGCCTGACGGTGAGCGTCGGTCGTTCCGAGGCGTCGAAGCCACGCGCCATCGCCGTCCAGTGAGCCGGCGCAAATGGAGTACGTGAAAGCACGGAGGACATCATGAACGACAGCACTGAACTGGCCACCCGTGAGTCGCGCACTGACGTTGCCTCGCGCGAGGGTGCGCAACCTGCGAAGCAGCTGACCCGGATCTCACCTGCGGTTGACATCTTCGAGGACAGCCGCGGCATCACGCTATATGCCGACTTGCCGGGCGTGCCGCGCGAAAAGCTCGACGTGCGCGTGCAGGACGGCAGTCTGAACATCGAGGCCGAGGCAGTGATTCCGGCTCCATCAGGACTGCGCCTGCAGCATGGCGAGATGCTCCACCCGCACTTCAGACGCGCCTTCACGCTTAGCCCCGATTTCGACGCCTCGCGCATCGACGCGCAGTTGCGCGATGGCGTCCTGAAGCTCACCGTTCCTCGTCGTGAGGAGGCAAAGCCGCGACGCATTGAGGTGAGCGTTGGCTAGGCGTACGCACAGGGGCAAGTCCGGTCATGCGGCGTGGGCCGCACGGCCCGCGCCGCGTGACCTGTCACGCGGAGGTATTTATGGACAACGTACGCAGCGAATGCTGGAAGGGCTTCGTGATCGAGACCAGCGCGTTTCCGGTTCGGCACTGCGCGCTGCCTCACGCCGGCCGCGATACGTACGTGGCCGTCGTGCGCATCCGGCACGCGGAGCAGACGGTCGCGGACTGGCATCTGCCGCGCTACGCCCAGCACTGGGCAAGCGTGGACGAGGCGCATCGGGAGACGGTCGAGTACGCAATACGCGCCATCAACGCGGGCTGTCTGAACGACACGGGTTCGCCGGCGCGATTCCTCGCGTGACAGCGCCGCGTTGCATGGTAGCGCAGCCCCTGTCCGGCTTGCACTACGTTTCGTTTTTCTGCAGGGGGCCGCTGCTTTCGGGACCCTGCTTTACGGGAGAAGAAAATGCTCAGTCCACACGAATTTGCGACGCTGATGCTGGTTCGTCAGGCGCCGGACCAGCTCGACATGGACCGCGCCGAGCTCGACGCGCTGCTCGAACGCCAGCTGGTCATGCTGGAACATTGCGCCGAGGGCGCACGCCGCGCATACCTGACCGGGAAGGGCCGAACGTTTCTCGACGCGCTCCACCCGGGGGGCGCAAGCCGTCGATGCCGGAAGACCGCCGGCAACGGCGGTGGGGAGAGGCCGGAGCCGTCCCCCGTGCCGGGCAGCCAACCGACGGATATCGTGGTGCCGGGACATGCAGACTGAATGGTTGTGCGATCGCAACGCCTGGCTTGTCATCTCCGCGGTCGCGTGTGGGCGCGAGGTTGCCGTGAAACTCTCCGGTAACCGCGGTGCGATACAGGTCGTCGCGGCAGCGTCCAATCGATGGCGACCCGAGCGTGCAGGTCGGGGAATGACAGTTGCTGCACTTAACAGACTGGACGACGCGAATTCCGCGTGTCCGGAACTGTTTCGGAAATGATGCTCAGCCGGAGGTGTGATATGCAAACGGACAAAGTCATCGAGTATCACGGCTGCGAGGTCCGGCCGGTGGTCACCGCCACCGGGAGTGGCCGTTACACAGCTGCGGCCGTCGTCACCGACCGGGCGGGCGAAATACGCACGCTCGGTGTCGATGGAGATTTTGCCAACGTCCAGGAGGCACGCGATGAAGCGCTGGAGCTTGCCGTCGCATGGATCCAGCAGCGCTCGGTTGTTTCGGACCGGTATGTCCGACGGACCTAGCCTCCAATCAGCAACTGCCGTCCGGACGCAGGGTGAACAACGGTGCATTCGAGGGTCGATCCGAGTCCGGTTCGCCGTGCTTCCGGAACTGTTTGGGCACAAGCCACCTCGAGGAAAAGAGAATGACAGATATTGCAGTCATCGATCCCGACGACGAAGACGTGCTTTATGAACGCATCCGGCTCCTGCTCTTTAGCGCTGACCTGCCGGTGCAGCGTCTGCAGGCCGACATCGACGATATCGGACGTTTCACCACGCCGGATGTGCGCTCACCGCACGTGCGCCTGGTCGAGGCCATGCCGCCGCTTACGCCCGCTGCGGAAGCGATCGTGCGCGCCATGATCCGCGCATACGGCATTGAGCTGTTCGGGCGCGGCAGCGCGAATTCCGGGCTGCGTGCCTTGATCAAGGCTGGACCAGTCAAGTTTGGACAAACCGCCTTGATGCTGGGGCCTGACGCGCCCGTGCCGGTGCGTGCCCGTGCGCTCGTCGAGGAGTTCAACCGAATTTTCGAGCGCTACCCCGAAAGCGGTTTCCCGCAGGCGCGATACTTTCTTTCGGCTATCGGGCTGCCAGTCGGGCGCGACATGAATTCGCGAGAGCGTCGCTCCCTCCAGCGCAACTAGCCGGCGTTAAGTAGCGTCGGCAGATACCTTTGCGCGCCGGATCCAGACACTGCGCGACCTGCCGACTGCAGAGCGCTCCGCAAGCTTGGAGAACTCGATATGACGGGTAGTCAGTCCGATAGGGAGGAAGCGATCAATGGGGAATGAGTTTCTCCTTGGCGAGTTACGAGCGCTGGCATGACGGGTGCGCGAGGCGCCGCGAGAAGCCCTTTGCGTCCAGTGCCATTCTGCGACAATATCGGCGAACTCTCGTCTTCGCCGATCGTGAAATGGAACTCAGACAACTACGCTATTTTCTCAGCGTCGTCGAGCATGGCAGCATGGGCAAGGCCGCGCTGGAACTCGGCGTTGTCACTTCCGCGCTGAGCCAGCAGATCAGCCGTCTGGAAGGCGAACTGTCTACGCGCCTGCTGCAGCGGACCTCCAGCGGTGCCGTGCCCACCGACGCCGGTCTCGCGTTCTGGCGCCAGGCGCAACTCGCGCTGCGCCATATCGACGATGCTGCGCTCGCCGCCCGCGCCGCCCGGCTCTCGGGCCACGTGAGCGTGGGCATGGCGCCCAGCACCGCCAGCGTACTCGGCGTCGCCTTCATGCAGGCCATGCGCACGCGCTATCCCGACGTGCGCCTGCGCATCGTCGAAAGCCTCTCCGGCTATCTCGCCTCCATGTTGAGCGCGCGCCAGATCGATCTGGCCGTGCTCTTCCGCCCGGAACCCGCGCAGCGCTGGAGCGTGGTATCGCTGCTCGACGAGCGGCTCTTCGTGATTGGCGCTCCCGAACTGGCAGGCATGCCAACCGGCGTATCCGTGAAGCTCGGGAAACTGGGCGAGCTGCCGCTCGTGCTGCCCAGCGGCGTACATGGTTTGCGCTCGCTGCTTTCCGCTTCGTTCCGGCGCGCCCGTTATGAGCCGAACATCGTGGCCGAGGTGGACGGCCTCGCTTTGCTGATGGACTTCGTGCGCGCGGGCAGCGCTGCGACCATCCAGCCCGGCGCCGCGCTCGCGCGGCCGGAGAACGGTGTGCTGGCAAGCGTGCCGGTGGCCGAAAGCTACGCAACGCGGCCCAACATGATCGCGAGCGTCTCCGACGACGAGCTTTCGCCTGCGGGGCTCGCCGCTCGTGTGGTGCTCGCCGACGTGGCCCGCCAGCTCGTGCGCGAAGGCCGCTGGCCGGGGGCGCGCCTGCGCCAGGCGGAGGCCTTCACAAAAACTGAAGGCCCGTTGACGACCCCCTGATGGCGGAGGCCGAGCGCGACCGTTAGAGTGCGTCCGAAAGGAGGCAAATACGATGGTCGATGTACTTGTGGTCGGAGGAGGCAATGCTGCGCTCTGTGCGGCGTTGATGGCGCGCGAAGCGGGCGCGTCGGTTCTGATGCTCGAATCGGCGCCGCGCGAATGGCGCGGCGGCAATTCCCAGCACACGCGCAATTTGCGCTGCATGCACGACGCGCCGCAGGACGTCCTGGTTGACGCGTATCCGGAAGAGGAATATTGGCAGGACCTCCTGAAGGTCACCGGCGGCATTACCAATGAGCATCTCGCGCGGCTCACGATCCGCGCGTCGTCCTCATGCCGCCCCTGGATGCAAAAGCACGGCGTGCGCTTTCAGCCGCCGCTTTCCGGCGCGCTGCACGTGGCGCGCACGAACGCCTTCTTCATGGGCGGCGGCAAGGCGCTCGTCAACGCGTATTACCGCAGCGCGGAAGCACTGGGCGTGCAAATTCGCTACGACACACCCATCGACGCGCTGGAACTGGACTGCGGCCGCTTCGTCGCGGCGAAGAGCGGCCGCCAACGCTTCGAGGCGCGCGCCTGCGTGCTGGCCGCGGGCGGCTTCGAATCGAACCGCGAATGGCTGCGCGAGGCGTGGGGGCAGAACGAGCGGGGCGAGTGGCCCGCCGACAATTTCCTGATCCGTGGCACGCGCTTCAACAAGGGCGTGCTGATCCGGCACATGATGGATGCCGGCGCGGACATGATCGGCGACCCGTCGCAATCGCACTGCGTCGCCATCGACGCCCGCGCCCCGCTCTATGACGGCGGTATCTGCACGCGCATCGACTGCGTTTCGCTGGGCGTGGTCGTCAATCGCGACGCCGAGCGCTTCTACGACGAGGGCGAAGACTTCTGGCCCAAGCGCTATGCGATCTGGGGCCGGCTCGTCGCGCAGCAGCCGGGGCAGATCGGCTACTCGATCATCGATTCGAAGGCCATCGGCCGCTTCATGCCGCCCGTTTTTCCGGGCGAAAAGGCCGACACGCTGCCCGAACTCGCGCGAAGGCTGAATCTGCCGGAAGTCCGCTTCGTGGAAACGCTCACGCAATACAACGAAGCGTGCCGCGTGGGCACATTCGACCACACCGCGCTCGACGACTGCCATACCGAAGGCCTCGCACCCGCCAAGACACACTGGGCGCGCCCCATCGACACGCCGCCGTTCTACGGCTACGCATTGCGGCCTGGCATCACGTTCACGTATCTCGGCCTCAAGACCAACGACCGCGCCCAGGTGCATTTTGGCGGCGAGGCGAGTGAGAACCTGTTCGTAGCGGGCGAAATGATGGCGGGCAACGTGCTCGGTAAGGGCTATACGGCGGGCGTTGGCATGTCGATCGGCACGGCGTTCGGGCGCATTGCCGGCACGCAGGCCGCACGCGCCGCAATTCAGACGACGGAGACTCACCATGCAGCGCACTGACGCTCTCGCGACCGAACACGCGCGCACAGCGCCGTCCGATACAAAGAAAACACTTCAGGGGACCCAAGTCAGCGGCTCACGCGTAATTCCCATCGTGCCGTTGACCGAAAGCGAGGGCGAAGTGACACGGCAGATGCAGATCTGCAACGCGTGCCGCTACTGCGAAGGCTTTTGCGCCGTGTTCCCGGCGATGACGCGCCGCCTCGAGTTCGGCAAAGCCGACGTCAACTATCTCGCCAATCTCTGCCACAACTGCGGCGCGTGCTATCACGCGTGCCAGTACGCGCCGCCGCACGAGTTCGCCGTGAACGTGCCGAAGGCGATGGCGAAGGTGCGCCTCGAAACCTACACGGAATACGCATGGCCCGCCGCGCTGGGCACGTTGTACAAGCGCAATGGCGTGACGCTCTCCGTTGCGCTGGCGGCCGGCCTCGCGCTCTTTTTGCTGCTCGGCACGGTGCTGCAAGGCGGACTCGGCGGCAACGTCGTGTCCGCGAACTTCTACGCGATCTTCCCGCACAACCTGCTTGCGGCGCTGTTCGGCATGGTGTTTCTGTTCGCCGTCGTGGCGCTCGGCATTGGCGTAACGCGCTTCTGGCGCGACGTCTCACCGGCCATGGCGAGCGCGAGCCCGCCCGCAATGGCGGAAGCGGCAAAGAACGCACTGACGCTGAAGTATCTGGACGGGGGGCACGGTGAAGGCTGCAACGAATCGAGCGACGCCTTCACGCTCGCGCGGCGGCGCTTTCATCACTTCACCTTTTACGGGTTTATGCTGTGTTTTGCTGCAACGGTGGTGGCGACGGTCTATCACTACCTGTTCGGCCTCGAAGCGCCATACGCATTCCTCAGCGCGCCGGTGCTGCTGGGCACGGCGGGCGGTATCGGGCTGATCATCGGGCCGGCGGGGCTACTGTGGCTGAACCTGAAGCGCCATCCCGAACAGGGCGATGCGCGCCAGCGGCCGATGGACCGCGGCTTCATCGCGCTGCTGTTGCTTACGAGCGCCTCGGGGCTCGCGCTGCTGGCGTTTCGCGCCACGGCGGGCATGCCGTGGCTGCTGGCGGTGCACTTGGGGATCGTGATGGCGTTGTTTGCGACGCTGCCGTACGGCAAGTTCGCGCACGGCGTTTTCCGAGCGGCGGCGCTGCTGAAATCATCCGTTGAAAAGCGCCAGCCCAATACGCTGGGCCTGGGTTCTGACTAGGCGAGTGACGCACCACAGGAACATCGCGCCGCTCGCCGGCATACCAACTAGAGGAGACACAATCATGACCCCCACAGACCTGGGCGCCGGCACGCCAGGCGGCTCGAGCCGCTCCAAGGCCGCAACCGTCCTGCGCGTGACGAGCGGCAACTTCCTCGAACAGTTCGACTTCTTTCTGTTCGGTTTTTACGCCACGTCGATTTCGAAGATATTTTTTCCGACGTCGAGCGAGTTCGCCTCGCTCATGCTCACGTTCGCCGTGTTCGGCGCGGGCTTCCTGATGCGTCCGCTCGGCGCGATCTTTCTCGGCGCGTATATCGACAAAGTAGGGCGGCGCACCGGCCTCATCGTCACGCTGTCGATCATGGCGAGCGGCACGATCCTGATCGCCTGCGTGCCGGGTTACGCGACCATCGGTTTGCTCGCGCCCGCGCTCGTGCTGATCGGGCGGCTGCTGCAAGGCTTTTCGGCGGGCGCGGAGCTGGGCGGCGTGTCGGTCTATCTCGCGGAAATGGCCACGCCCGGCGCCAAGGGCTTCTATACGAGCTGGCAGTCGGCCAGCCAGCAGGTGGCCATCGTGTTCGCGGCGGCGCTCGGCTATGCGCTCAATCACTGGATGAGCGCGCAGCAGATCGGCGCGTGGGGCTGGCGCATTCCGTTCTTCATCGGCTGCGCGATCGTGCCGTTCCTGTTCATGCTGCGCCGCTCGCTGCAGGAAACCGAAGAGTTCAAGGCGCGCCGGCATCATCCGGGCGTGGGCGAAATCTACGCGATGCTGCTCGGCAACTGGCGCATCGTGATTGGCGGCATGCTGCTCACGGCGATGACGACGACCACGTTCTATCTCATCACCGTGTACACGCCGACGTTCGGCAAGTCTGTGCTCAAGCTCTCCACGGAAGACAGCCTGATGGTGACGCTGCTCGTGGGTGTGTCGAACTTCATCTGGCTGCCCATTGGCGGCGCATTGTCGGACCGCATTGGCCGCAAGCCGATTCTGCTCGCCATTTCGATACTCGCAATTTTCACGGCGTATCCGGCGTTGTCGTGGCTCGCCGCCGCGCCGAGTTTTGGCCGCATGCTGAGCGTGCTGCTGTGGTTCTCATTCTTCTTCGGTATGTACAACGGCGCAATGGTCGCCGCGCTCACCGAAGTTATGCCCGCGGAAGTGCGCGTGGCGGGTTTTTCGCTGGCGTTCAGTCTCGCGACCGCGCTCTTTGGGGGCTTCACGCCCGCCGTGTCGACGTTCCTCATTCAGGTCCTGCACGATAAGGCCGCGCCCGGCTACTGGCTCAGTTTCGCGGCGCTGTGCGGGCTGGGCGCGACGCTTGGGCTCTATCGGCGCAGGGCAGGGCAGAACGCTTCGGCGGCTCCTCTGGGATAAATAAGCGCGCTTCGTTCGTCCTTGCCACGCTGGCAGATGCCCGCCGAGGACGCGCTGCTCTCGCTCTTCGCGCGCTCGATAACCGACGTCTTGCTACGCCGTACGATACTCGTGGACAATTCCGCGCGCCTGTACGGCTTCCCCATGTTGCCCGCTTGATCCGCACGGTGCGTATGATGGCGACAAACAGCGCGGCACCGGGCCACGCGTTCCACTACGTCTCGCCATCTATGAAAATGGATCTTCTGGGCCTGCAGATGCTCGTTTCGGCCATCGAGTCGAAAAGCCTTTCGCGGGCCGCCGAAAACGAGAACCTCGCCACCTCGGGCGCAAGCAAGCGCATCGCGGAACTGGAGCGGCGGCTGGGCGCCGTGCTGCTGGTGCGCCAGGCACGCGGCGCCGAACCCACGCCCGTCGGTCGAGCGAATACGCGAATACGCGAGTACCGAGCCCTGTTAGGCATTTTCACTTGCTTGCCCTGTATCTGATTTTTTCAGCGCACCGCTTATCCATCGCTCCCCGGAAGCCTTGAGATGAGCACGCATCGCTGTCTGCGCCGCGATAGGATCGCCGGCCTGCAAGGCCCTCAGGACTTCTTCATGCTCGCATACCGCCTCGGTCCAGGTTTGAGGACTTTCCGTATGACCGCGCATGGCAGCCGCGATCGGATCGTGGCGGCTATCGAAGAGTTCGCCCACAAAGCGACTGAGCACGGAGTTCCCCGCAGCCTCCGCGATCAGCATGTGGAATTGCCGGTCCGCTTCGACAGGAGATTTGCCCGCAGCCGAAAGTTTGCGCATCCGCTCGATTGAGCGGCGCAGGCGATCGAGTGTGGCCGCGGTAATGCGCGCTGCGGCGAGCACCGTTACGCTGCCTTCGATCGCCGCGCGCGCCTGCATGAGCTCGGACGGACTATCGCCAAGGGACCCCACCGCGCTCTCATCATCGATACCTGTCTCACGCACGTAGACGCCGGATCCGACACGGATCTCGACCTTGCCACCGATCTCCAGCGCAATAAGCGCCTCACGCAGGGAGGGCCGCGAGACGCCAAGCTTGATGGCGAGTTCCCGCTCCGGTGGCAGGCGCTCGCCCGCCGGGAATTCACCCTGACGAATCAATGTGAGGATCTGGGTAGCAATGGATTGGTAAAGCCGCTTGGGTTCGGTAGATTTCACGATGAGGTTCGGTGCCTGCCAGCTGCCGACAAGTTGAACGGCCCATAGAGTCTAGCATTTCGGCTGAAGTACCGTGGGACAAGCGATTGCGCCCGTCCCAGGGTTTTCCTTATAGGTAAGACCAGTTAACGAAAAACATATTGGCTTGACCAATAACTGAGTTTGCCGTCTAATCCGTCTCAATTGGACTGACCAGCGCGAAGCCAGGCCGGCCATGTCAAAGGAGACGAGATGAGCGTGCCCAACGGGCTGCCCAGCCTGGATGCAGAACTCCATAAGCCACCGAACGAGGAGATCCTTCGCCTCGAAGGTATCGGAAAGCGCTTCCCGGGCGTGATCGCACTCGATGGCATCAACCTCGATCTGCGCTGCGGAGAGGTCCACGCCATTTGCGGCGAAAACGGGGCGGGCAAGTCCACGCTGATGAAGATCATCAGCGGCCAATACCGACCGGACGTCGGTCTGATCCGCTATCGCGGCGAGGCCGTGCAGTTCCTCTCGACTTCCGAAGCGCAGACCGCAGGCATCGCGATCATCCATCAGGAACTGAACCTGGTGCCGCATCTGAGCGTGGCGGAGAACCTCTATCTGGCGCGCGAGCCAAAGCGTGGACCCTTTGTCGACACGCGCAGGCTCAACGCGGATGCAACGCGTTGTCTTGCACGCATCGGGCTGGATGTGGCGCCCACGACGCTGGTCGGGACGCTCTCGATCGCGCAGCAGCAGATGGTCGAAATCGCCAAGGCGCTTTCGCTAGACGCTCAGGTTCTGATCATGGACGAGCCGACGTCGTCCCTTACGGAATCGGAAACGGTCCAGCTTTTCAGGATCATCAAGGAACTGCGCGCAGCGGGCGTGGCGATTCTCTACATCTCGCATCGGCTCGACGAGATGGCGCACATTGTCGATCGCGTGACGGTTCTGCGCGATGGCCGTCACATCTCGACCGATGACTTCGCTGCGCTGAGCGTCAACGATATCGTTGCGCGCATGGTCGGTCGCTCGCTCGAGGACGCCTATCCGGCCAGGCAATCTTCTCCTACCGAAGAGGTGCTGCTGGGCGTGAAGGATCTGCACCGCAACGGTGTGTTCGGCCCGGTCTCTTTCGAGCTGCGCAGAGGCGAGATCCTCGGGTTTGCCGGCCTCATGGGTGCTGGCCGCACCGAGGTTGCGCGCGCAATCTTCGGCGCTGACAGGCTGGATAGCGGAACGATCACGCTTCATGGTCAGCCGGTGAGCATCCGCTCACCGAGAGAGGCCATCCGGCACGGGCTCGCCTATCTGTCCGAAGACCGGAAGAGGGAGGGCCTTGCCCTGATGATGCCGGTTGCCGCGAACATCACGCTGGCAAATGTGCGCGCCATTGCGTCACGCACGGGCTTCCTGCGCTTTCGGGAGGAGCACCAGGTCGCCGAACGATACGTCAAGGAGCTGGCGATCCGGACGCCATCGGTCAATCAGATCGTGCGCAATCTTTCCGGCGGCAACCAGCAAAAGGTCGTGATCGGCAAGTGGCTCTATCGTGGCTCAAAGATCCTCTTTTTCGACGAGCCGACACGCGGTATCGACGTTGGCGCGAAGTTCGCCATTTACGGGTTGATGGACCGGCTTGCCGCAGAGGGCGTTGGTGTCGTGCTCATCAGTTCCGAGTTGCCCGAACTGCTCGGCATGACGGATCGGATTGCCGTCTTCCACGAGGGCTGCATGACTGCGGTTCTCAATACCGCACATACCAGTCAGGAGGAAATCATGCACTACGCTTCGGGGCGCACCCATGCTTGAAATGACATCAGACTCGACCCAGGCCGCGAGGCAGACCGCCCAGCAACGGCGCCGCGACCTTATCCAGAAGTTTGCTGCATTGGGCAGCCTGATTGTGCTCCTGGCGGCATTTTCTGTGACGAGTTCGGCGTTCTTCTCGGTAGGCAACCTGATGACCGTCTGCCTGCAGGTGACGTCAATTGCCTACCTGGGCGTTGCGGCTACGTGTGTCATCATCACCGGCGGCATCGACCTCTCGGTCGGCTCCGTTCTTGCACTCGCGGGAGTTTCCGCAGCACTACTGACAAAGGCGGGCGCGCCCGTGCCGGTCGCGATGCTGTGCGGGGTGCTGGTCGGCGCGCTGTGCGGGACCGTCAACGGAATCTGCGTGACGCGTATGGGGTTGCCGCCGTTCATTGCGACACTGGGCATGATGCTCGTCGCGCGGGGTCTGGCGCTGCAGATTACCGGCGCCCGCCCGGTTTCAGATCTGGGCGACGCGTTTGGCGCACTCGGAAACGGGGCGCTGTTTCGCGTCTCCCATATTGGCGCTGACGGATTTCCGGACACAACGTTTCCGGGTATCCCCTATCCAGTCGTCATCATGATCGTCCTGTTCGTCGCAGTCTCGGTGTTGCTGTCAAAGACCTCGCTTGGCCGCCACATATACGCGGTGGGCTCGAATGCGGAAGCAGCACGGCTTTCCGGCGTGAACGTTCAGGGCGTGACGCTTTTCACGTACGTCCTCTCCGGTGCCATGGCCGGAGTGACGGGCTGTGTGCTGATGTCCCGACTCGTCACCGGGCAGCCCAACGAGGGTGTCATGTACGAGCTCGATGCGATTGCGAGTTCGGTCATCGGCGGCACTTCGCTGATGGGAGGTGTAGGCACGATCTCGGGAACGGCAATCGGGTCGTTCGTCATCGCTGTCCTGCGCAACGGACTCAACATGAACGGCGTATCGAGTTTCATCCAGCAGATCATCATCGGCGTCGTCATTCTCGGGACCGTCTGGATCGACCAGTTGCGAAATCGCAAGCGGTAATCACACGTAGTTCAACCACCACACGAAGTTCAACCACAAGAGAGGAGCGAGACATGCGAAAGCTTTCCCTGCTGACGGTATCGGCGATGTTGTGTGCAGCGTTCAGTACCGGCGCCTATGCTGCAGGCGGCGAGATCGCCGTGATCGTCAAGACGGTAAATTCGAACTACTGGCAGAACGTCCAGAAGGGCGCGAACGCGGCGCTTGCAGAAACGAAGGGCTATACGATGACCTTCCAGGGGCCGGCCGCCGAGTCGGACATCGCCGACGAGGTGAACATGGTCGAGAACGCGGTCAACCGGCACGTGGCAGGCATCGTGCTGGCGCCTTCCGACCCTGACGCTCTCGTGCCTGCCATCAAGAAAGCCTGGGAAGCACATATCCCGGTGGTGCTGATCGACTCGGCAATCTCGGACTCGGGCAAACCGTATTACCAGTCGTTCCTCTCGACCGACAACGAGAAGGCGGGCGAACTGTGTGCCCAGGCATTGATCGCTCGTGTAGGACAGACGGGCAAAATTGCAGTCATGTCGTACGTGCCCGGCGCGGGGTCGGAAGTTGGCCGGGTAGGCGGCTTCCGTAAATACATCGCGGCCCATTCGAAGCTGCAGATTGTCGGACCTTACTACTCGCAGTCGCAGATGGCGACAGCACTGAACCAGACAACCGATGTGCTGTCCGCGAATCCGGACCTGAAAGGCATCTTCGGCGCGAACGAACCGACCGCAGTTGGCATGGGACGCGCGCTCAAGCAGGCAGGCAAGGCTGGCAAGCTGGTGGCAGTCGGTTTCGATGGCAATGAGGATCTGCAAGGCTTCGTTCGCGACGGCACCATCCAGGCGATTGCCGTCCAGGGGTCGTGGCAGATGGGAAACAAGGGAGTCCAGACGGTGGTCGGCGTCATCGAACACAAACCCGTCGCGAAGCTGGTCGATACCGGTGTAGTCATGGTCGACAAACCGAACCTCGACTCCCAGGAAGCGAAGAACGTCCTCTACTGATGGTGGCCGATCTGCGACGAAGCCATTGGGCTCGTCGCAGGGAGCCTTCACGGTATTCCCCTGACACCTGCCTCCCCGGTTTATGAACGCTTCCGAAAAACGCGCCTTACCGCGCAGTGGCCTGGAACTGACCAGGCTTGGCCTTGGCTGCTCCCAACTCGGCGGGCTCTACCGTGCCATGTCGGCCACCGATGCCTGCGCATTGGTCGACGCCGCCTGGTCCGCAGGCGTGCGCTACTTCGATACCGCGCCGTATTACGGCTATACACTCTCCGAGCGGCGCGTCGGGCAGGCACTCGCGGCGCGTCAGCGCAACGCTTTCACATTGAGCACGAAAGTGGGTCGTTTGATGCGCCCCGATGTCGGTGTCGAGCCCGGTGAGGATGGCTGGGCCGAACCGCTGCCGTTTCGCCCCGTGTTTGACTATAGCTACGAGGGCATCATGCGCTCGTACGAAGACAGCCAGCAGCGCCTCGGCCTCGCGCAAATCGATATCCTGTATGTCCATGACATCGGCAGTCTGACTCACGGCGATCGACATACGCACTACTGGAGCCAACTTACGGCCGGCGGTGGGTTTCGCGCGCTCGAGGAGCTACGCGCGGGCGGCGAAGTCCGCGCAGTCGGTCTTGGCGTCAACGAGTGGGAAGTCGCCGTTGATGCATTGAACGAAGCGCCGCTCGACGTCATTCTGCTGGCCGGCCGCTACACCCTGCTCGAACAGGGTGCGCTGGAGCCGCTGCTCGATCGCTGCACCCGCGTAGGCACAGGCGTCGTCGTGGGTGGCGTGTTCAATTCGGGCATACTCGCTGGCAACGGTAAGTTCAACTATTCGGAAGCGCCAGCCGAAGTCGTCGGGAAGGTGGGTCGCCTTTCTGCTCTATGTGAGCGCTTCAATGTTCCACTTCCTGCAGCGGCGCTGCAGTTTCCATTCGCGCATGACGCTGTCGTTTCCTGCGTGATCGGTGCGCGTAGTGTTTCCCAGCTGCAGCAGAACATCACGTGGCTCGAACAACCCGTGCCGGCGGACTTCTGGGGCGCGCTTGGCCAGGGAGGACTGATCGCCCCAGATGCGCCGGTTCCCGGGAGTCGTCAATGACGCGGCGTGTCGACGCACACCAGCACTACGGGTGCAACGAAGCACGTGCCGGCCACTGGCCTCCACGCGACCTGGATGCGATCTATCGGTGCACACCGAGCCACCATACCTGACCTGATCGAGAGGACATCAACATGCTTAGCGTGATCTGCGAATCGCCCGGGGTACTGCGCGCCGAGGAGCGTGATTTACCCGCGCGGGGTGACGGCGAAGTACTGATGCGGGTCAGCCGTGTCGGGATTTGCGGTACCGATCTGCATATTTTTACCGGCAGTCAACCCTACCTCCAATACCCGCGCGTAATGGGTCATGAACTGTCAGCAGTGGTCGTCGAGGCAGACCCTGACTCGGGGTTCGCGGCTGGCGACGGCGTCTACGTCATGCCCTATCTGTCGTGCGGACACTGCGTCGCGTGCCGTCAAGGCAAGACGAACTGCTGCGTCAACATCCAGGTGCTGGGTGTGCATCGCGATGGCGCACTGACCGAGTATCTCAGCGTGCCTGCGCAGTTCGTGCACAAGGCGCAAGGGGTGTCGCTCGATCAGGCGGCCATGCTCGAATTTCTTGCCATCGGCGCACATGCCGTGCGGCGTGCCGATGTGTCGCCCGGTCAACGGGTGCTCGTGGTCGGTGCAGGCCCGATTGGCATGGCTGCGATGATCTTTGCCAGGCTGCGCGGTGCCACGGTCGTTTGTCTGGACACGCGCGCGGACCGCCTTGAATTCTGCAAGTCGCATCTGGGCGTCGATGCAGCGGTCGCGGTGGGCCCGGACGACGTGGCGCAACTCGCATCGCTCACGCATGGCGAGTTTTTTGATGCGGTCTTTGACGCGACCGGCAACATCGATGCGATGAACCGCGGCTTCGCCTTCGTCGCACATGGCGGCAAATACACCCTCATCTCGATCGTGCCGGGCCAGGTGACATTCTCCGATCCGGAATTTCATAAGCGCGAGACCACGTTGCTTGCAAGCCGCAACGCTACCGCCACCGATTTCGAAACCGTGCTGGAGGCGATGCGTGCGGGCCGCATTCCTGACCAGGCGTTGAATACGCACCGCATGCGCCTTGCCGAGGTGCCCGACGCATTTCCGCGATTGCTGGAACCCGGACAGACCGTTGTCAAGGCGTTGGTCGAATGTTGAGTTACATGGCGAAGCAATCAGGACAGGCAGCATGAGCACACCCATTCTTCAGTTCGGCACCAGCCGGTTTCTGCTGGCCCATGTCGCCTTTTTCGTATCGCAGGCCCTTGAGCGCGGCGACGCGATCGGCGGAATCGGCGTTGTGCAGACCACGGGCACTCCGTCGAGCCGTGCGCGAATTGCCGCACTTGCGCATACACGCAGTTATCCCGTCCGCATTCGGGGCAGGGAAGGCAGTGTGGCCGTCGATCGCGTCGTCGATTGCCACGCCGTCCAGAAGGCGTGGGTCGCCGATCTTGACTGGGCAGACATTCGTCGCGTCATGATCGAGGAGGTGCGGGCCATTGTCTCGAACACGGGCGATGCCGGTTACCGGCTTGACGACCGGGACTCGGCGGACATGCTTGTTGGCGACGAACAGGTGCCGCACAGCTTTCCGGTGAAGCTGATGGTTCTCCTGCATGCACGTTGGCAGGTGCGTCCCGATGATGGTGTGTCGATCTTTCCCTGCGAACTTGTCGAGAACAATGGCAACACGCTTCGCGATATCGTGCTCGGCGTGGCACGGCGATGGGGAATGCCGGCGACGTTTATCGGGTATCTGCAGCATAGCTGCGTCTGGGTAAACTCACTGGTCGACCGGATCGTGTCCGAGCCGATCGACCCGGTCGGCGCAATCGCCGAACCGTATGCGCTATGGGCCATCGAGCGGCGTACGGGCATGGAGTTGCCATGTGTGCACGAGCAGATTGTCGTGACAGACGACCTGCGTACCCATGAGCGTCTGAAGCTCTTCTTTCTCAATCTCGGCCACAGCTGGCTCGCCGATCGGTGGATCAACGAGCGCCGCCCGTCGAACGAAACGGTGCTGGTGGCGATGAGCGATCCCCGACTTCGGGACGGTATCGAGGGAATCTGGCACGAGGAGGTCTTGCCGGTGTTCGACGCATTGGGCCTGCACAGTGCCGCGGAGCGCTACATCGAAAATGTGCGCGACCGGCTGCTCAATCCCTGGCTGGCTCATCGTATCGCGGACATTGCGACCAATCACGGAGAAAAGGTCAGACGGCGAATAAAGCCGCTGATCGAACTCGCGGATTCGTTATCGCTTGCCGCCACACAGCCGCGCTTGCGGAGCATGCTGGCCGCGCAGAACCGCCTGGACGCTGTAGAAGGGAGGCATGCAACATGAACGTGGAGACGTTTCTGGTGCTTCACCGTGAAGACAACGTTGCAGTGGCGCTTCGCGCGCTGGATGCAGGCACGCAGATCGATACGAATGGGCAGCAGGTTCAGGTCTTGACGCCCGTGCCAGCCGGTCACAAGGTGGCGATACGGAACATCGCCCGCGGCGCGTCCGTGACAAAGTATCAGCAGACGATTGGCGTTGCGCTATGCGACATCGCTGCGGGCGAACACGTTCACGTACACAACGTCGACATGCCTGAACGTCACGGGAGTGGGCAGTCGGGCCACGAAACGGCGCTTCGGTCCGCAGAGATCGACCGTTCCGACACGTTTCAGGGATTCGTGCGGCCGGACGGTCAGGTAGGAACGCGCAATTACATCGGCGTTATCGCGAGCGTCAACTGCTCGGCCAGTGTTTGTCATGCGATAGCGGATGCGTTCCGGGGGGCAGCCATGGAGGCCTTCAGAAACGTGGACGGTGTTGTCGCGATTACGCACCAGAGCGGATGCGGGATGTCGGCCTCCGGTGACGGAATCGCGATATTGCGTCGGACACTGGCCGGTTATGCGCGCAATCCCAATTTTGCGGCCGTGCTGTTTGTCGGACTGGGTTGCGAGGTCAATCAGGTCGAGGATCTCGCGGCTTCGTTGCGAGCGCGCCATGACGGGTCGATCAGAACGCTCGTCATCCAGGACGCAGGCGGTGTCCGCGAGGCGGTGACGCGGGGAGCCGCGATCGTACACGAACTGCTCGAAGTGGCAGATCGGGCCGTGCGCACAACAGTACCTGTGGCGCGGCTAAAAATCGGGCTGCAGTGCGGCGGTTCGGACGGGTACTCGGGAATCACCGCCAATCCCGCGCTCGGCGTGGCGGTCGACCTGATCGCACGCAATGGCGGCACCGCAATCCTGTCGGAGACGCCGGAGATTTACGGGGCAGAACATCTGCTGACGGCGCGGGCTGCGTCGGATGACGTCGCCGAGCGTCTGCTCGCGAAGTTGCGGTGGTGGGAACGCTACGCAGCGGAAAATGGCGGCGAAATGAACAACAATCCGTCGCCCGGTAACAAGGCAGGTGGCATCACAACGATCCTTGAAAAGTCACTGGGAGCAGTCTCGAAAGCAGGCGGCACCGTATTGAACGCGGTCTACGACTACGCTGAGCCGGTATCTGAAAGCGGACTCGTCTTCATGGACACGCCGGGCTACGACCCGGTGTCGGCTACGGGGCAGATAGCGGGAGGGGCCAACCTGGTCTGCTTTACGACTGGACGCGGCTCAGTCTTTGGTTCCAGGCCGGCTCCTACCATCAAGATTGCAACCACCACGGACCTGTTCGAGCGAATGCGCACGGACATGGACTTCAACAGCGGCGACATCGTCGACGGTCGTCTGAGCGTCGAGGAAGCAGGGATGCAATTGTTCCAGTTCATTCTGGAGGTTGCATCCGGAAGGCGAACGTG
This sequence comes from Paraburkholderia sp. BR10937, assembly GCF_040965695.1. Taxonomy (NCBI): domain Bacteria; kingdom Pseudomonadati; phylum Pseudomonadota; class Betaproteobacteria; order Burkholderiales; family Burkholderiaceae; genus Paraburkholderia; species Paraburkholderia sp. BR10937. The sequence goes on from NZ_JBFRCL010000015.1 coordinate 63,215, forward strand.
CAGCGAGGAAAACGGAATCGGTGATCGCGAGTTCGTTCCCTGGCTGCGGGGGGCGATCATGTAACGGGCGACGCCCGGGTATGGCATGCGGGGAGCAGAGATGGATTGCGAGGAACAGATCGAAAGCAGCGTATCCGGATTGCCGGCTCAGGAGGCATGGCAGGAATTCCGGTTGTCGTCGCTTGAACAATCACTTGTGCAGGAAGCGTTGTTGCTGCTTGTTGGCACGCGGACACGGGCGATGGAGCTCACCGCAGAGATGTGCCAGAAACGACGCCTTGCGGTGCCTGGCGTTCACGATTTTCACCTTCCTGCAGTGCTTCATCTCTTACGGCGATTCGGCGCTAGCGGTTAGCGATGCGACTGTGAGGGATGAGGTTTGCGATTCATTTGACGACATGCTTGGAATGCCATGCGGCAGCAAGCCACGCAAGGCGTGATCCCAGCTGAATGACTGCGGCGTTTATAACAGGAGTGATCGTGCGTTACTGCTTCGCCCTGGATCTGAAAGAAGATCCTGAGCTTATTGCCCGTTATGAAGAACTTCACCGCCAGGTTTGGCCTGAAGTGATCCGGCACATACGAGACCATGGCGTTCTGGGCATGGAGATTTACCGTCTGGGAACCCGATTGCTCATGGTGATGGAAACAGACGACGCAATATATGACGCTGACAGGATGGCGACTGCTGCTCAAAATGACGCCATGGTCCAGCGGTGGGAAGCGTTGATGTGGCAGTTTCAGACGCCCACACCGTGGACTCCGTCCGGACAGAAGTGGATGGCGATGAGCCGGATATTCGACCTGGCACAGCAATAGAATCGCTGGCGAGCGCGGCTCGGCGAAGGAATGAATCGGGCTCCTTGAGGACAGTGAACATGCCGTGGACAAACGGTGAGGCGCGTACGACGGGGGAACGGTATGTTCCAGGGCTTGACTTGATGCTGGACTTCCTCGGCAACGGCGACGCGCAATTCAAGGCCGCGCACGACGCGATCATGCAGGCCATCGAAAAGGTGCTGGTGGAAGGCCCGCGCACGCCCGACATGGGCGGCACGGCGAACACGACGGAGATCGGCAGGGCAGTCGCCGCAGCGCTTTGAGCACGTCGGCGTGGGGTGTTCCGGCAGGACACCCCGGTGCTTCTCACGCACTCAGTGCGGCGCGGCTCCCGTGGCCGCGTTTTCTTCGGCGCCCGGCTGTGCAGCCGCGGAGACGCCTGCGGCCATGTCGGCAGGCTGCGCGGCGCGGCACAGTGACGTGAGCCACACGTCCTCGCCATGCGGTGCCACGCGGGCGTAGCCTTGCTCCACCACCAGCCGCCACGTATCGTCGGGCAGTGCCGCCCGATACAGCACGCGATAGTCGGCGCGGTGCGCGAGCGCTTCGTTCACGGCCGCTTCGCGCGCCGCGCGGTCGTCCGGGTGAATGTGCCGTGATAGCTCGACATAGTGGCGCGGCGCGTGCGCCGGATCGACGCCGAACAGGCGGCACCATTCGTCCGAAACGATCAGCTCGTCCTGCGCGCGCAGCCAGCGCCAGGCGCCGAAGCCCGCAATGCGCGCGGCATCGTTGAGCAGTTGCAGGCGCCGTTGCTCCGCGGATTCCACTTCCTTGCGCGCACTGATGTCGATGGTGGTGCCCACCACGCGCACCGGGCGCCCCGCGTCGTCCAGCAGCGTGGCGACGCGCGACTCGATCCAGCGGATCTGCCCGTCCGGCAGGATGATGCGGAAGTCCCAGACGCGCGGCGCCGTGCTCGCAACCAGCTCCCTGAGCGTCTCGTCGTTCAGCCAGATCGAATCCTCGGGATGGAGGATTTCCCAGAATTCGGCGTTGCTGTGAATCTCGCGGCCATAAAGCTTTGCGCAGTTGCTCGAATAGATCAGCTCGTCGGTGACGAGATTCCATTCCCACGTCACGATGCCGGCCAGTTCCTGCGCTTGCTTCATGCGCGCCTCGTTCGACATGATCTCGGCGGTATAGCGGCGGCGCAGATCGGTCATCGGCAGCTCGGTATTGCCCGCGATGCCGAGGTCTTTCACGGCTTCGTCGCCGTAGCGCAGCCAGACCCAGTTGACGTCGAGAAACGCCGCGAGGCGGCGCAGGTTCGAATAGTCGATCTCGCCACCGCGCGTCCACTTGTGCACGGCGGGGCGTGATATGCCGACGGCGTCGGCGACTTGCTGCAGGCTCAGCTTCTTGTGCTCGAGCAGCACTTTCAGACGGAACGCGAACGTATCCTCGGACATCCATTTCCCTCTGTGACGAATCTCGCGCGGTCGAAAGAATCAAGCGCAAAAGGGCGGCATACACCCCAGGGCCGCCGATCGGGGCCGGGTATATGCCGCCTCTGATGAATCGGGCGCGCGGCCCGGACGTTTCGTCCGCTCCGTAACTCCCGCTAGTTTAACGGATCGGCAAGCGGGCCGTTCCGGACGCACGACTCATGGTGTCCCGCATACGCAGCCGGCCTAGAGGTCGATCACGAGGCGCGGCGTGCGCGCACGCGACACGCACAGCAAAACGGTCTTCTGCGCGGCTTTCTCGTCGTCGTCCAGATACTGGTCGCGGTGATCCGCCTCGCCTTCGAGAATGCGGACTTCGCAGGTGCCGCACACGCCTTCGCGGCACAGCGACTCCACCGTCACGCCCGCGCGCTCGATGGCCTTGAGGATGGTCTCGTCTTCGCCCACTTCGAGTTCGATGCCGGACTTCGCCAGTATGACCGTGAATGCCTTGCCGCCCGTGTCCGTCGCGGCGAACTGCTCCGAGTGCAGCTGCGCCTTCGGCCAGCCCAGCAGCGCGGCGTTCGCGTAGACGGCGTCGTTGAGGCCTTGCGGGCCGCAGACGTAGACATGCGCGTCGCCGGGCAGATTGTGGAAGAGCTTGAAGAGATCGAGCTTCTGGCCTTCGCTGTCGACGTAGCAGTGCACGTTGGCCGCGTGCGGGCCGGTCTTCAGTTCGTCGACGAAGGCGCCGTGCTCGGGGCTGCGGTACGCGTAGTGCAGTTCCAGCTCGAGATCCTCGGGTCGATGCTCGGCCATTTGCGCGAGAAAAGGCGTAATGCCGATGCCTCCCGCGATGAATACGTGCCGCTTCGCAGCTTTTTCTAGTTCGAACAGATTGGCGGGGGAGCCGATCGCGAGCCGCGTGCCTGCCTCGACCTTGTCGTGCATGAAGGCGGAGCCGCCGCGCGACGCCTCCTCGCGGCGCACGGCGATCTGATACTGGCGCGTGTCGTGCGGCGAGCTCAGGAGCGAATACGCATTGTGGTGCCACCGCTCGCCGTCCTGCATCGAGACGAGCACGTGGGCGCCACCGCTGAATTCGGGCAGCGGTGCGCCATCGGGCAGCGCGAGCGTGAAGCGCTTGATGAGCGGGGTGAGTTGTTCGACGGCGACGACGTCGACAGTGATCGATTCGCGGGCGTTCATGTTGACTTCCTTGACTTCTGAATCCGGAAAAAGCAGCGGATGCGGCACGGCCCGCATCCGCTCGAAGCTGGGCGCCCGCCTTAGCGCGTGACACCCGCCATGCACAGGTACTTGATCGACAGATAGTCTTCGATCCCGTACTTCGAGCCTTCGCGGCCGATGCCCGACTGCTTCACGCCGCCGAACGGCGCGACCTCGTTGGAGATCAGTCCCGTGTTGATGCCGACGATGCCGTACTCGAGCTGCTCGGCCACGCGCCAGATACGGCCGATGTCGCGGCTGTAGAAGTACGCGGCGAGGCCATAGATCGAATCGTTCGCGAGCTGCACGACTTCGGCGTCGCTCGAAAAGCGCACGATGGGCGCGACCGGCCCGAAGATTTCCTCGGCGAGCACGGCCATGCCGGGCTTCGCATCGGCGAGCACGGTGGGCGCATAGAAGTTGCCGCCGCGTGCATGCGGCGCGCCGCCCGTGACTACGCGTGCGCCTTGCGCCACGGCGTCGCGCACGAGGCCGTCGACCTTGTCGCGTGCGGCTTCGGTAATGAGCGGACCGATGTTCACGCCTTCGGCGAAACCGTCGTCCACCTTGAAGGCGCTCACGCGCTCGGCAAAGCGGCGGCAGAACTCGTCGTACACCGCGTCGTGCACGTAGAAGCGGTTCGCGCACACGCAGGTCTGCCCGGCGTTGCGGTACTTGGAGAGCAGGGCGCCTTCGATGGCGGCGTCGAGATCCGCATCGTCGAACACGATGAACGGCGCGTTGCCGCCCAGCTCCAGCGAGACCTTCTTGACCGTGTCCGAGCACTGGCGCATCAGGAGCCGGCCCACTTCGGTCGAGCCCGTGAACGTGAGCTTCCTGACGAGCGGGCTCGACGTCATTTCGAGGCCGATCTCGCGCGACTTGCCCGTGACGATGTTGATCACGCCGGCCGGAATGCCGGCCTGTTCCGCCAGTGCCGCGAGCGCGAACGCGGAAAGCGGCGTCTCGTTGGCGGGCTTGATGACGATGGTGCAGCCGGCGGCCAGCGCCGGTGCGGCCTTGCGGGTGATCATTGCAGCCGGGAAATTCCACGGCGTGATCGCGGCGCACACACCGATCGGTTCCTTCGTCACGACGAGGCGCTGGTCCGGGTTCGGGCTCGGGATCACGTCGCCGTCGATGCGCTTGCCCTGCTCGGCGAACCACTCGATGAACGAGGCCGCGTAGCCGATCTCGCCGCGCGCTTCCGCGAGCGGCTTGCCTTGCTCGCGCGTCATGATCCGGGCCAGCGCTTCCTGGTTCGCCATGACGAGTTCGAACCAGTTGCGCAACAGGCGCGCGCGCTCCTTCGCGGTGGTGGCGCGCCAGGCCGGGAAGGCGCGGTGCGCGGCCTCGATGGCCGCGCGGGCTTCCGGCGCGCCCATGTTCGGCACGTTCGCGATGCGCTCGCCCGTGGCGGGGTTGGTCACCTCGAGCGTGGCACCGTCGTCGGCGCCGCGCCACTGGCCGTCAATATAGGCCTGCTCACGCAGCAGGCCGGGATGTTGAAGGTTCGTCATGCTGGCCTCTTAGTCCTGATACTGCTGCGCGAGCAGGTTGTGGAAGTGCGCGATGCCGTGCTCGCTGATGCCGCTGCGCTGCTTGTCGACCATGATGCGGCCCTGGCCGCGATAGCCGCGCGACTTCAGGCCTTTCTGCACGCTTTCCACGAGGCGCAGGTCTTCCGGGCGGAACACGGTGCGATACCACTCGATCAGCTTCTGCTGCTCTTCGGTCGGCTCGTCGTTCAGGAAGTAGATGTCGTAGTGCTGGAGCGTGACTTCGGCGCTCATCGGGAATTCGTAGATGACGGTCATGAAGTCGCTGCCCGGCGGCACGTTGAACATCGTGCAAGGCCACGCCCAGTAGCCGCTGAAGCTCGGGTCCTTCACGGACGGATCGAGCTTGAACGAGCGCTCCGACGACTGCGCATGACCGAACTGCACCGTCCAGTTGCCGTGCAGCGTGTGCGTGTACTGGTCGATCTTCACGGAGTCCGAGAAGCCGGGGTGAGCCGGGCCGCAGTGGTAGCACTCCAGATAGTTATCGACGATCGACTTCCAGTTGGCCGGCGTTTCGGTCACGAAGCGGGCGGCCAGCTTAAGATCGTCGATCACGGGGCAAGCCTTGCGCAGGCTGGCTTCGAGGCCGGGCAGCTGCGCTTCCACGCCTTGTGCGTCCGGGTTCAGGTTGATGAACACGAAGCCTGCGTATTCCTCCACGCGCACCGGCACGAGCGTCGAGTTCTCCTTGTCGAACGACTCCACGTGATCGCAGTTGTTGGCGTGCGCGAGCGCGCCGTCGAGCTTGAACGCCCAGGCGTGGTACGGGCAGGTGATGACGTTCTTCGCCTTGCCGCTGCCTTCGAGCAGCTGGTGGCCGCGGTGCGGGCAGACGTTGTAGAACGCCCGCAGCACGCTGTCCTTGCCGCGCACGAGCAGAATGTTTTCGCCCACCACCTCGCGCGTCACGTAGGCGTTCGCTTCGGCCAGTTCGCTGCGGTGCGCGACACAGATCCACGCGTTCTCGAAGATCTTCTGTTCTTCCGACTTGTATACCGCCTCGGAGGTGTAGTAGCTCGCCGGGATGGTCCAGGCGAGTTCCGGGTTGGCGCAGAAGTCGGCCGGCAGTTTCGGCTGTTCGGGTTGCTTGTGAAATTCGATCGGGAGGTAGGTCATGGGTCCGCCGTACTGGGTTGGTTAACTATCAGTTACGTTGAAACTATAAGTTAACGCAAATATAAGTGAAATTTTGGCGACGGTGGATCAGGGTTATCCCTTGACGCTGACGGATGTGCCTCTTCCGTTGATGCGCATGCCGTATTCTTGTTCTTATTAATCAACGTCCATTGACGTTTGGCAAAACAAATCGATTTCTCCCCGGGCGTCAATAGGAGGATGCGATAGTGCGACGAAATCCTCTACGGTGCGTACCATTGTTAACTGTTGGTTTTTGATTAACCGCAGGATAACCGCGCCGTGTCCGGAAACTGGAACCTCTGGTATCGGGGCCGGCGCGGGAAGCGCAGCCGCGTCAAGCGGGGCCGCGCGAGCCACCCCACAACTGGAGGAGACATGTCCCAAGAGGCAATAGCCGAAGCGCTGGCCAATGAGCCGTCGCGCGCCAAATCGCGAATCGAATCACGCTCGATCGACTACGTGCCGCTCGCCGAACGCAAGGGCCGGGCGTGGCACCTGTGGCCCGTATGGTTCACGGGCGATGCCAACCTCGCGACCATCGCGGCCGGTGCGATCGGCATCAGCATGGGCGGCAACCTGCTGTGGAGCGCGATCGCCATCGTGCTCGGCAACGTGCTCGGCACCTTCTTCATGGCGTTTCATTCGAGCCAGGGGCCGCAGCTCGGGCTGCCCCAGATGATCCAGTCGCGCCCGCAGTTCGGCTATATGGGCGCGTTGCTCGTGTGGGTGGTCGCGCTCGTCACCTATATCGGCTACAACTCGTTCAACCAGCTGATGGCGGGGCAGACCGCGCATCATCTGCTTGGTACCGAACCGCATCTGAGCTACATCGTCTTCACCGTGATTGCGGTCGCGCTCGCGGTATTCGGCTATGACCTGATCCACAAGGCGCAGCGCTGGCTCGCGTTCGCGCTGCTCGCGGCGCTCACGATCTTCAGTATCGGCATGTGCGTGAAGGTGCCGTTCCCCGCTGGCCAGTTGAGCCTCGCCGGTTTCAAGACCACGCCGTTCCTCGTCCAGCTCTTTTCGGCGGCGGCTTATCAGCTTTCGTGGTCGATCTACGTTTCGGACTACTCCCGATATCTGCCGCCCACTACCGGTGTGCGTGCCACCTTCTGGTGGACCTTCCTTGGCGCGTTCATCGGCGGCGTCTGGATGATGCTGGTCGGCACCGCAGCGGCGGCGCTCAACGCGCAGATCGAGATTTCCGATGCGGTCCAGCGCGCGGGCGACATGATCTTTCCGGGCTTCGGCACGGTCACGCTGCTGCTTTCGCTGCTGGGGTTGCTCGCCATTACCGGCCTGAACTTCTACGGCGCCTCGCTCACGTTGCTCAGCATCACCGACTCGTTCAAGCCGCTCAAGTCGAACGCGGCCAAGCGCGTATTAAGCCTCATCGTGGTAGCCCTCACGGCGACGTCGCTCGCGTTCGCGGCGTCGGACAACTTCATGGGCAAGTTCGGCGATTTCCTCGGCATTCTTGGCTACCTGTTCACGCCGTGGACCGCGATCAACCTGGTCGACTTCTTCATCGTGCGCCACTCGCATTACTCGGTGCGCGAGATCTTCAACCCGCGCGGCATCTACGGCCGCTGGAACTGGCGCGGACTGACCGCTTACGGGGTGGGCTTCGTCGCGATGATCCCGTTCTTCAAGACGGAGCTTTACACCGGCCCGGTTGCCAATGCGCTTGGCGGCACCGACATCGCGATGCTCGTGGGCCTGCCCGTCGCCGCGCTGATTTATCTGTGGACCTGCCGCTCGCTCGACATTGAAAAAGAACGCCAACTCGTGCGCGAAGCCGACCGCGGCCTGAACTGATTGCGCCACCACAGCGACTACAACATGAAATCGATGAACACAATGCGGCTTGCCGCACTGCACGCGGCTGCGCTCGCGCTCGCCGCGCTTCCGGTGGCAGCCCGTGCACAAAGCAGCGTCACGCTCTACGGCGTCCTCGATGCGGGTGTCACCTATGTGAGCAACGCCGGCGGCTCGTATCAGGTGAAGTTCGACGACGGCGTTTCGTATGGAAACCGCTGGGGCCTGCGCGGAACCGAGGACCTGGGCGGCGGGCTGAAGGCCGTCTTCAAACTGGAGAGCGGCTTTCACATTGGCAACGGCAAGCTCACCAACGGAGGATCGCTTTTTGGCCGCCAGGCTTATGTAGGTCTGCAAAACGACTGGGGCACGCTCACATTCGGCAACCAGATCGACATGACACAGGAGTTCGTCTACCTGTACAACGCCTCGTCATGGGCGAGCGGCTACGCGATCAACCAGGGCGACTTCGACCGCATGAACGGCGACCATCTGCCGAACGCCGTGAAGTTCATGTCCAGCACGTTCGGCGGCTTCCAGTTCGGTGGCATGTACTCGTTCAGCAATACGCCGGGGGACTTCCACACGGGCAGCGCGTGGAGCGTGGGCGCACAGTATCAGCACGGCGCGTTCTCGATGGGTACGGCCTATACGCAGTTGAACAATCCGTCGGGCATCTACGCGTTCGATCCATACAACATGATCGGCGTGCGCACGTTCTTCGGCAGGCCGACCGTGAGCGTCGATCCCGCTACGGGCACCGTCACCTCGCTCTATGCCAACACGCCGTTCCCCGTGGACAAGCAGGGCGCCTTCGGCGTAGGCGCGAGCTACGTAGTCGACAACGTCACGCTGATGGGCGCGTTCACGTACACGCAGATCAAGGCGTTCGGCGAGAGCGAGCATATGCAGGTCGCCGAGGGCGGCGCGAACTGGCAGATCACGCCGGCGGCAAGTCTCGTGGGCGGCTACCAGTACACGCACTTCGACGGGCATCACTGGAACCAGCTCTCGGCGGCGATGCATTACCTGCTGTCGAAGAGCACGGACATCTATATCTCGGGCGACTGGCTGAAGGCGTCGGAAGGCGTGGATGCGGTGATCGGCTATAGCTTTACGCCGTCTTCCACGACCACGCAGGCCGATGTGCGCATCGGTATGCGCCACACGTTCTGATGAAAGCGGCTGCCACCCCGGAGCTGGACGACCTGCGGGTCTTCTGCACGGTCGCCCGCAAGTCGAGCTTCAGTGCGGCCGCCGACGCGCTTTCCGCCTCGGCGGCGTACGTGAGCAAGCGCGTCTTTTCCTGGGTGCGGGCGAACGTTTCGTGGAATCCGACTAAAAAGGAGTGTTTGGCGTGATCGATTTTGCCCGTGTTCGTTCGTTGCTCGAGGCGCGGCGCGAAGGCTACAGCCTCGCGGGAGACTTCTATACGGACCCTGCCATGCACGAACTCGACATCGAGGTGGTCTTCTCGAACGAATGGCTGTTCGCGTGCAACGTGGCCGAAATTGCGCGCGAAGGCGACTACGTCACGCTCGATATCGGCAAGACTTCGGTGGTCGTGCTGCGCGCGAAGGGCGGGGGCGTGGGCGCGTTCTTCAATACCTGCCGCCATCGCGGATCGCTTCTTTGCACCGGGCCGGCGGGGCATGCGAAGCGGCTGGTCTGTCCGTACCATCAGTGGGTCTATGAACTCGACGGCAGCTTGCTGAGCGCGCGCCAGATGCCCGCCGGTTTCGATCGCGAGGCGCATGGCCTGCGTCCAGTTCATGTCGAGGTCATCTGCGGGATGGTCTATGTCTGCATCGCCGACACGCCGCCCGACATCTCACGCTTCAAGGCGGCGGTCACGCCGTATATCGCGCCGCACCAGCCCGATCGTACCAAGGTCGCCTTTTCCATGACGATCGTGGAAGAGGCAAACTGGAAACTCGTCATCGAGAACAATCGCGAGTGTTATCACTGCGTGGGAAGCCATCCGGAACTGCTCGCCACGCTGATTGAATTCGCGCTGCCTGACGACCCGCGCGCGAACCGCGATTTCCAGCTCCTGATGCAGGAAAAGACGGCACTCTGGGAGCATCTCGGGTTACCGCATCTGCCCGCGGACGGCGGCACGGAATTCCGCTGCATTCGCTTGCCGTTCCATCGCGGCGCGGTCTCGTTCACCGCCGATGGGCGCCCTGCGTGCAAGAAGCTGCTGGGCGGCCTGACCGAGCCCGATATCGGTTCGATGCGGATGTTCAGGGCTCCGAACAACTGGAACCACTTCCTTTCGGACCATATCATTCATTTTCGCGTGCTGCCCCTGTCGGCCACGCAAACTGCGCTCAAGACTACCTGGCTCGTGCACGAAGAGGCCGTAGAAGGCGTGGACTACGACATAGAGACGCTCACAGCGGTATGGCGGGCGACCAACGAGCAGGACGCCACGCTGGTGATGCAAAATCAGCGCGGCGTGAGTTCGAAGGCGTATGCGCCGGGGCCTTATGCGCCTTCGGAGTTCATGCTGACCAACTTCACCAACTGGTACGCGCAGAAGCTGGCGGAATACGTAAAGGGAGCACGGTGGGCGATTTCGCAGGCTTGATGAAAAAAGTGCATCAATTAGTTCTTAAATATCGTTTGTAGCCAGCGTTTCCCAATCCCTATACTCGGTCCGGCGTTGCGTGTGTGCTGCACACCGCTGACGTATTCACGGCCGCTTCGTTTCAGGCGTGCGGCCACCCCAAAAAAATGAAGACGGCACGTACGTCAGTCGGTCCCGTGCGTGAATCCCGCAAGAGGGGAGCGGGAAGGCCAGACGTGCTTCGCCTCTGAAAGTCGACATGGAGACAGCGCACGTCATGCGTTCACAATCCGGCAACCATTCTGAGAATCCATCCAGCTCGAGACCCCGGAAGCCCAAACTCCATCGCAGCCTGCAAGCGCGCCACTTGCGCATGATCGCCATTGGCGGCTCCATTGGCACGGGCCTGTTCGTGGCCACGGGCGCATCGATTTCGCAGGCCGGCCCCGGCGGCGCGATCCTTTCGTACATGGTGATCGGCCTGATGGTCTATTTTCTGATGACGAGCCTCGGCGAGATGGCGGCGTTCATGCCGGTTTCGGGCTCGTTCGCCGCATACGGTGCAAAGTTCGTCGACGAGGGCTTCGGTTTTGCCATCGGCTGGAACTACTGGTATAGCTGGGCCGTGACGATCGCAGTCGAACTCGTCGCGGCGCAACTCGTGATGGGCTACTGGTTCCCGCACGTGCCGGGCATCTGGTGGAGCGCGCTCTTTCTCGCCGTGGTCTTCTCGTTCAACGCGTTGTCGGTTCGCGGCTTCGGCGAGGCCGAGTACTGGTTTGCGTTGATCAAGGTGCTGACCGTGCTTGCGTTCATCGCGATCGGTCTCCTGATGATTTTCGGCATCCTGCACGGCGGGCCGAGCAATGGTTGGGATAATTTCACGATCAAGGACGCGCCGTTTGCCGGCGGCTGGAGCGCGATGCTCGGCGTTGCCATGATCGCGGGCTTTTCGTTCCAGGGCACGGAGATGATCGGCGTCGCGGCGGGTGAAGCCGAAAATCCGGGCGCGACGATCCCGCGCGCCGTCAAGCAGATCTTCTGGCGCATCCTGCTTTTCTACGTGCTCGCGATTTTCGTCATCGGCGTGCTCGTTCCCTACACGGATCCCAACCTGCTGAAAAGCGACGTGACCGATATCGGCGTGAGCCCGTTTACGCTCGTATTCCGGCGTGCCGGTCTTGCGTTTGCGGCCGGCGTGATGAATGCGGTCATCCTCTCCGCCGTGCTGTCCGCCGGCAATTCCGGCATGTATGCGTCGACCCGCATGCTGTACAACCTCGCCATGGAAGGCCGCGCGCCCCGGCTGTTTGCGAAGCTCTCGCAGGGCGGCGTGCCGCGCAACGCACTGTACGCGACGACCGCGGTCGGGGCACTGTGCTTTCTCTCGTCGCTCTATGGCGACAAGACGATGTACCTTTGGTTGCTGAATCTGTCGGGAATGGCGGGTTTCATCACGTGGCTCGGCATTGCGGTCAGCCATTATCGATTCCGCAAGGGATTCCTGAAGCAGGGCTATCGCCTCGAGCAACTGCCGTATCGCGCGAAATGGTTCCCATTCGGCCCGATTCTCGCCGCCGTGCTGTGTACCGTCGTCACGCTCGGCCAGAACTATCAGGCTTTCCTTGCCAATAAGATAGACTGGGTAGACGTGGCCGCGACCTATATCGGCCTGCCGCTCTTTCTCGTGGTCTGGTTGGGCTATTCGATCGTGCGCAAATGCCGGCGGGTTCGCTACGAAGACATGGAGATCGCGCCGTGGATCGAACGCCAGATTGCGGCTTCGACCGAGACTGCGTCGAGCGCCGGCTATCCCGCGAGCATTGCCAGCCAGGTGAATCAGGTGAAGGCGGCTTCGGACGTGTGATCCCGCGCTGCTGGCGTCGACCTTCTCCTGTTTTCCTTTCGCACATCGAAATTCTGCAATCGCATGAACAATTACTACGAATCCACCGTCTCTCGCCCGTCCTACCCGCAACTGACCGGCAAGACCGATACGCAAGTCTGCATTGTCGGCGGCGGCCTCGCCGGTCTGAATACCGCGCTCGGGCTAGTCGAGCGCGGCGTGCGCGACGTTGTGGTGCTCGATGCCGAGCGCGTGGGCTTTGGCGCATCGGGCCGTAACGGCGGCTTCGTGTTCGGCGGCTACAGCCTCGACAATGCCGATCTGCTGCGCACGCTGGGACACAGCCAGGCGCGCTCCCTGTACCGCCTCACGGTCGACGCCGTGGATCTGATCCGCACGCGCATCTCGCGCTACGGAATCGATTGCGAGATCGTCGATCGTGGCGTCATGCTCGCGAACTGGTTCGATGATCCGTCGCGGCTCGACGCCACGCGCACGCTGATGAAGCGCGACTTTGGCGTCGACTGGGAGCCGGTGACCAAGGACGCGTTGCGCGCGCAGTTGAAGACCACGCGTTATCACGGCGGCCTGTTCGAGCCCAACGCTTTTCATTTCCATCCGCTGAAGTACGTGCTCGGCGTTGCGAACGCCGCGGCGCAGGGCGGCGCCCGAATTTACGACCAGTCGCCGGTGCGCGCGATCGAGCGGAGCGGCGCGGGCTTCGTCGTGCGCACCCCGCACGGCACCGTCACCGCGAAGGACGTCGTATTCGCCGGCGGCGGCTATGCGCGCGGCGTCGCACCGCGTATCGAGCGCGCGGTATTGCCGATCGCGACCTACGTGATCGCCACCGAGCCGCTTGGCGCGCGCCTCGCCGATGCGATCGACGCGCCGTATGCGGTCTACGACACGCGCTTCGCGTTCGACTATTACCGGCCGCTGAAGGACACGCGCATTCTTTGGGGCGGCCGGATCTCGGTGCTCGACCGCGGTCCGGAAGCCATCGCGCGACTGCTCAAGCGCGACCTCGCTCGCGTGTATCCGCAACTGGCGGATGTGAAGATCGAGCATGCCTGGGGTGGCTTGATGAGCTACGCGCGGCACAAGATGCCGCAAATCGGTCGAGACGCCGACGGCGTCTGGCATGCCATCGCATTCGGCGGCCACGGCATGGCGCCCACCACGGTCGCGGGCGAGACGCTCGCCGACGCGTTGGCGCTGGGCGTGCCGGTGCCAGAAGGCTTTTCCGCATTCAGCCTGACGCGCACCTTCGGCCTCGCGGGCCTCGCAGCCGCACAACTGACGTACAGTGCTTTCCAGGCGCGCGATGCGCTGGCTGCATACCGCCACTGAGCCCCGCATTCACTCAGCCGCTCCGCTCGCGTGCCGCGCGCGGGGTGTGCCGCTGTGCTGGAATCCGCATGTTCGGTGCGGTTTGTTGTCAAGACGCGTCTATTTCGGCTCCCTATACTCGCCTGACATTGCCCGGCGCCACGCCACTCCCCCTTCTGGAGGCAAGCCATGTCGACGATTCCAGCACGCATAGAACGCATGCCGTATTCGAGCTTTCATCGGCGATTGTTGTGGCTGGGAGGGCTGGGCTATGTGTTCGATGCGATGGATGCCGCCGTGCTGGCCTTCATGCTGCCGGTGCTGCGCACGCAGTGGCATCTGAGCAGCGTACAGACCGGCGTGCTCGGCAGCGGCACCTTCATCGGGTATTTCTTCGGCGCCGCGCTCGCCGGCATCCTCGGCGACGTGATCGGGCGGCGCGCGGTCATGGTGTGGGCGCTGATCATCTACTGCATCGCTTCGCTCATTAGCGCCGGGGCGCAGGACTGGCCGTTCTTCATGGCGACGCGCATCGTCGCCGGCGTTGGCACCGGCGCGGAAAGCGCCATCGTGGCGCCGTTTCTCTCCGAGTTCGTGGCGCGCAAGTATCGCGGCACGTTCACCGGCAGTCTGGCGGCGTTCTTTTCGTTCGGCTTCGTCGCCGCCGCGGTGCTCGGTTATCTGGTCATCCCGCTGGCACCTGATGCCTGGCGCGTCGTCTCGGTGATCACCGCGCTGCCGGTCGTCATGTTGCTGTGGTGGCGGCGTGCGCTGCCGGAGTCCCCGCGCTGGCTCGATACGCGCGGCAGGACCGCCGAAGCCGAGGCGATCGTCGACAAAATGGAAGCGGAGGTGCGCGCCAACGGCTTGCAGCTCGAGCCGCTACAAGCGCACGAGCCGGCCGCGCCAGTGACCGCGGGGCGCGGCACGCCGCTCGGCAACCTCAAGGCGCTCTGGTCGCGCGAACTGGCGAGCATCACCGCGATGGCCTGGCTCATGTGGCTGTCGATCACGTTCAGCTACTACGCGTTCTTTACGTGGATTCCTGGCTTGCTGGTGCAAAGCGGCATGACCATCACGCGCAGCTTTTCGTATGCGCTCGTCATGTACCTCGCGCAAATCCCCGGTTATTTTTCGGGTGCGTGGCTCAATGAAAAGATCGGCCGCCAGGCCACCATCGCGAGCTACATGGCCCTTGGCGGCCTCTCCGCGCTGGGACTCGCGCTCACCCACGGCAATGCCGAAATCCTGACCGCGGGCTTCCTGCTGTCGTTCTTCATGAATGGGACCTATGCCGGCGTCTACGCTTTCACGCCCGAAGTGTTCCCAACCGACGTTCGTGCGACCGGCATGGGCGTCGCTTCGGCAATCGGGCGCCTGGGCGCGATCGCCGCGCCCATCCTCGTTGGCTATCTCTACCCGCGCCTCGGCTTTGGCGGGGTTTTCGGCGCCACGACGCTGGTGCTGATCATCGGCGCGCTCGCGGTTCTGATCATGGGCGTACCTACGCGTGGCCGTTCGCTCGAAGAAATTGCCGCCATGCGCATGAAACGTTCAGAGTCGGCACATGGCTCGCTCGCGCGAGACAACCGAGGGGGGAACGTATGAACCGCATCCTGTTCAAGAACGGCGCCTTGCTCGATCCGCTGCAAGGCACATTGCAGCCGGGCCACAACCTGCTGGTGGAGGGCGACACGATCAAGGCGGTGTCGACACAGCCGATTGACGTGCACGGCGCGCAGGTCATCGACCTCGCCGGCAAGACCGTCATGCCGGGCCTGATCGACCTGCACGCGCATATGGTCGCGACACAGTTCGACTTGCCGGCCCAGGCAAGAATGCCCAACGTCTTCGTCACGCTCAAGGCGGTGCCGATCATGCGCGGCATCTTGCGGCGCGGATTCACGACCGTGCGCGATGCGGGCGGTGCGGGCCTCGCGCTGAAGCAATCGATCGAAATGGGCCTCGCGCAGGGGCCGCGCCTGTTCGTTGCCGGGCGCGCGCTCAGCCAGACCGGCGGCCACGGCGACGTGCGCGCGCGCTCGGACTTCATCGTCGGCGACGCGCCTTGTAACTGCTGCGTGCGCGTCGGGGCCTTGAGCCGCGTCGTCGACGGCGTCGACGCGTTACGCCGGGCCGTGCGGGAAGAACTGCAGATGGGCGCCGACCAGATCAAGATCATGGCCTCCGGCGGCGTCGCGTCGCCGACCGATCCGGTCGGCGCGCTCGGTTACTCAGAGGACGAGATCCGCGCGGTCGTCGCCGAAGCCCACGCGCGCGGCACCTACGTGATGGCGCACGCCTATACGCCCGAATCGATGCAGCGTGCGGTGCGCTGCGGGGTACGCACCATCGAGCACGGCAATCTGATCGACGCACCGACCGCCGCGCTGATGGCCGAGCACGGTGCGTACGCGGTGCCCACGCTGGTGGCCTACGAAGCCTTGCATCTCGAAGGGGAGCGCTACGGCTTGCCCCCCGAGAGCGCGGCCAAGATTGACATCGTGCGCGAGGCCGGCTTGCAGTCACTGGAAATATTCAAACGCTCCGGCGTCAAGATGGGCTTCGGCACCGATCTGCTCGGCCCGTCGCATCGCATGCAAAGCGACGAGTTCACGATTCGCGCGCAAGTCCTGACGCCTGCGGAGATCATCAGCAGCGCCACCACCATCGGCGCCGAAATCCTCGGCATGACCGGCAAGCTGGGACGCCTGGCACCGGGCGCCTATGCCGACGTGCTGGTGGTCGATGGCGATCCGCTGCGCGACCTGGGCTGCCTCGGCGGCCAGGGCGATCACATTCCGCTCGTGATGAAGGGCGGACACGTCGAGTTCAACGAATTGCATTGAAGCGGTCAAGGCACGCTAGCCGAATTGGCAGACAGGCTGGCACTTGTGCGGACATGCGGACATCACTAGTGAATATTCCGGGCTGCAACCTCGCCGCTGGAAAGCACAACTCCATGACGCTCACGCGCTATTTCACGCGTCGCATCGATTTCCTGCAGCGTGCGTGCCGAATCCCATCCCAGCGCCTGTGCGGCAATCGCGGAGACTTCCAGCAACAATGCGTTCGTCAGATGCCCTGAGATCGCAATGGTCGTGCGGCGGAACACCAGATCCGCGAGATGCGTCACCATATCTTGCTCGCACAGGTATCGGATTTCATGGGTCGTATACCCCGCCTCGCCCGTGAGCGAATGATCCCGGCGTCCGTCCTGCGCATGCGCGCAGGACGTGGCGACCGCCGCCGCCGCTGTGCCATAGCGGGCGAAAAGCGTCTCGGCCCGTGCCGCTGGAATAGCGTGGTGTTGTGCGAGCGCGTCGATCCACGCGTCCCGCTTGCCTGCATCGTGCGGATAGTCACGGCCTCCGCCGATCGGCTCGTGGCGCGTGCTGATCCTGCGTGAGCGTTCGAGGCGTCCAAGCACATCGTCGGCGACGGATTCCGCAAATCCGCGAAAGGTCGTCCACTTGCCGCCTACCAGCGACAGCACGGGGATCTGCGTACCCGGCAGGTGATCGACGTGCACCACATGATCGCGGCTCACATCGCCCGGATTCGCAGCGTCTGAAAAAGGCAGTGGCCGCACGCCGCTATACCGGAAGGCGATATCCGATTGCTTGAGATCCACACCCGGAAAGACTTCACGCAAGACGCCGAGCATATAGGCAACCTCGTCGTCCTCGCAGCGTACGCCGTCCGGATCGTCAACCCGGATATCGGTCGAGCCGATCAGCAACTTGTCCATGAACGGATAGATGAGCGAAATGCGGCCGTCCTTCGAGCCGTAGTACACCATGCGGCCGCGCAGTTGCGCATGGAGTTCGGGATGGTTCACGATCAAATGCGATCCCTTCGTTCCGCCGATATATTTCCGCTCGATCCCGAACGCAGCATTGACGCTGTCGATCCACGCGCCGCCCGCGTTGACGACGATCGCGGGCTCCGTGGCGATGCGTTCTTGCGTCACGAGATCACGCAGCCATACGACGCCGTTCTCCGCGTGATCGACGCTCACGTAGTTGGCTGCGGCAGCGTGCTCGCAGGCAGCGAGACCATCGGCGACGAGTTCGAAGTTCAACCGTTCGGCTTGCGTCACTTTGGCGTCGTAATACGTGGCGGTCGCCTTGATCGCGGGATCGAGCAGCGGCAGGCTCTGCAGCGATCGTTTCCTGAGCGCGAAACGGTGCCGCGGCATCGTGCGGTCATGCCGGCCGAGAAAGTCGTACATCGCCAGACCGATCTTCGAGATGACCGCGCCGCGATCGGCGAGCTTTGCCTTCATGCCGAAGAAGCGGCGCGCGGACGCGATCATGCCGCCGAAGTACGAGTGAATCGGCAATACGGTTTCGAGCGGCCGCACATAATGAGGCGCGTTTTTCAGCAGCAGGTTGCGCTCCAGCGTGGATTCGGCCACGAGGCGAAACTCGCCGGTTTCGAGGTACTTCACGCCGCCATGGATGAGCCGCGACGGCGCGCTGCTCGCCCCCGAAGCGAAATCCGTCTTGTCGATCAGCAGGCAGTCGACGCCTTGCAATGAGAGGTCGCGAAAGAGGCCCGCGCCGTTGATGCCGCCACCGACAATCAACACGCTGACCTTCGGCTGTTGTCTCACGCGGGCGAGAAAGAATTTGCGGTTTCGTTCTGTCATCGTTGCGCTCCCCTTTCAGTGCGCGATGGCCGCATGTTCGAGCGCGGGCCACAAAGGCTGCATGGCTGCCGTGAGCCGCGACCAGAGCGCATACGCCTCGTCGAGTTGGCCATGTCGTTGGGTGTCCGGAACGTACGTGTGCGCGACCCGGCACGCGTGCGCGGTCGCTTCGGAAAGCGAGGCGAAAACATCCACGCTGACACCGGCGCAGAGCGCAGCGCCAAGTGCGCTGGCCTCCCGACTCTCGGGAATATCGATCGCGACGCCGAGGACATCGGCGAACAGCTGCGCAAGCAGGGGACTCGACGAACCTCCGCCAGTCAGCCCGGCACGACGCGCAGGAAACGCGCACGTCAATGCTTCGACATGCCAACGGTGATTGAACACCATGCCTTCGAGCACGGCCCGCGCCAGATGCGCGCGACGATGCCACGAGCGTATGCCGAAGAACGACGCACTCGCCGGCTGCTCGAACGGCGAGCCGAACAGGAACGGATGAAACATGACCGAACTCGGCTCCGCGAAGGCCGCTTGCACTTCGTCGCCGATCAGGTCGAACAACGAGCAACCTCGTCGCGCGGCTTCCTGCGTTTCGTGCTGAAAGAGTTCGCGCAACGCCCAGTCGACGTTGCTCGATGAAGCAGGCGAGATGGACATGTTCATCCACTGGCCGGGGCGCGTGCCATTGCGGCACGACCAGCGCGGATCCCGTTGCGGTCGATCGGAGAGGATTTCGTTGATGCTGAACGTGCCCGCCGTAATCGAAACAACACCCGGCTCGATGTTGCCCATGCCGAGCGCGCTCGACGTGACGTCGTGCAGCCCGCACGCAACCGGCGTGCCTTCCTTCAGCCCGGTCTGCGCGGCGGCCTGGGCGGTGATCCGGCCGGCGGGCGCTGCCGAAGCGATGATCTGCGGCCGCGCATGACCGATCGACGTCAGGCCGTAGAGCGCCAGGACTTCGTCGCTGTATGTCTGCGTATCGACATCGGTGAACGACGAACTCGCTTCGGTCGGATCGGTGGCCGGCACGCCGGTCAGGCATAGACGAAGCCAGTCCTTGCAAAAGAGCACGTGGCCGATCTTCGCAAAGCGCTCTGGCTCGTTGAACTGGATCCACTTGAGCAGGCTCACCGCGGCGTAGGGATAGGGCTGCTGTCCCGTCAGCGTCAGCGCTTTTTCGAGCACGCCGGCCTCACGCCAGCGCTCGGTTACGTCGAAAGCACGACTGTCGAGCGACAGGACGCCCGGTCCGAGCGGCGCGCCGGCGCGGTCGACGAGATAGAGCCCGTCACCGTGCCCGGTCACGCCCACCGCCGCAATCGAGTCCGCCGGAATCTTGTGCAACGCATCGCGGATGGCGCCGCAGGCCGCTGCCCATACCGCTTGCATGTCCCGTTCGACGTGCCGCGCGCGCGGTTGGCGCTGCTCGACGCGCCCGCTTCCCACCGCGACGGTGCGCCCGGATGTGTCAAAAACGACGGCCTTGGTCGCGGTCGAGCCGCTGTCGACGCCGAGTAAATAGCGCTCCATCGTGTCTCCGTGCTGTTTTTTGATGCGCTGCAACAGTGTCCTTCCGGCCCCTTGAGCAGGCGACGACCATCCAGGGTTATCGCGGATGGCAGCTGGCGAAAGGAATGCTTACCTTGAAGTCACTGAAATAAATTTCAACTCACGAAAAAAATATCACTTTTTGTGGGTGCATGGAGACAACATGACGAAAATCGCCGGAAAGCGTGACGCCGAGGACAGCCTTGCGATACGCGCGGCCTGGCTGCACTACGCAGCCGGGCAGACCCAGGCCGACGTCGCCTCCCGACTCGGCGTGAGCAGCGTCAAGGCGCACCGGTTGATCACGCGCGCCAATCAGAGCGGCGCGATCAAGTTCACGATCGACGGCGATGTCGCCGAATGCGTCGTGCTCGAAGCCGAACTGGCCCAGCGCTACGGCTTGAGCTACTGCGAAGTGGTGCCGGATCTGCACGAAGGCGACTTGCCGTTGCGTGCGCTGGGCGTCGCGGGGGCGTACTTCCTGCAACGCGAGATCGCGGCGCGCCAGGACGGCGTGATCGGCATCGGACACGGGCGCACGCTCGCCGCCGTGGTTGCGAACATCCCGCGCATGGACGCGGGCACGGTGCGTTTCGTGTCGCTGCTCGGCGGCGTGACGCGCAAGTACACCGCGAATCCGTACGACGTCATCCACAAGCTCGCCGACCAGACGGGCGCGGTGTCGTACGTGCTGCCGCTGCCGTTTTTCGCCAATACCGCGGAGGATCGCGAGGTGCTGCTCTCGCAGCGTGGCGTGCGCGAAGTGTTCGATCTCGCGGCGCATGCGGATTTGATGGTCGTCGGTATCGGCTCGGTGGACGAGGACGCGCAGCTTGTCGCGTCGCAGATGATCGAGCCGGCCGAAATCGAGGAAGTGCGCAGCAAGGGCGGCAAGGGCGAACTGCTCGGCCATTTTTTCAGCGACACCGGCGAATCCGTCGAAACGTCGCTGGCGGCGCGCACGGTCGCGCCTCCGTTGGCCGATCTGACGAGTCGGCGCATCGTGGCCATTGCCGGAGGCGCGTCGAAGATCGCGGCCATCCGCGCCGTCCTGAAGAGCGGTCTCCTTAGCGGCTTGATCACCGACGAGGCCACGGCGCTCGCGCTGAATGGCGACCCTGTCGAGAAGGAAGCGCCGTGATGGATAAGGTCATGGGCGCAGTCAAGGGCAACGCGGCACGAGATCTCGTCGTCGGCATCGACGCGGGCACCTCGGTCATCAAGGCCGTGGCCTTCGATTTGTCGGGACGGCAGATTGCCGTGGCCTCGCTGCCCAATCGCTACACGACCAGCGCCGATGGCGCGGCGACCCAGTCGCTGGCGCAAACCTGGGCCGATTGCGCGCAGACCTTGCGCGATCTCGGGGCCAAGGTCGAGGGCCTCGCGCAGCGCACGCAGGCGCTGGCGGTCACGGGCCAGGGCGATGGCACGTGGCTCGTCGGTGCGGGCAACCAGCCCGCAAGCGACGCCTGGCTGTGGCTCGACGCGCGCGCCGCGAACACGGTGCGCGCCTTGCAGGAAGGTCCCGCGAGTCGCGCGCGCTTCGAGGCGACCGGCACCGGGCTCGCCGCCTGCAGCCAGGGCGCACAGATCGCCCATATGGCCGCGACGATGCCGGACGTGCTGGCGCGCGCCGAAGTCGCACTGCATTGCAAGGACTGGCTGTATCTCAATCTCACCGGCGTGCGCGCGACCGATCCCTCGGAGGCGAGCTTCACCTACGGCAACTTCCGCACGCGCCGCTACGACGACGCAGTCATCGACGCACTCGGCCTGAGCGCGCGGCGCGGCCTGCTGCCCGAGATCATCGACGGGACCGAACTCACGCATCCGCTCTCTGCGCAGGCCGCAGCCGAGACGGGCCTGCTGGCCGGTACGCCCGTGTCTCTCGGCTTCGTCGATATCGTGCTGACGGCGCTGGGCGCGGGCATCCACAGCGAAGGCGCGGCGGGCGCGAGTTGCTCGATCATCGGCTCGACGGGCATGCACATGCGGGCCATGCGCAACGAGAACGTGCATCTGAACGCGGAAGGCACGGGCTATGTCATCGCGCTGCCGTTGCCGGGCATGTCGGCGCAGGTGCAGTCGAACATGGCGGCCACACTGAACGTCGACTGGGTGCTCAATCTCGCCTGCGATCTGCTCACGCAGTTCGGCACGAGCCTTTCGCGCAGCGACCGGATCAAATGCATCGACGGCTGGCTGCAGGAGGGGCGGCCGGGCTCGCTGCTGTATCACCCCTATATCTCGGATGCGGGCGAACGCGGGCCGTTTGTCGAGCCCAACGCGCGTGCGGACTTCATTGGACTGACGAGCGAAAGCCGCTATCCGGACCTGGTCCGCGCCGTGGTCGAAGGGCTCGGAATGGCCGCACGCGACTGCTACACGTCGATGGGCATACCCATGCCCGACGAGCTACGCCTGACCGGCGGCGCGACGCGTTCGCGCGCGTTGCGCGGCGTGCTCGGCGCCGTGGTCGGCGCGCCCACGCGGATCTCCACCCGCGAGGAAGCGGGCGCGGCCGGTGCGGCCATGATGGCGGCGGTTGCGCTCGGCGTGTACCCGAACATGAATGCGTGCATCGCCGAATGGGTGACGCCGCTGCTGGGACAGCCCGAGTCGCCCGATGCGGAATTGACCCGGTTGTACGCGCAACTTTTCCCCGCGTATCGCAAGGCACGCGAGGCGCTGGTGCCGACGTGGGCGGAAACGGCCCGATTGCTGAAATCCCGCCATCGGCCAGTTTCCGCAAGCCTCAACTAACGTCGAACATGGAACGTGAGATGAGCGAGAAGGACATGGTGGACCTGTGTGTCATCGGCGGCGGCATCAACGGCGCGGGTATCGCGCGCGATGCGGCGGGCCGCGGGCTGTCGGTAATGCTGTGCGAGAAGGACGATCTCGCGCAGGGCACGTCGTCGCGTTCCGGCAAGCTGGTTCATGGCGGCCTGCGTTATCTGGAGTACTACGAATTCCGGCTCGTACGCGAGGCGCTGATCGAGCGCGAAGTGCTGCTCAATGCCGCGCCGCACA
Organism: Paraburkholderia sp. BR10937; assembly: GCF_040965695.1. NCBI lineage: Bacteria > Pseudomonadati > Pseudomonadota > Betaproteobacteria > Burkholderiales > Burkholderiaceae > Paraburkholderia > Paraburkholderia sp. BR10937. Next base: position 86,181 of record NZ_JBFRCL010000015.1, read on the forward strand.
TCATCTGGCCACTGCGTTTCGTGCTGCCGCACAGTCCCGGCGATCGTCCCGCCTGGCTCGTGCGCACCGGCCTCTTCCTGTATGACCATCTTGGCGGCCGCAAGAAGCTGCCGGGCACGCGCTCGCTCGATCTGTGGCGCAATCCCGAAGGGGCGCCGATCAAGGACGAGTACCGCAAAGGCTTCGAGTATTCCGACTGCTGGGTCGACGACGCGCGCCTCGTGGTGCTCAACGCCGTGGATGCCGCCCGGCGCGGCGCCGAAGTGCTCACGCGCACCGCCTTTGTTTCGGCGCGGCGCGAGGGCGGGGCGTGGCGCGTGGAACTGCGCGACGCGCGCAACGGCGCGACGCGGGTGGTGAGCGCGCGGGCGCTGGTCAACGCGGCCGGACCCTGGGTGTCCGAAGTGATCGGGCGCGCGGGCGCGCAGTCGACGCGCAAGGTGCGGCTCGTCAAGGGCAGCCATCTCGTCACGCCGAAGTTCTGGGAAGGTCCGCATTCCTACCTCGTGCAGAACCACGACAAGCGCGTGATTTTCATCAACGCGTACGAAGGCGACAAGGCGCTCATCGGGACGACCGACGTCGCCTGGGATGGCGCCCCGGAAACGGTGGCGATCACGAACGACGAGATCGACTATCTGCTCTCCGCGGTGAACCGCTATTTCAAGCATCCGTTGCGCAAGCAGGACATCGTGGAGACGTTCTCGGGCGTGCGCCCGCTCTACGACGACGGCAAGGGCAATCCGTCGGCGGTCACGCGCGATTACGTGTTCGACCTGGACGTTAGCGGCGGCGCGCCGCTCCTGAACGTCTTCGGCGGCAAGATCACCACCTTCCGCAAGCTCGCCGAGCACGCGCTGCAAAAGCTGCAGCCAACCTTCCCGAAGATGGGCGCGGACTGGACCGCAGCCGCGACGCTGCCGGGTGGCGACATCGAAGGCGCCGACGTGCCGCGTTTCATGGCGAAGCTCCAGGCGCAGTACGAATGGCTGCCGCGCGACCTGTTGCGCTATTACGCGCAGACGCACGGCACGCTGACCGCCCGGGTGATCAACGGCGCGACCTCGCTTGCCGGTCTGGGCCGGCAATTCGGGCCGAGCTTCTATGAGGCGGAGGCACGTTATTTGATGGCTAACGAATGGGCTGAGTCGGTCGACGACATGCTCACGCGGCGCACCAAGCACGGCTTGCACATGAGCGCCGCGCAAAAGGCCGCCTTCGGCGTCTGGCTCGACGGCCTCGTCAGGAAATCCGCGTAAGCGGGCGGGCCGCAACCCCGAGGCAACCCATAGGACACGACACGAACATGGCATTCACACTCGCACTGAACACGAATCCGCTGGTGAACCGCTTCGCGGAGCCGGGCGACCTGATCGACGCCATTGCGCACGACATGAAGATCCGTGACGTGCAGTTGACTCACGAGTTCATCAATCCGTCGTGGCCGGCAGCAACGACACGCAGGCTGACGCGCGAGATGCGCGCGGCGCTGACGCGTACCGGCGTGCGCATCACGTCCGGTATGACGGGGCCGTACGGGCGGCTGAACCACTTCGGTCATCCGGACGCCGCAGTGCGCCGCTATTACGTCGACTGGTTCAAAACCTTCGCCGATATCACCGCCGACCTGGGCGGCGATTCGATCGGCACGCAGTTCGCCATCTTCACCTACAAGGACTTCGACGACCGGGCGCGCCGCGACGCGCTGATTCAAACCGCGATCGATTGCTGGGCCGAAGTCGCCGAACATGCGAAGGCGGCGGGGCTGAAATATGTGTTCTGGGAACCCATGTCGATCGGCCGCGAGTTCGGCGAGACCATCGCCGCGTGCATGGCGCTGCAGGACAAGCTGAGCGCCGCAAACATGGCGATTCCCATGTGGATGATGGCCGATATCGACCACGGCGACGTCACCAGCCCCAATCCCGACGACTTCGATCCGTATGCGTGGGCGCGCGCCGTGCCGCGGGTGTCGCCGATCATTCACATCAAGCAGTCGCTGATGGACAAGGGCGGTCATCGTCCTTTCACCGCCGAGTTCAACGCGCGCGGCCGCATTCAGCCCGAACCGCTGATCAAGGCGCTGCACGAAGGCGGTGGACGCGACAACGAGATCTGCCTCGAACTGTCGTTCAAGGAGCGCGAGCCGACCGACCGCCAGGTCGTCGAGCAGATCGCCGAATCCGTGGCGTTCTGGGCGCCGCATTTCGATTCCGGCGTTGCCGATCTGAATATCTGAGGGGATCCGACGATGCACGGCACGAGGACACAGAAACTGATCAACGACGGCGACGCCGCCGTCGACGAGATGCTGGAAGGCATCATGGCTGCCCACGGCGATCTGCTCACGCGCAACGACAGTGCGCCGCGCGCGATCGTCGCACGCAACGGGCCGCGCGCCGGCAAGGTGGCGCTCGTGATCGGCGGCGGATCGGGCCATGAGCCGACGTTTCTGGGCTTCGTCGGCAAGGGGCTGGCCGACGCGGCGGTGATCGGCAACGTCTTCGCGTCGCCGCCGCCGCAACCGGCCGTGGATGCCGCGCTCGCCGCGCATGGCGGCGCGGGCGTGCTGTTCATGTACGGCAACTACGCCGGCGACGTGATGAATTTCGACATGGCCACCGAGATGCTCGAACTCGAGGGCGTCGAGGCGCGCACGGTGCTGACGACCGACGACATCGCCTCGGCGCCGCGCGAGAAGCGCGCAACGCGCCGCGGCGTGGCGGGCAACGTGTTCATCTTCAAGGCGGCGGGCGCCGCCGCCGATCTGATGATGCCGCTCGACGAGGTGGAGCGCGTGGCGCGTCATGCCAACGCGCGCACCTACACGCTGGGGGTGGCGCTCGCGCCGTGCTCGCTGCCGCAAACGCGCCGTCCGAACTTCGAGATCGCGCCCGGTGAAATGGAAATCGGCATGGGCATACACGGCGAGCCGGGCATGCGCCGCGAGCCGCTGCGCACGGCCGACGCCATCACCGACGAAATCATGGATGCGATCCTCGCCGAGATGGACGCGGCAAAGGGCGATCGCGTTGCCGTCCTCGTGAACTCGCTCGGTTCCACGCCGCTCATGGAGCTGTACATCCTCAACCGCCGCGTGGCGCAGCGGTTGAAGGAAGCAGGGCTCGTGGTGCATCGCACGCTGGTCGGGCCGCTTTGCACGTCGCTCGAAATGGCGGGCGCGTCGATCACGGTGATGCATCTGGACGATGAACTTCAGCGCCTCATCGATCACCCGTGCGAATGCGCGATGTTTCAGCAGAGGGCAGCATGACGCCCGCGCTGACGACCGCCGATATGGCACGCCTGTTCCGCGAACTCGCGGACGCCATCGCGAAGGCGCGCGACGAGCTTTGCCGGCTCGATGGCGAGATCGGCGACGCGGATCACGGTATCGCGATGGAGCAGGGCTTTAGCGCTGCCTCGAAAGCGATCGAGGGGCTGCCGGCGGAAGCCACCCTCGCGGATCAGTTGAACGCGGCGGCCAAGAGTTTCCTGAACGCGGTGGGCGCTTCGTCGGGACCGCTTTATGCCACGGCGTTCATGCATGCGGCGAAGGTTGCCGGTGCGCGCCAGGCACTGCCACTGAACGAGGCACCCGGCCTGATCGTTGCGATGGCCGAGGGCATCCACTCGCGCGGCCGGGCCGAACTCGGCGAAAAGACCATGGTCGACGCCTGGGCGCCCGCTGCGGCGGCGATCGAACACGGCATGGAGGAGGGCTTGCCGGTGCGCGAGATCATGACGCGCGCGGGCGAGGCGGCAACGGCGGGCGCCGAATCGACGATCGCGATGGTCGCGACCAAGGGTCGGTCGTCGCGTCTCGGTGAACGCAGCATCGGGCACATGGACCCGGGCGCGGCGTCGGCCGCGATGGTGGTGAATGTGATCGTAGAAAACTGGAGGAGACATGGCACGGATTGAATGGCCAGGCGGCCGGCAAAGCCGCGGTACCGACGCAACGGAGGTGAGCCAATGAGCGCCATTGCTCCATCGACGAAGGGTCACGGCGGGCACAAGGCTCGCCTCGTGATCGAAGTGGTATTGCTGGTGATCTTGCTGGTTGCGATGGCGATGAGCACGAAGGTCGTGAAGATCGGCTCCAGCGCGGACTCGCGGACCCAGGAATTCGAACCGGCCGCCTACGGCAAGAAGCAATTTCCGAAAACTCAGGCCGCCATCGAAAAGCGCGCAGTCGATGCCGCCACGCTGGCCGCGGCCATCGCCAAGGATCAGGACGCGGCGGGCAAGCAGTACGGTGTGGCCGGCGGCGGCGTGGGTCCCGAGACGTCGGTGAAATTCACCGGTGTAGCGGGCAAGGCAGATGCGGGCGTGTACGAGGTGAAAGTGCCGGGTTTGCCTGATTCGCTCGTCGTGCGCGTGCAGACGGGGCCGGCGATCAACGGCACGGATCTGCGCGACGCTACCGGCGACATCAGCTTCGGTCAGTTCACCAACCAGATCGACTATCAGAACGCCGGCTACGCGATCAATGCGGAAATGAAGAAAGAGGTCCTGTCGAAAATCGATACGACCAAACTGACCGGCAAGACCGTCTCGGTCGTCGGCGTATTCCAGCTGATCAATCCGAACGGCTGGCTCGTCACTCCTGTGAAGCTGGACGTCAAATGAGCACCGCGACCCCAATCACGACACCTGGCGCAACGAAGGACGGCGTGCTGTTGTCCGCGCGCAACATCGTCAAGTCTTACGGCGGCGTGCATGCCCTGAAGGGCGTGAACTTCGAGATCCATCGCGGCAAGGTCACGACGCTGTTCGGCGAGAACGGCGCAGGCAAGTCGACCCTGATGAAGATACTGTCCGGCGTGGAAAAGCCCACGTCGGGTGAGATCGAACTCGACGGCGAGCGCGTCGCCTTCGCCTCGTCGAGCGATGCGCGCGATCACGGCATTTCGATCATTCACCAGGAGTTGAGCCTCGCGCCCAATCTGAGCGTGCGCGACAACATCTTCATGGGCCGCGAGCTGCGCACGCCGACCGGCGTGGACTTCGCCGAAGAGGCGCGCCAGACGCAGGCACTGATGGTCGACCTCGAAGAAGAGATCGACCCGATGACGCTGGTCCGCGACCTGCGCCTCGGCCAGCAGCAGGTGGTCGAGATCGCACGTGCGCTTTCGGTCGATTCGCGCATCCTCATCATGGACGAGCCGACTTCCGCGTTGAGCGCCTCCGAGGTCGAGGTGCTCTTCAAGGTGATTCGCGACCTGACGAGCCGCGGCGTGTCGATCGTGTACATCTCGCACCATCTCGAAGAAGCGTTGCAGGTCACGGACTACGCCGTGGTCCTGCGCGACGGCAGGATCACCGCCACGGCGCAGCGTAAGGACATCGACCTCGGCTGGATCGTGCGCAACATGGTCGGCGAGAATTTCGATCTCGGCTCGCCGCCGACGGGTTACGCGTTCGGCGACGTCGCGCTCGACATCGACGACATCAGCGTCGCCGACGAATCGGGCACGGGCACCTCGGTGGTCGATCATCTGTCGCTCGAGGTGCGCGCCGGCGAGATCGTCTGCATTTACGGCTTGATGGGCGCGGGCCGCACGGAACTGCTCGAAGCGGTGGCCGGCCGCACGCACCTGCCTGTCACGGGCGGCAAGGTGCTGCTCGAAGGCGAGGACATGGCGTCGCTGAGCATTGGCGAGCGCATCGCGAAGGGCCTCGTGCTGGTGCCGGAGGACCGGCAGCGCGATGGCCTCGTGCCGACCATGAGCGTGGGCTCGAACATGTCGCTCGCGAGCATCCGCTCCTTTGTGAAGGGGTTCCTGATGTCGGCTGGCGCCGAGCGCGAACTCGTGGGCGAATCGATCCGCAACGTGCACGTCAAGACCTCGGGAGCGGGGGCGTCGATCCGCTCGCTCTCGGGCGGCAATCAGCAAAAGGTGGTGATCGGCAAGATGCTGGCGACCGGGCCGAAAGTCATTCTGCTCGACGAACCCAGCCGCGGCATCGACATCGGCGCGAAAGCGGAGGTGTTCCGCCTGCTCGCGGAGAACGCGAAGCAAGGTCTGGCCGTGGTCTATTCGACTTCGGAAGTCGGGGAGTGTCTGAGCGTCGCGCATCGCATCATCGTCATGCGGCGCGGCAAGATATCCGCCGAATTCGGACCGGATGCCAACAAGGACGACATCATGGCCGCCTCGGGCGAAGCCGTGGTTGTCTGATCGTAGCAATGCCAGGAGACATTCAACATGAACCATGCCGCCAAAACACCGAGATCCAGTCGCTTCGGCGGAGAAGGGCTTGACTTCGGCAAGATCCTGCTCGAAGGACGCGCGTTTTTCGCGCTGATCGCCATTGTCATTATCTTTTCCTTTCTGTCACCTAATTATTTCGCACTAGAAAACTTCCTGACCATGGCCTCGCACGTGGCCATTTACGGGATCCTTGCGATCGGCATGCTGCTCGTGATCATCAACGGGGGGATCGACCTCTCGGTTGGCTCCACGCTCGGACTCTCCGGTGTCGTCGCGGGATTCTTCATGCAGGGCGTGACGCTGAACATGCTCGGCGTCGTGGTGTATCCGCCGGTCTGGGTGGTGGTCGTGCTGTGCTGCGCGCTCGGCGCGCTCATTGGCCTCGTCAACGGGATTCTCATTGCGCGCTTCCGGGTGCCGGCCTTCGTCGCCACGCTCGGCGTCATGTATGTCGTGCGCGGCTTCGCGCTGCTGATGACCAACGGTCTCACCTACAACAACCTGGGCGGACAGGCTGACCTTGGCAATACCGGTTTCGACTGGCTTGGTTTCGACCGGATGTTCAACGTGCCGGTGGGCGTGCTGATCCTGGTGGTGATCGCGGTTCTCTGCAGCCTCATGCTCAATCGTTCGGCATTCGGCCGCTGGCTCTATGCCTCGGGCGGCAATGCCCGCGCGGCGGAACTTTCGGGCGTGCCGGTGAAACACGTGCAGATCAGCGTGTACATGCTCTCGGGCATCTGCGCGGCGATCGCCGGTCTGATTCTCTCCTCGCAGCTCACCTCCGCCGGTCCGACGGCGGGCACGAGCTACGAGCTGACGGCCATCGCGGCCGTGGTGATCGGAGGCGCGTCGCTGATGGGCGGCACCGGCAATATCCGCGGCACGCTGCTCGGCGCATTCGTGATCGGCTTTCTGTCCGACGGTCTCGTGATCATTGGCATTTCGTCTTACTGGCAAACCGTATTCACCGGCGCGGTCATCGTCCTCGCGGTGTTGCTCAATGCCATTCAATATCGCCGCCGTGTCAAGCGCCCCGCGCCGACCGGTGGACAACTGGCTTCTTCGCAAGGCGGCGGCAAGGCCTGAGCCGTACGGCCGGCAAGCGAGAAGTGAATTGACGCCTTTCACCATCATCCACTGAGGAGGAGACAACTCATGACCTGCAAGACAAAGACCACGATCCTTGCGGCCCTGGCCCTGGCCGCACCCTTGTTCGCCGGACAGGCTCAAGCCGCCGGCCTCATCAGCATCATCGTCAACGATCCTGCGAACCCGTACTGGCTGGCCGAAGGCAACATTGCTTCTGCCGAAGCCAAAAAGCTCGGTTACACCGCGAATGTTTCCGCATCGAAGGGCGACACGAATACCGAGAGTCAGCAAATCGACACCGCCATCACCAACAAGTCGGTCGCGATCATTCTCGACCCGGCCAACGCGAGCGGTTCTGTTGGCGCCGTGAAGAAGGCGATCGCCGCGAAGATCCCGGTGTTCCTCGTCAATGCGGAAATCAATCAGCCGGGCCTCGCCAAGGCGCAGCTGGTGTCGAACAACGCTCAAGGCGCGGCCCTCGGCGCCCAGCAATGGGTCAAGGACGTCGGCTCGAAGAGCAATTACGTCGAACTGCTCGGCGCGCCCTCCGACAACAATGCCGCGACGCGCTCGAACGGCTACAAATCGGTGCTGAGCCAGTATCCGGATCTGAAGATGGTGGGCTCGCAAGTGGCCAACTGGGACCGTACGCAAGGTTTCAATGCCACGCAGAGTCTGATGCAGGCGCATCCGGACGTGATTGGCGTCATCAGCGGCAACGACGAAATGGCGCTCGGCGCGATCGCCGCGCTCAAGCAGTCCGGCAAGCTCAAGAGCGTGAAGGTCGGCGGCTTCGACGGCTCGCCCGCAGCGGTCGCGGCGGTCAAGGCTGGCGAGCTGCAGTACACGGTGCTGCAACCGGTCGCCGAGTTCTCCGCCAAGGCGGTGCAGGAGGCCGACCAGTACCTGAAAACCGGCAAGACGGGCGCATCGAGCGAGAAGCAGCTGTTCGACTGCGTGCTGATCACCAAGGCGAACGCGTCGAAGTACACCGCGCCGTTCGTGCTGTCGAAGTGAGTCGACTGGCGTATTGATCACTGTGCCGGACTGGCGGCTCGAGCCACTGCCGCCTGTTCCGGCGCGACATGCGCCGTGAGACGTGAGCGCATAGGCGCAACAAGGTAACCATGACTGACTCCCTCTTTTGGGTCGGCACGAGCTGGAAGATGAACAAGACGCTGGCGGAAGCGATCGCTTTTGCCGAGCGCATGCTTGCCAGCCCCGACGACCCGCGAATTCAGTGCTTCGTGATTCCGCCTTTCACCGCGATTCGGGAAGTCAAATCCATTCTTGCGAAGACCGACATCAAGGTCGGCGCGCAAAACATGCACTGGGCCGAGCACGGCGCCTGGACCGGTGAGATAGCGCCGCCGATGCTGGTCGATTGCGGCATGGACCTCGTCGAACTCGGTCATTCCGAACGGCGCGAGCATTTCGGCGAAACCGACGACACCGTTGGCCTCAAGGTCGAGGCGGCCGTGCGCCATGGGCTGACGCCGTTGATCTGTGTTGGCGAGACGCTCGCCGACAAGCAAAGCGGCCGCGCCGCAGAAGTGCTGACTGGCGAGGTCCGCGCTGCGCTGGCAAGACTCAGTCCGGAACAGCGTGCAGCGCCGATTCTGCTCGCGTACGAGCCGGTGTGGGCCATTGGCGAACGTGGTGTTCCCGCCAGCCCCGAGTACGCCGATGCGCGACAGGCGGAAATCATTCAGGTCGCGCAGGCGATTCTCGGCCGCCGCATCCCGTGCCTGTACGGCGGCTCGGTCAACCCCGACAACTGCGCGGAGCTCACCGCCTGCCCGAATATCGACGGGCTCTTCATCGGCCGTTCGGCGTGGGATGTGAGCGGGTATCTGGACATATTGAAGTGCGTCGGGGCAGTGCTCTGACCTCGATGCGGGCTTGCCAACCCTTATTCTCAAGGAGTTCGTCATGAAAGTGGCCATTGGAGGCGACAGTGCCGGAGTCGGATTGGCCCGGGTGCTGGCCGACTATCTGAAAGATCGTTTCGACGTTTTCGAAGTGTCGAGCAACGAAGCGAATCCGAACGAGTTTTACGCCAATCTCTCGGACCGCGTGGCGTCGGGCGTGATCAGCGGCGCATATGACCGCGCGATTCTCGTGTGCGGCACCGGCATCGGTGTCAGCATTTCGGCGAACAAGGTGCCGGGCATTCGCGCCGCGCTGTGCCACGACACCTATTCGGCGGAACGCGCGGCGCTCTCTAACAATGCGCAGATCATCACAATGGGTTCGCGTGTGATCGGGCCGGAGGTGGCCAAGGCCATTGCCGACGCGTTTCTGGACAACACGTTCGACGAAAACGGGCGTAGCGCGGGGAACGTCGCGGCGATCAACGAGGTGGATTCGAAGTATCACCATCGGTGATTCGACGGATTTCCCAGTGCGGCTGGGTGTCATCAGCGCTTGCGATCGACGCGGCGCGCGAAATGTTCGCCGACCAGCTGAATCACCGATACGAGCGCGACCAGTATGAAGATCACGACGATCATCACCTGGGTTTCGTAGCGTTCGTAGCCATAGCGAATCGCCATGTCGCCAAGGCCGCCGCCTCCGACCGCGCCAGCCATCGCCGACATGTCGATCATCGCGATTGCGGTTACCGTGACGCCGCCGAGAATGCCGGGCAGCGCTTCGGGCAACAGCACGTGGTGGACGATCTGGGAGCGTTTGCAGCCCATCGCGCGCGCGGCCTCGATGAGCCCTGGCTCGACACCGCCGAGATTGACCTGGACGATGCGCGCAAAGAACGGAATCAGGTTCGCGCTCAACGGCACGACGGCGGCCCACGCGCCCAGCGTCGTACCGACGATGAAGCGCGTGACGGGCAGCAGCGCGACCAGCAGAATGATGAAGGGGATCGCGCGGAACATGTTGACGGCGGTCGAGAGCGTCTTGTGCAGTAGCGGTCGCGGATACAGCCCGCCCGGTGCGCTCACCGTGAGCACGATCGCGAGCAGCATGCCAGCGACGATCGCGATCAGCATGGATGCCCCCACCATTAGCAGGGTTTGCAGCAGAGCCTGCACGTAGCGGTCAGCCAGGGTTGGCGACATAGCCTTTCACCTCGATGGAAACATGCGCAGGCATGCGAACTATCAGAATGCGGGAATCACGGACCCATTGAAGTGTGTCTGGATAAAGTGCCTGACTTCCGCTGACTGATACGCCTTGACGAGCTTCGGCACCCACGGCGCGTTGCGGTCCTGCTCGCGCACCGCGATGATGTTCACGTACGGGTTGTGCTCCTTGTGCTCGACCGCGATGCCGTCGCGCGTGGCGTACAGTCCCGCTTCGGACGCCACGTTGTTGACGATGGCCGCGGCATCGACATCGGGCAGCGAGCGCGCCTGGACGAGCGGGTCGGCCTCGACGAAATTCAGTTTGCGTGGGTTGGAGCGCACGTCCTGTAGCGAAGCGGTGCCGGTGTAGGGATCGAAGCCGTCGCGCAACGTGATGAGTTTGTGATCGCGCAGGATCACGAGAGCCCGGGTCTGGTTGCTCGGGTCGGCAGGAATGCTGACCGTTGCGCCGACAGGAAGCGCCTCGAGCGACTTGTACTTCTTCGAGTAGAAGCCGATGGGCGAAATATACGTGTCGCCAGCCGCCACGATCTTGTAGCCACGCGACTTGACCTGATCGCGCAGATACGGAATGTGCTGAAAGGAATTGGCGTTCAGATCGCCGTTGTTCAGCGCCTCATTCGGGCTTGCGGTGCCGCTGATGACGATGGCCTCCACGTCCAGCCCGTCCTTCTTCGCAACCTGCGTGACGACTTCCCAGATCTGCTCGTCTACGCCGCCGGCCACTCCCACCTTGAGCGGCGTCGGCGCGCCGGCGGAGAAGGCGGGGCCGCTGGCAAACGACAGCACGAGTGCGAGCGCGGCGAGAATGGGCAGGGTGCGTCGAATCATAAAGATGGCTCCGGGGGTGAAAGGATCAGTTGGCACGCCGGGCCATTATAGAAACGCAGATCTGCGTGGCACTACGAATGGATTGTCGAATGCTAATGACGCGCGGCGGTCCATCCATGTCCACCAGGCCAGCTTGAGTGACGCGTTACGGTTGCAATACGCCGCGCGATCGAAGCGGGATGTAGACGAATTTTGGCTGATAGGCTTTTTAGTGGATTGCTATATACTTTTCCAACTTTTCTTGTCTCGGGGCGACGACGCTGTGAAAAAAATCCTCCTCACCCTTGCCGCCTCGGTGGCCGCCTGTGCTATCTGGTCCGTCGCCGCACACGCGGAAGACCGCGAACTGGTTGTGGCATCGAGCGCCACCTATACACCGTTCGCGTTTGAAAACAAGGACAAGCAGATCGTAGGCTTTGATATCGACATCATCGACGCGATCGCCAGGCAGCAGCATATGAAACTGCGGATTGTGAACACGCCGTTCACGAGCATCTTCGCGTCGCTCAACAATGGCGACGTGGACCTGGTCATTTCCGGCGTCACGATCAACGATAAGCGTAAGCAGAGTTTTGACTTCTCGGCGCCGTATTTCGATGCGCGCCAGTTGATCGCGGTGCCGAAGAACAGTCCGGTGAAATCGCTGAAGGACCTCGATGGCAAGAAGGTCTCCGTGGTGAGCGGTTCCACGGCGGACGATGTCATGAGCCGCGAGGTGGGCAAGACCAACCCGAATATCCGCCGTTTCGAGAGCACGCCGCTCATCATTTCCGAACTCGCTTCAGGTGGCGTAGACGCGGCAATTGGCGACAACGGTGTCATTGCGTACCGCGTATCGCACACGCCTGGTCTCAAGACCGTGGAAGACGCAAATTTCCCCAAGGAATACTACGGCATCGTCGTCCGAAAGGGCGACAAGGCCGTGCTGGACAAGATCAACGCCGGCTTGGCTGCGATCCGCGCAGATGGCAGCTACAACGTGATCTACAGGAAGTGGTTCAACCAGGACTTCAAGCCGCAATAATGGCGTGATGCACCGGCGCGCGCCGGGCCCGCCCGCGCTTCAGCCTTTTATCGAAAGTTGAGCATGGAAGACAGCAATCCGGTCATGTGGTTCGGCTGGTTCCGCCCGGACATCCTGGTGGAGTACAGGCAACTGTTCTGGGAGGGGGCGCTGGTCACCGTTGGCACGACGGTGGCCTGCGTGCTGATGGGCTGCGCGCTGGGCCTCTTGCTGGCGCTGGCGCGGCTTGCCGACGCGAGGCATCAGCCATGGCGGACGATGTGCAAGTATGTGCTGCGCTGGCCGTCTACGGCTTATGTGAGTTTCTTTCGCGGCACGCCGTTGTTCGTGCAGATCTTGCTGATGCATTTCGCGGTGATGCCGGTGTTCATCCATCCGGTGCACGGGCTCTTGATCAGCGGCGATCTGGCTCGTGCCTTGAAACAGAATCACGGGGCGCTGATCTCCGGCGTGGCGGCGCTGACGCTGAATTCAAGCGCCTATATCTCCGAGGTGTTTCGCGCGGGCATCCAGTCGATTGCGATCGGCCAGAGGCAGGCGGGCCAGTCGCTGGGCATGACGCACGGACAGATGATGCGTTACGTCGTGATCCCCCAGGCCTTCCGGCGCATGCTGCCCCCACTGGGCAACAACGTGATATCGCTGCTCAAGGACACGTCGTTGATCTCGGCAATCGGTCTCGGTGAGATGGCCTACGCTGCACGCACAGTGGCCGGCGCCTACGGCCGCTACTGGGAGCCTTACCTGGCGATTGCAGCAGCATACTGGCTGATGACATTGGCGCTGACAATGGGCCTGCGCAGGCTGGAGGATCACCTGGCGCGCACCGATCGCGTCGCACGGTAGTCCAATATCTAAAGGCTGACGGAGCAGAGCGGGGTCGCCGCCAAACCTGGCGATATCCCGACTCACGCGCGGCGCTTCACACCCGGCAGCACGCACAGCGCCTCGTAAGCCAGATTGGCGGCAAGCAGGGCGGTGGTGCCGAACGGATCGTACGGCGGCGCGACTTCGACCACATCGGCGCCCACCAGGTCGAGCCCCCACGCGCCACGAATGATTTCGAGGGCTTGCGGGACCGTCAATCCAGCGATCTCCGGCGTGCCGGTACCGGGCGCGTACGCCGGGTCGATGCCGTCGATATCGAAACTCAGATACACCGGCCCTCCGCCAACGTGCTCGCGCACCTCTGCCATCAGCGGTTCGAGCGAGTGGTTCCAGCACTCCTCGGCCTGCACCACGCGAAAACCCTGTTCGCGGCACCAGTCGAAGTCTTCGGCGGCGTAGCCGGTGCCGCGCAGACCGATCTGCACCACACGCTGGCAGTCGAGCAGCCCTTCCTCCACTGCGCGGCGAAACGGCGTGCCGTGCGCAATCTTCTCGCCCATCATCGTGTCGTTGACATCCGCGTGCGCGTCGACGTGGATCAGGCCGACCTTGCCGTGCCTGCGATGAATGGCACGCAGGATCGGCAGCGTGATCGTATGGTCGCCGCCTAGCGTGATCGGCGTTGCGCCGTGGCTCAGGATGGCGTCGTAGGCCGTCTCGATCCGTGCGATCGAATCGGGGAGGTTGTACGGATTGATCGCGACATCGCCGATATCCGCGACGCGCAGCGAATCGAACGGCGCGGCGCGTGTCGCCATGTTGTACGGGCGCAGCAACACCGATTCGGTGCGAATCTGGCGCGGCCCATAGCGCGCGCCGGTGCGATTCGATGTGCCCAGATCGAACGGCACGCCGACGAAGCATGCATCGAGCCCTTCGGCATTCTCCACGTTGGGCAGTCGCATCATCGTCGCGATCCCGCCGCAGCGCGGCATCGCGTTGCCGCCCAGGGGCTGGAAATATTCCATGTCCATGATTCGCTCCAGTTGCGTTCGGTTAGACACAAAAGCATTCGCTGAATGCATTTTCTGCGCGAGGGCGGGACGCGAACAATCGAAATAATTTCATGCGACGCATGTCCTCCCGTCATGGATCGGCGTAAACCCTCGCACCTCGCCGTGCATAGGCGAGTTTTCCTCAGGTCATGCAAGAAGCTCATGCACCTCATGAAAACATATCGATTGTCCGCGCCGCGCGGCGCCGCCGAGAATGGTTTGGACAACGACGCAGATGCATGTGCATAGGCCAGCCGGGCCGGCATCGGCATCGGGCGGTACCAACCAGGAACGCGACCATCCATGAACTATCCGGAATTCACCGCCAGCTTCGAGGAAGCCGGCGCGCGGCCAATTCAGTGGCCCCATACGACGGGCCTGACTTGCGGCGAGGCGCTCGTCACCCTGCTCGAAGGATACGCCGTCCAGTACGTGTTCGGCATTCCGGGCGTGCATACGGTCGAGCTTTATCGGGGTCTCGCCGCTTCGTCCATTCGCCACGTCACGCCGCGCCATGAGCAGGGCGCGGGGTTCATGGCGGACGGCTATGCACGCGTGACCGGAAAACCGGGCGTGTGCTTCATCATCACGGGGCCGGGCATGACGAACATCGCGACCGCGATGGCGCAGGCGTATGCCGACTCCATTCCGATGCTGGTGATATCGAGCGTGAATGCACGCCGCGAACTGGGCAACGGAGACGGACGCCTGCACGAACTGCCGTCGCAGCGCGACGTGTTTTCCGGGCTCACTGCGTTCTCGCACACGCTGCTCGATGCTGCGGAACTGCCCCACGTGCTGGCCCGCGCATTCGCCGTTTTCGGCGGCGCGCGGCCGCGTCCGGTGCACATCGAGATTCCGCTGGACGTGATCGTCGCGCCCGCTCGCGGCATGAACCTGCTGCCGGCCGCACGGCCGGCGAGGCCGGCGGGGTGCCCGGCGGCCCTCGCTGCGGCGGTAGACCTGCTTGCCACGGCGCGACGTCCGCTGATTCTCGCAGGCGGTGGCGCGCTGCACGCCGCGGCCGAACTGCAGGAACTCGCTGAACGCCTGCAGGCGCCGGTTGCGCTGACGATCAATGCCAAGGGCCTGCTGCCGCCCGCGCATCCGCTGCTGCTCGGCTCGACGCAATCGCTGCCGCCAACGCGGGCGCTGGTCCGCGAAGCGGACGTCGTGCTCGCGGTCGGCACCGAGTTGGGCGAAACCGATTACGACGTGGTGTTCGACGGCGGCTTTGCGATCGAGGGCCGGCTGATCCGCATCGACATCGACGCGCAGCAACTGATGCGCAACTTCAGTCCCGACGTGGCCATCGCCGCCGACTCGCGGCAAGCGCTTGGCAGCCTGTCGACGCGGCTGCATGAAGGCATCATGTCGGCGCGTCAGCGCGACTGGGGCGCGCAGCGGGTTGCACTCGCGCGGCAGGCCGTGGAGGACGGCTACGACGCGCCGACACGCTCGCAGAAGCGCCTTGTCGACACGATCACGGCCGCGTTGCCGCACGTCATCATTGCGGGCGACTCGACCAGCCCTGTGTATGCGGGCAACTTCGTGCACGACGCACCGCAGCCGCGTTCATGGTTCAACTCGTCGACTGGCTACGGCACGCTGGGCTATGGGCTTCCCGCAGCGATTGGCGCGAAGCTCGCCGCGCCCGATCGCCCCGTGGTTTGCCTGATCGGGGACGGCGGGCTGCAGTTCACGCTGCCGGAACTCGCCAGCGCCGTGGAAGCCCGGGTGCCCGTGGTGGTGCTCCTGTGGAACAACTTCGGCTACGGCGAGATACGCCGCTACATGACGGCGCGCGACATCGTGCCGGTCGGCGTCGATATCCACACGCCGGATTTTCTCGCGCTGGCGCGCGGTTTCGGCTGCGTGGCCGCTCGCGTGGATACGCCCGATACGCTTGCCGCCGAGTTGCAGCAGGCCGTATCGCGCGACATCCCGACCGTGATCGAAGTGAACGAGGCCGACTGGTTTGCGCGGGTGCCGGCATGAAACAGCATGAAGGGTTCGAGCTGCGTACGCAGCTCTACATCGACGGCTTCTGGTGCGCGGGCGAGGGCGGGCAGCGTCTGCCGGTCGTCAACCCATCGACCGAAGAAACGATTGTCCACGTCGAGGCCGGCAATGCCGCCGATGTCGATTGCGCGGTGCGTGCCGCCGCACGGGCCTTCCGCACCTGGAAGAAGACAACCGGCGCGCGGCGTGCAACCTTGCTGCGTGCGATCGCGAGCGGCGTGAGCGACCGGCGCGAGCATCTGGCGGCGCTGCAGTCGCTCAACAACGGCAAACCACTGGAGGAAGCGCGAATCGACGTGAGCGACGTGATTGCCACGTTCGAGTACTACGCGGGCCTCGCCGAACAACTCGACGCAATCGGCGAATCCGGGGTCGCGATTCCCAGCGACGACTATCAGGCGAGCGTCCGGCGCGAACCGGCAGGCGTGGTTGCGCTGATCGTGCCATGGAATTTCCCGATGGTCACCACGGCGTGGAAGCTCGCGCCTGCGCTTGCGGCCGGCTGCTCGGTCATTCTCAAGCCATCCGAAATCACGCCGCTTCCCGAACTGGAGCTTGCGGCGATCATCGCCGACGCCGGCGTGCCGAGAGGCGTGGTCAACGTCGTGACGGGCACGGGCACCGAGGTCGGGGCGCCGTTGGCGGCACACCCGCTCGTCGCGAAGGTTTCCTTTACCGGCAGCACTGCGGTTGGGGCGCAGGTCATGAAAACCGCTGCGGATACGATCAAGGGCGTGAGTCTGGAACTGGGTGGAAAGTCCTCCATCATCGTGTTCGCCGATGCGGACCTCGATCTCGCCACCGACCTCGTTGCGGGCGGCGCGTTCTTCAATGGCGGCCAGATGTGCTCGGCCACTTCGCGCGTACTGGTTGAGCGACCGATAGCGGACGCACTCGCCGCGCGGCTTGCCGACCGCGCAACGCGCACAGTCGTCGGCGATCCTTTCCAGCCCGGCGTCCATATGGGGCCACTCACCA
Source organism: Paraburkholderia sp. BR10937 (assembly GCF_040965695.1). Classification (NCBI taxonomy): domain Bacteria; kingdom Pseudomonadati; phylum Pseudomonadota; class Betaproteobacteria; order Burkholderiales; family Burkholderiaceae; genus Paraburkholderia; species Paraburkholderia sp. BR10937. The sequence continues at coordinate 103,333 of NZ_JBFRCL010000015.1, forward strand.
ACCGCGCGCAGTACGAACGCGTGCAGCGCTACATCGCGCGCGGCAAGGCCGACGGCGCGCGTCTCGTGATCGAAGGCGAGGCGCCAGTTGGTCCCGGCTACTTCGTGAAACCGACCCTGTTCGTCGATATCCCGGCCGAAAGCCCGCTGTGGCGCGAGGAGATCTTCGGCCCCGTGCTGTGTCTGCGCAGCTTCGATACCGAGGACGAGGCCATCGGCGCGGCCAACGATACCGAGTTCGGCCTGGTCGCCACGGTCGTCACGCGTGACGCCGGGCGGGGCAGGCGAGTGGCGGCCGAACTGGAAGCGGGTGTCGTCTGGATCAACGCGCCGCAGGTCATCTTTCCTCAGACCTCATGGGGCGGCTACAAGCGCAGCAGCATCGGGCGCGAGCTGGGTCCGTTCGGGCTCGCCGCATTTCAGGAAATCAAGCAGGTGCTCATGCCTGCCGGGGCCGGCGCGGCTCCGGAAAACATTCGCGGTGCATGAGCTTTTGTCATGGCGCGCATGCAGAGATTTCGTTTGTTGCGGGTTTTTGACGCACGTAGAGTCCATTCACGCAGCACGTTCGCGTGATTTTTGGTAATGGCAGCGCGCATTGGGCAGCGCCCATACGGTTCAATCAGGAGATGACCATGCAGGGGATCAAGCTGGGGAGAAGGCAGGCCATTCAGGCAATCGGCACGGCTCTGGCGGCATCGGCCTTGCCCATGCCATTCATCAGTACTGCCAGGGCACAGGAAAAGAGCTATGCGGGCAAGACCCTGCGGCTGCTCACCTGGTCCGACGACACCGGCGCAGCGGCTTTGCGCAACATCGCTGCCACGTTCAGCCAGAAGACCGGCGCGCAGGTCATCGCCGACCGCGCCGATGGCACCTCCGGCATGGTCGCGAAACTCAAGGCGGCCGGCGACCGGCCGACCTACGACGTGATCACGCTTGCCGGGGTCGGCGCCTCCGGTCTCGCCGATGCGGGCCTGCTGACGAAGCCGGATCTGAACAAGCTGCCGAACCTCAAAGACGTCGCGCCGCAATACCGCATGGGCGCCAACGGATTCGGCATCGGCTACCTGCTGTGGTCGGACGGTCTCATCTACAACACGTCCACCGTGAGGACCGCGCCCTCGACCTACGAAGCCCTTTGGGATCCGAAGTATGCGGGACGCCTGTTCCTGCCGCCGCCCGAGTGGGCGGAGGCGGTCGACCTCGCGATCATCGCCGCGAAGATGGCGGGCGGCTCGCAGCAGAATATCGATCCGGGCTTCAAGAAGCTCGCCCAGTTGAAGGACCGCGTGCTGACGCTCGGCGAAAACCCGAACCAGGTCGCCGATCTGTTCCGCACCGGCTCGCTCGACATCGGCGGCATCTATGCACCGGCATTCTTTCCGGAGCAGATCCGCAAGCCCGAGTACAAGATGGCCGTGACTTACGGCATGAAAGAGGGCTTCGCAACCCAGCTGATGTTTACGGTGATTCCGAAGTCGCATCCCGGCGATATCGACCTTATTCACGCCTTCATCAATCATTCGCTCGATGCCGGCGTGCAGGGCCGCATGGCCGCCGACGTGCTCAACGGTCCGGTGAACTCGCGCGCGGTCATTCCCGCCGAAAGCCGCGCCTTCGTGCCGTCGCCGCAGCAGATCGCCGAGAAGGCCGTGCTTCACGACGACAAGGCGCTCGCCGCGTTGCAGCCTGCGTGGATCAAGCGCTTTACCGAGATCTTTTCCGCGTGAGCGCCATGTCAGCCCTCTCTTCACATCGCGCGGGCACGCCGGCGCAGGCCGGCGAATCGACGGCCCAGCCCGCCACCGCAACGGCGCTGCCGCGTGTGCCGCCGTTGCTGCTGCTTGCACCGATCCTCGCGTTTCTCGCCGTGCTGATCGCGGCGGCGCTCGCCGTGCTGCGCATGAGCTTTGGTGTGCCAGGCAACGAGTGGCATGCCTTCACACTGCAGAATTACGTCGACCTCGGGGACGCCTACTTCCTGCGCTCGCTCTGGCTGACCTTGCGGCTGGCCTTCCAGAGCATGATCGTGGCCGTCGTGCTGGCGATTCCCGTGGCACTCGCGATGGCGCGCACGCAGTCGCGCACCGCACGGCGCCTCCTGCTGGCCGGCGTGCTGCTGCCGCTGCTGGTCAACCTGCTGCTGCAGGGCTACGGGTGGCTCGTGATGCTGGGGCCTGCGGGCCTCGTCAATCACGTGCTCATGGCCACCGGCCTGATCGGGCGTCCGGTGTTGTGGCTGTATCGCGAGAACGGCGTGCTGCTCGGACTGATTCAAACGGCCTTTCCGCTCGCCGTGCTGCCCATCTCGAGCGCGATGCGCGCGGTGTCGCGCTCGTACGAAGAGGCGGCGGCCACCCTCGGCGCAAGCCGCTGGCAGACGCTGCGCCACGTGATGCTGCCGCTGGCGATGCCCGGCATCGTCTCGGGCGCGTTGCTCGTGTTCGCCTATAACGCGAGCGCGTTCGCGGTGCCATTGCTGCTGGGCGGACGCCGCGTGCCGATGCTCGCCGTGCTCGTGCACGATCAGGTCGCGCCGTTGCTGAACTGGCCGGCCGCGTCTGCCTCGGGTGTCGTTCTGATGGCCGCGACGCTTGCGGTGATGGCCATCTCGCAACGGCTGGTGCGCAACCTGCAACGTCACCCGGAGTCCCGCTCATGAATGCCTTGCGTACCCCCCTGACGATGCCCGGCCGCCTCAGCCGCGTGACCGAATGGTGCGCGACGATCGTGCTCTTTCTTGCCGCGCTGCCGATCCTGACGATGATCACGATGTCGTTCGGCAATTCGGACACACTCGAATTTCCGCCACAGAGCTTCGGCCTGCACTGGTATCGGGCCGCATGGCACACCTTCGTGTCGCCCGATGCGAGCGACGTGCTGTCCATGGGCACCGCGCTCACGACGAGCCTCATCGTCGCTGTCTCGACGATGTTCATCGCCACCGCCGTCTCGGTGCCCGCTGCCTACGCACTCTCGCGCTACCGCTTTCGCGGCAAGGCGGTGATCGAGCAACTGGTCGCGTTGCCGCTCGTCTATCCGCTCGTGATGCTGGGGCTTTCGCTGCTGCTCGTTTTCAATGTCCTGCCGGTAGAGTTGGGCGTGGGGCGGCTCGTCATTGCGCACGTGATCCTGGCGCTGCCGTTCACGGTGAAGAACTGCGCGGCATCGGTTGCGTCGATCGGACCGGAGTTCGAGGAAGCCGCCTGCGTGATGGGCGCGAGCCCGCGGCGTGCGCTCGTCGACGTCGTGCTGCCACTCATGCGCCCCGGCATTCTCGCCGGCATGCTGTTCGCGTTCATCATTTCGTTTAACGAGTTCACGGTGACGTTCTTCCTCTACGGCATCAACACGATGACGCTGCCGGTCTGGCTCTACAGCCGCACCGTTTCGTCGCTCGACCCAACCGTGTTTTCGTTCGCGGTCTTCATCGTGCTGATCGACTTCGCCTTGATCTGGCTGCTCGAAAAGCTCGTCGGCGACGCAGGCGTGGCGCTCTGATCGCCGCCTCTCACGCGGCCCCCGGGCACAAAGGAACTCTCATGACTCATCTGTCTTTGCAGGCCATCACCAAGCGCTTTCACAACGCGTTCGCGGTCGACCACGTCGATCTCAACGTTCCGGACGGCAAGCTGGTGTGTTTTCTCGGGCCGTCCGGCTGCGGCAAGACAACCCTGCTGCGTATCATCGCGGGCCTGGAGACGCCGACGTCCGGATCGGTGATGTTCGCGGGGCGTGACCTCACGCAGGTGCCGGCCAACCGGCGCGACTTCGGCATGGTGTTTCAGTCGCTCGCGCTGTTCCCTCATATGACCGTCGCCGCCAATGTCGCCTATCCGCTGCGTCTGCGCGGCGTCGACAAGAGCGTACAAGCGAAGCGCGTGGCCGAACTGCTCGAACTGATCCAGCTTCCGCACATGGCGAACCGGCCCGTTACGCAGCTTTCCGGGGGGCAGCGCCAGCGCGTGGCGATTGCGCGTGCGATTGCCTCGTCGCCGAAACTGCTGCTGCTCGACGAGCCGCTCTCGGCACTCGACGCGAAGCTGCGTGAAGCGATGCAGGTCGAGATTCGCCTGCTGCAACAGCGGCTTGGCATCACGACGATCATGGTCACGCATGACCAGCGCGAAGCGATGACGATGGCCGACGAGATCGTCGTGATGCAGAAAGGGCGCATCGCCCAGGTCGGCAGGCCGCTCGACATTTACCGCGATCCCGTGAATGAATTCGTGGCGGACTTCATCGGCCTCGGCAACATCCTGCCCGTGACGCTCGAAGCCGACGCCGGCATCGCGCTACCGGGCGGCCAGCGGATCGCCGTCAATGCCGCGATGCGCGCGCCGGAGCGCTCGGGCGACATCCGCCTGCTGATTCGCCCGGAAGACGTGTGTGTGCGGCCCATGACGGCGGAACCCGGCCCGAACGTCGTTGCCGGCAAGGTGACGTTCGTTCGCGACGTGGGCGCGCAGATCGAAGCGACGATCGATTGCGACGGCTTCACGCTCACCGCCGCCACCACGCCCCGCGAGACGCCTGACCTCGAGGTGGGGCGGCCGGTGCTGGCCGAGATGCCGGCCCACGCGTGCAGGCTGATTCCGGCGCACACCGCGCACTGAAAAGCCGCGTTGAAATCTTTTACCCCCAAAGAAGCAGCTGGAAGGAGACATCGTCATGAACACCACTCACGTCACCACGAACCCCATGCAGCGCCTGGTGGCTCGCACCATCGCAGCCTTCGCGCTTGCCGGCATGGCTGGCCTCGGCGCGTTCGCACCGCTCGCGCATGCGGATGCGCTCGACACGATTGCGAAATCGGGCGTCGTGCGTGTCGGCGTTTTCGAGGACTATCCGCCGTTTGGATCGATCGGACCCGACATGAAGCCGCAGGGCTACGACATCGACGTGGCCAATCTGATCGGCCGAGCCCTGAACGCGAAGGTCGAACTCGTGCAGGTGACGGGCGACAACCGCATGGCCTATCTGGCGGATCACAAGGCGGACATGCTGCTCTCGGTTGGCCAGACGCCCGAGCGCGCGAAGGTCATCGACTTCTCGCAGCCGTATGCGCCGTACTATCTCGCGGTATTCGGTCCGAAATCGTTGCCGGTGAAGAATGCGGGCGATCTGGCCGGCAAGACGGTCGCCGTTGCGCGCGGCACACTCGAAGATCTGAGTGTGTCCAAGGTGGCGCCGCCCTCCGCGGTCATCAAGCGCTTTGACGACCCGAACGGCGCGATTTCCGCTTTCCTGTCCGGTCAGGCCCAACTGCTCGTGGTTGGCAATGACGTTGGCGCGACGATCATGGCCCGTCATCCCGCCAATGATCCGGAGCAGAAGTTTTCGTTGTTCAGCTCGCCAGATCACGTGGGCCTGAACAAGAACGAGCCGCGCCTGAAGCAGAAAGTCGACGACGCCATCGCGGCTGCAAAGAAGGACGGCTCGATGAACGCCATCTCGCTCAAGTGGCTGCGTGCACCGCTGCCGGCCAGTCTTTGATGCGCTCCGGCTCCCGCTTACCTGAACGACAGACGGCGCAGCGATGACTTACACATTCGACTTTAGTGACTTCGGTCTTTATGCGGGCATGCTCGCGCGCGGCGTGGAAGTGACGCTCGGTCTGACGGCGGTCTCGACCGTGCTGGGCGGCCTGCTCGGGATTGCCGGCGCGAGCCTTGCCGTTGCGGGCCCGAGGTGGGTGCGCGCGCTGGTGGCCTCCTACGTCGAGCTGATCCGCAATACGCCTTTTCTCGTGCAGCTGTTCTTCGTGTTCTTTGGGCTGCCGGGTCTGGGCGTGCAGATCAACGAGATGCAGGCGGCGGTACTGGCAATGACCGTGAATCTGGGGGCCTACGCGACCGAGATCGTGCGCGCCGGCATCGACTCGATCCCTCGCGGCCAGCGCCAGGCGGCGATGGCGCTCGGCTTGCAGGGGCGGCAGGTTTTCCGCCACGTGGTGCTGCCTCAGGCGCTCGCGAACGTCTTCCCGGCGTTGCTGGGCCAGGTGCTGATCGTGATGCTCGGCTCGGCCGTCGTTTCGCAGATTTCCGTGCCCGACCTGACCTACGCAGCCAACTTCATCCAGTCGCGCAATTTCCGCTCGTTCGAGAGCTACGTGATCGTCACGGTGATCTACCTTCTGCTGTCGATCGTGTTGCGGCTGCTCATCAACCGGCTCGGCAAGGGCCTCTTCGCCGGACGCACGGCGCGCGGCGCCGGCGCCTCGCGCACAACCCTGCGCGCGTGGTTTTCCGGTCGCGCCCGCATGGCGGCATCCGGCCTTTCGAAGGAGCGTTCGTAATGGTCGAGTTCACTCTCTGGGATATCGCGCGCAATCTGCTGCTGGCCGCGCGCTGGACCGTCCTGCTCTCGTTTTGCGCGTTCGTTGGAGGCGGCATCGCGGGCCTCGTGCTGCTCGCGATGCGCGTGTCGCCGTTGGCCTGGCTGCGCCGCATCGCCGTGCTGTACGTCGAGCTGTTTCAAGGCACGCCACTGCTGATGCAGCTCTTTCTCGCGTTCTTCGGGCTGCCACTCGTGGGAATCGAAGTGTCGCCGTGGCTCGCCGCAACGGTGACGCTCACGCTCTACACGAGCGCCTACCTGGCCGACATCTGGCGCGGGTGCGTGGAAGCCGTGCCACGAGGGCAGTGGAGCGCCGCGGCCAGCCTCGGCATGACATGGCCTCAGCAGCTGCGTTACGTCGTCTGGCCGCAGGCATGGAAGATCGCCGTGCCGCCCACGGTCGGCTTTCTCGTGCAGGTGGTGAAGAGTACGGCGCTCACGTCGATCATCGGCCTGACCGAGCTGACCAAGACCGGAACCATGATCACGAACGCCGTGTTTCGTCCGTTCCCGATCTACGCAATGGTCGCACTGCTGTACTTCGCGATGTGCTTTCCGCTCACGTGGTATGCACGTGTGCTCGAAGGCCGCCACCAGCATGCCCGGCACCGCTGAACGCATGAACTTCAACGCTCTTCAGAAGCAGGTTTCCACATGATTACTATTAACAACGTATCGAAGTGGTACGGTCAGTTCCAGGTGCTCACTGACTGCACGACGGAAGTGAAAAAAGGCGAAGTCGTCGTGGTGTGCGGCCCGTCGGGCTCGGGAAAATCGACGCTCATCAAGACGGTCAATGGCCTCGAGCCGTTTCAGAACGGCGAGATCAGAGTCAACGGCGAGTCGGTTCGGGACAGGCAGACCAACCTGTCGAAGCTGCGCGCGAAAGTGGGCATGGTCTTTCAACACTTCGAACTCTTCCCGCATATGTCGATTACCGAAAACCTCACGCTCGCACAGGTGAAGGTGCTTGGCCGGCACAAGGACGAGGCCGCGCAAAAGGCCCTGGGGCTGCTGCATCGCGTCGGCTTGCGCGCACATGCGGACAAGTTTCCCGGCCAGCTCTCCGGCGGTCAGCAGCAGCGTGTCGCGATCGCCCGCGCGTTGTCGATGGACCCGATCGCGATGCTGTTCGACGAGCCAACCTCGGCCCTCGACCCGGAGATGATCAACGAAGTGCTCGACGTGATGGTCGAACTCGCTCAGGAAGGCATGACGATGATGTGCGTCACGCACGAGATGGGCTTCGCGAAGAAGGTGGCGAATCGCGTGATCTTCATGGATCAGGGGGGTATCGTCGAAGACGATCTCAAGGAGGCGTTCTTTGCGCAGCCGAAGTCCAGCCGCGCGAAGGACTTCCTTTCAAAGATCCTTCACTAGGCCGCTTCCGTCAAACCGGAAACGCGAATCCCATGCGACGCCTTCCTCCCCTCAACGCACTGCAGGTATTCGAAGTGGTGGCCCGCCACCGCAGCTTCACCTGTGCTGCAGAACACCTGTGTCTCACGCAGGGCGCGGTGAGCCGGCAGATCCTCTCGCTGGAGGACTACTACAAGTTTCCGCTTTTCATCAGGGGAAAGAAGGGGCTCACCCTGACGACCGAAGGCGAGATGCTGCTGCCCGTCGTGAAGGAGGGCCTCGCGCGCATCGAGGAGACGTCGGCGCGCTTGACGCGGCAACGCACCGATCTCGCCATGAAGGTGCCGACCTGCATCATGCGCTGGATGTTGCCGCGAATCATGCGGTTCCAGGGCGAGCACCCCGACTTGCTGGTGCAGATCACCGCAACCTGGCAGCACGACGTCGACTTCCAGGCCGAGCCATTCGATGCCGCGATCATCTACGGTTCGTCCCCCGGGGCCGATGTTCACGCGGTGCCGCTGTTCGACGAGCAGATTACGCCGGTATGCGCGCCGGAACTGCTGAACAGCAAGCCGCTCGCCCAGTTCGACGATCTCTCGCAATTCACGCTGCTGCACCCGACGCGGGACCATCGTGACTGGAGGCGGTGGCTCGATCAGGTTGGCGCGACCCAGGTGGACGCGAACATGGGACCGAGTTTCGAAACACTCGATCTGGCGACGAACGCGGCCATGCAAGGCTTCGGCATCGCGATCGGCGACCGCACGCTGGTCGATGACGACCTCGTGGCGAAGCGGCTCGTCATGCCGTTCGACACGGTGATCGAAACGGGCGCGCGCTATTACTTTGTCTATCCCGAGTGCGTGGCGCATCAGCCAAAGGTAAAGCTCTTCAGCGAGTGGATGGCACGGAATCACCAACCACAACCGGCGATTGCGCCGGTATAGCAACCGCCAGGCGAGCGGCGCACGCTCAAACCTGCGCCGCCGCTTCGTTCGCTTTATCGCGTTCCAGCAGGGGATAGGCGAGCGCGCAAATATGCGACTGGATGCGCACGAGATCGCGCAGCACGTCGAGATGCAGCGAACTCGAGGCCACGCTGTCCGGCTGACCTTCGCGCAGCCGTTCGAGGTGGCGTTCGCGCGTCAAACGTTCGAGTCGCCTCAGAGCCTGTTTGTCGGCGATGAGCTGCGCCGCGGTTTGTGTGCGCCCCGACACGAGCAGGGCCTGGGCGCGGCGAAAGCTGTCGATTACCGAGTCGTGCAGCATGCGCAATTCTTCGGTGCCCTCGGCCGAAAAGCTCAGTTGCATCTTGATCTTCTTCTGCGCGATCTCGAGCAGATTTCTGTCGATGATGTCGCCGATATGCTCGAGATTGATCACGGCGGTCATGATGTCCGACGCCCAGCGCCGGTCCTCTTCGCTGAGCGGCTCGCGGGTCAGTTCGGTGACGTATCGCTTGATCGCGTCGTGGAGCGCGTCCACGGTGTCGTCGCGGCTCGCGATGTCGCTCACCGCGCGGCGGTCATTGGCAAGCAGCACCGGCACGCTCTCGCGCAGCATCGCCTCGACGATCTCGCTCATTCTGATCACTTCGCGCGCCGCGCACGCCAGCGCCAGCGGCGGAGACTGCAGGGCGCTTTCGTCGAGGTAGCGCGGCGAACCCGCGTCGTCGCCCGCAGCGGGCGAGGGCATCATGCGCTCCAGCAGACGCGCCACCGGATCGAGCAGTCCGATGAACACGACGGCGATGGCGACGTTCAGGCCGGTGTGGAAATCGGCGATCGTGCGGCTGGCGTCGCCGGGCAGCGTGTCGAGCAGGCGCGCGAGCGGCGAGCAGACGGCGAGCAGCAGCACGCATACGCCGCCGCGCAGCAGCAGGTTGCCGGCGGGCAGCCTGCGGCGGCTGAGATCGTCCCCCTTCGCTGCCTCGAAGTACGGATTGAGCGCGCTCCCGACGTTCGCGCCGAGCACCATCGCGATCGCGATGTCCAGAGGCACGGTATGCAGCTTCGCGAGCGACATCACGAACAACACGACCGGAATGCTCGAATGCGCGGCCCACGTGAGTACGCACGCCAGCGCGGCGTTGAGCACGGGTTCGCCGGACAGCGCGCCGAGCACCGTACGCAGCGCGGGCGCGGTTTCCGCGGGCTGCACCGTCGAGACGAGCAGCGTGAGCGCAAGCAGCATGAGTCCGAGCCCGATCGATGCCCGGCCGATATCGCGGCTGCGCGAGCCCTTGCCCCTTTCGAACAAGGCCATGCCGATCAACAGGCACGCGGGCGAGATCCAGCTGAGATCGAGCGAGAACGCCTGCACGATCAGCGTCGAGCCCACGTTCGCGCCGAGCATCACGGCGAGTCCCGTCACCGCTCCCATCAGGCCGCGCGCCGCGAAGGACGACGCGATCATGCCGGTTGCCGTACTGCTCTGCAGCGCGCCGGTGATCGCGAGTCCTGCACAGAATGCGTTGAAGCGGTTGCCGAGGCTGCGCGCCATGAAGCGCCGTAGCGCAGCCCCGAACGCGCGCATGAGCCCGGACTCGACCATGTGCAGGCCCCACGTGAGCAGGGCGACACCGCCCGCGAGATGAAGCACGATCAGGATCATCCGGCGCCTCCTTTGTGTTGTTTTCGCCTACATCGCCTGCACGCCTGCCTCGATCGCCTCCTCGAGTATCGCCAGCGCGTCGAGCGCTTCGCGCTGCCGCGCGCGGCGGCGGACGGTGAGGTCCGTGTCGCTCTCCGACTGGGCGACCGCGCGGTCCATGTGCTCGCCGCGCGGGTTCGTCGATGCGAGGCGCGATGGGCTCATCAGCGCACCGCCGCTTTGGTCGAGACGCGCGAGAGCGCGAGCAGCACGAGGAGCGTGCCGCCGCCCAGCACCATCGTGAGGGTCGACGCGTCGAAGATCGCACCACGGTCGGACAACGCGAAGATGCCGACGGGCAGCGTGACCCAGCCGGGCGGGTAGATCATCAGGGTCGCGCCCAGCTCGCCCATCGACAACGCGAAGCTGAGGCTGAACGACGCCAGCAGATACGGCGCGATGAGCGGCAGGGTCACGCGGGTCAACTGGTAGAACGGCCGCGCGCCGAGGCTTTCGGCGACCTCGCCATACTCCGGCGCGAGCCGCGAGAGCCCTGCGGACACATTGCCGTACGTGAACGCCGAAATCAGCAGGAAATGGGCGAGAAACACGATCGACGCGGTGCCGTTGAGCAGGACGGGCGGCTGGCTGAACGCGACGAGCAGCCCGAGCCCGATGGAGACCGACGGCACCGCGCTCGGCACGAAGAAGACGACATCGAGCACACGCTTCGGCATGCCCTTCATGCCGCGCAACGCGAGTGCGGCCCATGTGCCGCTCACGAGTGCCGCCGCGCTGGCGAGCGCCCCGGTGAGCACGCTCACGCGCAACTGGTCGGCCGAATCCGTGTGGAACACCCGCGCGTAGTGCGCGAGCGTCAGGTGGCTCGGCAGGATGCCGTTCCACTGTCCGCTCACGCTGGCGAGCGCGATCATCGCGACCGGCAATCCATAGATCGCGGCGAACAACAGCGCCGTCGCGCTCCAGGTCGATACCTTCGCCCATTTAGCCCAGAGCAGCACGGCGACCTCCGCAAAGTGACACGACTGTCCGGTAGCAGGCGTAGAGCCCGAGCGACAGCGCGATGTTGATGACGGCGATCACGCAGGCCGTGGTGTAGTCGAACTCCTGAATCGCCTTGCCGTAGATGAGCAGCGGCAGGGTGATCACATCTTTCGCGCCGATGAACAGCACGATGCCGAACTCGTTGACGGTCAGCAGCAGGCAGAGGCTGCCGCCAGCGAGCAGCGCGGGCAGCGCGGCGGGCAGGATGATCTGCCGGATGATGCGCAGCGGCTTCGCGCCGAGACTGCTCGCCACTTCGATCTGCGCGTTGTCGATCTGCGAGAAGCAGGCGAGCAGCGGGCGCATGATGAACGGCGTATAGACCGTCACCTCGGAGAGTACGACGCCCCACTGTGTGTACAGGAAGTCGACGGGCGGCAGGTTCAGGTGGAAGAACGTCATCAGCGACTGGTTCAACAGACCCGCCGAGCCGTACACGAACGTGAAGGCGAGCGCGACGAGGAAGGTCGGCAGTGCGATGAAGGTATCGATCAGACGACCGACGAAGCGTGCGCCGGGAAACGGCACGAACGCGATCACGAGCGAGAACACGAAGCCCAGCACGAGGCAGCCCGCCGACGCGCTGACCGCAATGGCGATCGTGTGATAGAGGCCGCTCAGGAACTGTCGCGAATGCAGCACGGCCGCGAAGTTCGCGAGCGTGAGCGTGTGAGTGCTGGAGTCGGCCCCGCCGCCCAGCGCCTGCAGCGCGATGAGGCCGAACGGGTAGAAGAAGATCGCCGCCAGCACCACGAGCGGCGGCGCGATCCAGAGGCCGCGCCAGCTGGCCGGGGCGCGGCCGGCCGGCACGGGCGGCGCAATGACGAGATCAGCCATGGCCTTCGACCTCCGGTACGAGCGTGACGTCCGCGGCGTCGAAATGAACGGACATCGCAGTGCCGGGCTCCGGCGGGCTTTCGAGCGGCGCACGCGTGAGGCGCAGCGCTTCGCCACCGACATCGAGTACGACGCTGTGCAATTCGCCGAGCCACTGCACGCTCTGCACGACGCCCGTCACGCGATTGGACGCTTCCGTGCGCGGCCTGAAGTGCAGATCGTGTGGCCGCACACACACGTAACACGCGCTGGCGGCGGGCAGGCCGTGATGATTGCGCCCGACGATCGAGAAGTCCCCGCAGCGTACCCGTGCGAAGCCGTCGGCCGTGGGCTCCAGCTGCAGCGCCGGCAACACGTTCGCACGCCCGAGGAACTCCGCCGCAAATCGGTTCGGCGGATGCCGGTAGAGCCCCTGGGTTTCGCCGTGGGCCACCAGCTTGCCGTCGCGCATGATGCCGATATGGTTAGCGAGCGTGAGCGCTTCGGTCTGATCGTGCGTCACATAGAGCACGGTCAGCGTGGGCAGGCTGCGATGCAGCTTCGCCAGCTCGTCGAGCATCGAGCGCCGGATCTGCGCGTCGAGCGCGGAGAGCGGCTCGTCGAGCAGCAGCACCTGAGGCTGGATCGCGAGCGCGCGCGCGATCGCCACGCGCTGCTGCTGGCCGCCGGAGAGTTCGCGCGGATAGCGCTTCGCATATTTCGACATGCCGACGAGGCCGAGGCACTCGGGCACCCGCGTGCGGATCGTGTCCGCATCGGTGCCGCGTGCACGCAGGCCAAAGGCGACGTTGTCTTCCACACGCATGTGCGGAAAGAGCGCGTAGTTCTGCACGACCATGCCGATGTTGCGTGCATACGGCGGCAGACGCGTCACGTCGCGCTCGCCGATCACGATGCGTCCTGCGCTCGGCTGCACGAAACCCGCGACGGCCCGCAGCGCGGTCGTCTTGCCGGAGCCCGAGGGGCCGATGAGCGCGACGATCTCGCCGGGCTTCACGGTGAGCGTGAGTGAGTCGAGAATGGTCTGGCCGCCGTACGTCACCGAGACATTCTCGAAGCCGATTCCGCTGGCGCCGTGCGCGACCGCCGCCGGCACCGCGGGGGCCTGCGGCGCAGGCCCGCGTTCCATGGTGAAGGTATTGGCCATTAGTTGCTCGAGATCGCCTGGTTGTAAGTTGCCACGTCGGACTTCAGGTCATGCATGACCTGGTTCCAGTCGGGCTCCCAGATTTCGACGCCCTGCAGCATCGCGCTGAGCGTCTTGAAGTTGGCGTCCGTGGGATGCACGTCGGTGCGCACGGGCATGCCATAGGCGGACTTGCTCACGTCCTGCTGGGCCTCGGCGCTCAGGAGGAAGTCGATCAGCTTCTTGCCGTTGTCCGTATGCGGCGCGCCGGCGACGAGGCCGATGTAGTAGGGCAGCGAGAACGTGGCGCGGCGCCCGCTCGGGCCGGCGGGGAAGAAGACCGAAATGTTCGGGTTGTCGCGCATCTGCGAGAGGTTCATCTGCAGATCGCCGTTGGCGACGTAGAGTTCGCCCTTGTTGACGAGCGCCGTGAGCTTGCCCGTGGAAGCGGACGGTCCCAGGTTGTTCACCTGGAGCTTGCGCAGATACGCGAAGCCGCCGTCCTTGCCATCGAACGCGTGGAAGGTCTGCAGCATCAGCGCGGTGCCGTCACCGGCCTGGCCCGGCGTCGAGTACTGCACCTTCTGCTTGAACTGCGGCGCGAGCAGGTCCGTGTAGGCCTTGGGCGCGCTCTTGAGCACCGCGGAGTTGTAGATGAACGTGGGGTAGTTGTCGACCATGGCGACATACAGCCCCTTGGCGTCCTTGTCGCGCGCGGCGATCTTGTCGGCGCCGGCCGGGGTGTAGGGCTGCAGCAGGCCGTCGGCCGCGGCCTTCTGCATGAACGGCGGCAACGTCACGAGCACGTCGGCCTGTATATTCGACTTCTCCTTGCCGAGGCGATCCACCACGCCGCTCGAACCGGCCTCGATATATTGGACCTTGATGCCGGTTGCCTTCGTGAAGGCTTCGAACTGGTTGCCGAACCAGCTGGGCGTGCCGTCGTGAAGACCGTCTGCGCTGTAGATGGTCACGACGCCGGATTGTGCATGCACGGAGCCCGCTGCGAAGGCGAAGGCACAGGTCACCGCGGCGATCAGTTGAGTTTTCATATTCAACCTTCCTTGAGTTCGGATGCTGAAAAAAACCTCGTAGGGCCGCGCGCTGGCGGCTTGCGTCGCAATCCTGCCGGTTGCTGCCTTTATTCCCAAGGCATGGACCAGGTCCTGACGTTGGTGTAGCTCTTCATCGCCTCGACCATGCCTTCCTTGTAGCCGTTGCCGGAGTCCTTGATGCCGCCGAACGGCGACATCTCGGTGCGGTAACCCGGCACTTCCCAGACGTTCACGGTGCCGACCTCCAGTTCGTTGACGAACTTCGTCGTGTAGTCGAGCCGGTTCGTGCAGACGCCCGAGGAGAGACCGTAGGCGGTCGAGTTCGAGATGCGGATGATGTCTTCGATCTGGTTGGGAACGCGAATGATCGGGATGACCGGCCCGAAAGTCTCCTCGCGCACGAGTTCGCAGTCGTAGGGCACGTGATCGACGACGGTGGGGGCGAACAGCGCGCCCTGGCGGGGGGCGCCGTAGAGCACGCGTGCGCCGTGCGCTTCGGCGTCGGCCACGCGGCGCTCGAACAGTTGCGCGGCCGCTTCGTTGATGACCGTGCCCACGTCGACGCTCGGGTCCAGCGGATCGCCGCACTTGAGCTTCTTCGCGTGCACGAGCACACGCTCGACGAAGGCATCCGCCACGCTTTCCACCACGAGAATGCGCTTGACCGCCGTGCAGCGCTGGCCGGAATTCTTGGTCGCGCCCGTCACCGCGAGCAGCGCGGCGCGGTCGAGGTCGGCGTCTTCCATGACGATGAGCGGGTCGTTGCCGCCCAGTTCCAGCACGGTGCGGCGGTAGCCCGCGTGCTGGGCGATGTACTTGCCCACGCGTACCGAACCGGTGAACGTGACCAGGTCGCAGTGCGGGTCCGTGATCATGCTGTCGCCCATCGTGCGCGGATTGCCGGTGACGACGCTCAGCATCTCGGGCGGCAGGCCCGCTTCGTAGAGCACGTCGGCGAGGGCGAGCGCGGTGAGCGGCGTGAGTTCGGTGGGCTTGAGCACCACCCGGTTGTTGGTCGCGATGGCCGGCGCGAGCTTGTGGCTCACCATGTTCAGCGGATGGTTGAACGGCGTGATGGCGGAAATCACGCCGAGCAGCGGCAGACGCGTCGTGAAGATCTTGCGGTTCTTCCCGTTCGGGCTGATGTCGCACGAGTAGACTTCGCCGTCGTCCTTGATCGTCAGTTGCGCGGCGAACGACCAGACATCGTAGGCGCGGCTTGCTTCGTAGAGCGAATCTTTCCAGCACAGACCCGACTCCGCGGTGATGAGGCGTGCGAAGTCCTCCTTGCGGTCGCGCAGCGCTTCGGCGGTGGTCTGGAGGATGCGCTGACGCTCGAAGCGCGTGAGGTGCGGGCGCGCGGCGTGCGCTTTGGCGAACGCTTCCTGCACGTGTTCGGGACGGCCCGCGGGCACGGTGCCGACCACTTCGTTCGTATAGGGGTTGAAGACTTCGATCACTTCGTCGGTCGAGACCCGCCGGCCGGCGATGCGCATGGACTCCTGCCTGAATGCGGGTTTGGTCATGACGTTCATCGCATACCTCGTTCTATGATCCGGTTGGGCACGCCCCCCTCGCGAATGCGAGCGGCGGCGTGCGGGGGCATTCGTTGTCAAGCGGCGGCGGCTTGTGCGACGTGGTTCAGCGCGACATCGAAGATGTCGAAGTTGCGCAGCGCGCGGCCCTGTGGCCAGTCGGTCTTGCGGTTGACGATGAGCGGCACGTCCTGCTCCGAGATCCCGCCATGCGAGCGCAACGGTTCAGTGAGGCCGGAGAAGTCGTGGCGCGCGGCGCTGGTGCCGAACACCTTGGCGCGCGCGCCGACCACGACGAGGTCGCCGATCCGGTCGGGTGGCAGTTCGAAGCGCTCGCATGCCGCCTCGCTCGTCAGCGCGAGGTCCACGCCCGCGGTGTTGCGCAGTTTGTCGAGCAGTGTCGCCGCGCCGGCCGCGTCGGTGCCCTCGGGCAGGTAGACGGTGGCGAACGAGCCGAGTGCGCCGTGGTGCGCGACGTAGGGATCGGTGATCGGCAGGATCACGCGCGTGCGGCCCTGACCGGTCCACTCGTCGAACAGGTCCTGGAGGTAGAGCACGTCGGGTTCGCCATTCGCGCGGTGCTTGTCGTTCATGCCATGGTCCGCCGTGATCGCGAGCACGCAGCCTGCGGCGTCGAGTTTGCCCACATAGCGGTCGAACATCGCGTAGAAGTCGTTGGCTTTCTGCGCTCCCGGCGCGGCCTTGTGCTGCACGTAGTCGGTCGTCGAGAGATACATCAGGTCGGGGCGAAACGTTTCCAGAAGCTTCACGCCGGCGGCGAACACGAACTCGGAGAGATCGGCGGAGTAGACGTCGGGCAGCGGCTTGCCGACGAACGCGAGCAGGTCGCCAAGACCGTTTTGCTCGCGCGTCGCCTGATCGGCCTTTTCGGCCGAGAACGCAATGGCGCGGCCGCTCGCGAAGTCGAGCCCCTTGCCGAGCAGCGTGCGCAGTTTGTCCTTCGCAGTAACGACCGCCACTTTCGCGCCGGCGTCGTGGAACGCCGCGAAGATCGTCGGAGCGCGCAGGAAACGCGCGTCGTTCATCATCACTTCCTCGCCGCTCGCACGGTCGTAGAAATAATTGCCCGCAATACCATGCACTTTCGGCGGGCGGCCCGTGAGGATCGAGAGATTGTTCGGGTTGGTGAAGCTGGGGATCACGCACTGCGCAATGCGGCTCGTGCCCGTGCGCAGCAGCTTCGCCAGATGCGGCGCGCGGCCTGCCTTGATGGCCTCCTCGATATACGCCGGCTCGGAGCCGTCGAGGCAGATCACCACGACGGGTGCGGCGGGAAAGCGGTATTCGCGGCCGTTCACGGCCACTGCGGTGTCATTCAGCGTGCTCATTGCGTCTCCATTCAGGCTGTCTTTTCGATCTGGCCGACCATGCCCATTTCTTCGAGGACCTCGCCGATCGCGGCGAGTGCGGCGCGAATTTCCTTTTCGCCGATCCGGCCAATACAGCCGATGCGGAACGAGTCGGCCACCGTGAGCTTGCCCGGATAGATCACGAAGCCGCGCGCCTTCAAACTCCCGTAAAACTGGGCAAAAACGAAGCGCGGGTCATCGGGCATGTGAAACGTGACGATGATCGGCGCCTGCAGCGCATCCGCGAGCAGCGGCCGGAAGCCGAGCGCGCGCATGCCGTCGAGCAGGATCCGGCAGTTGGTGCGATAGCGTCCCCCGCGGCCGGCTACACCGCCTTCGGCATCGAACTCATCGAGCGCCTGGTGGAAGGCGACGATCACGTGCGTGGGCGGCGTGAAGCGATACTGGCTCGTCTTCTCCATGTTGAGCCACTGGTCGTGCAGGTCGAGCACTAGCGTGGTGGCGTTTCCTTGCGTGCGCTTGAGCGCTTCGACCCGGCAGATCACGAAGCCGAGGCCCGGTACGCCTTCGATACACTTGTTGGAAGATGCGGCGACCGCGTCGATGTGCATGGCCTGCACGTCGATGGGCAGCGCGCCGAAGGCGCTCATCGAATCAACGAGATAGCCCTTGCCGTATCTGGCCGCCAGTGCGCCGATCTGCGCGATGGGGTTGAGAATGCCCGAGGTCGTCTCGCAGTGAACGGTGAACAGGTGCGTGATGGAAGGGTTGCTCGCCAGCAGCGCCTCGACCGCGGCGAGGTCCGGCGGCGTGTCTTCGGCGGTTTCGTGCACCACCGTCCTGCGCCCGGCGATGTCGAGAATGCGCTTCGCCCGCTTGCCATAGGCGCCATTGATCAGCACGAGGACTTCGCCATCGGCGGGCACGAAGGTCGTGAGCATGGCCTCGACGGCGAACGTGCCCGAGCCTTGCATGGGCACGGTTACCCAGTCATCCGAACCGTTCGCTATCCTGACGAGTCGCGTGAGCACTGAGCGGTTGATTGCGATGAAGTTCGCATCGCGCGAGCCCCAGTCGTGAACCATTGCCGCTTTGACGGTGCGCGAGGTGGTGAGTGGACCGGGCGTGAGGAGCAGCGGATCGCCGGTTTCTGAAGCTGCAGGGGAGGAAGCCGTGGAAGTTGCCGTCATGGGGTGTCTCCGTGAAGGTCTGTTCTGACTGTCTGACTGCCGTGTTGAAGTCACTTTAGGACGTGCAACAAAAACAGTCAATATGCCACTATTTGCCACAACACCAGGGGATACGCTGATGCGTCGGCAGTGACTGCGTCAGATGCGCCGCGGCAGGCCGCAGCGCGACCCGGCACTGCGTGCGCGCAGGGGAACGACGTGGAGATGGATGGGCTAACGCCCGTGTATGCGGTTCAGCGCTCGCCGCTCGCGACGATCACTCGCCACTGCTGCAGTTCGAACGCACGAGCGATACGCGGGGGCGGCGGCGCATCGACGACGACGCCTGCGATGTGCGGCACGGGCGTGATCCGCACGGGCGTGCCGTGCTCGAACTTGGTGTGGTCGGCGAGCACGTAGACCGCTTTGCCGGCGTTCATCATCAGATGCCGCTGCTCGGCGGCGAGCCGCGAGTAGTCGGTGAATTCGCCTTCCGGCGAGATACCGCTCACGCCGAGAAAAACGAGGTCGACGCGATAGTGGGCGAGCGCGGTCATCGTCTCGATACCGAATGCCGCTTCGTCGTTCGGCTCGATGTCGCCACCGAGCACGATCACTTTCACGCCGGGCGCGCGGCACAGGAGCAGGCCGATCGGCAGGCTGTTGGTGATGACCGTGAGGTCGCTGTGGTTCGTGAGCGCAGCAGCGAGGCCCAGCGTGGTGGACCCCGAATCGAGCAGCACGACCATGCCGTCGGCGACGAGCTGCGCCGCCGCGGCGCCGATGGCCGCCTTGCCCGCTGCGTTCGCCGCTTCGCGCGTGGCAAGCGACGGTTCGTCAACCGCGCGCTTCGCCGCGCCGCCGTGGACCAGACTCAGGCGGCCCTGTTCCGCGAGCGCCTTTAGATCACGACGGATCGTTTCGCGCGAGACGCCGAGCGTCATGCTCATGTCGGCGACACTCACTGAGCCGCTCGCATCGAGGCTTTGCAGAATGTAGTCGGTGCGTCCGACGGCGAGACGGCGGTTCAGCGGCGCGGGTGGAACAAGGGGTGGGGCGGCGCGGTCATCTGGCATGGTGTTGCCTTTCAGGAAAGGAAAGCGCGGCGTTGCCCGTGAACTGGACGCACAAGGGTAAGCCACAAAATACCACAAATTGCCGAACCGTTCGTTCCTGTCGAAGACGTGGCAAATTACCGTTGTTTTATGACGGTCGCGCGGTGCCACGCCACCCAGACGAGGCAGAGACCCCACGGCAAGCGCCCAGGGCTCGTGGCAAATGGAGTTGTTTTTTGTGGCGTCGTGTTGCATTATTTGGCGCGGTAGCTGTCCTCGCAACGCATTTCACTCCGCATCGAGGCCCACCCTATGCCTACCCCTGTCCCTGCGCATGCGCGCGTCGTGATCGTCGGCGGCGGTATCGTCGGCTGCTCCGTGGCTTACCATCTCGCGAAACTCGGCTGGAGCGACATCGTCCTGCTCGAACAGGGCGTGCTCTCGTGCGGTACGACGTGGCACGCGGCGGGTCTTGTCGGCCAGTTGCGCGCGCAGCACAGCATGACGAAGCTCATTCGCTATTCCACGGCCCTTTATGCCGAACTCGAGGCCGAAACGGGACTTGCCACGGGCTGGAAGCAATGCGGATCGCTCTCGGTGGCGCGCACGCCGGAGCGGATGACCCAGCTGAAACGCACGGCCGCGTCGGCGCGCGCCTATGGCGTGACCTGCGACGTCATCGGGCCGCGCGAGGCGGGCGAGTTGTGGCCGGTGATGCGCACCGACGACCTGCTTGGCGCCGTCTGGCTGCCGGGTGACGGCAAGGCGAATCCGACGGACCTGACGCAGTCGCTCGCGCGCGGCGCACGCATGCGCGGCGCGCGCGTGGTCGAGAACACGCGAATTGCGGCTGTGCACACGGCCGCCACGCGCGCGGGGCGCGCCGTCACCGGGGTGACGTGGCGCAACAAGGACGGCGACGAAGGCACCCTGCAGGCCGACCTCGTCGTGAACTGCGCGGGACAGTGGGCAAAGGCGGTCGGCCGGTTCGCTGGCGTCACGGTGCCCCTGCATTCGGCGGAGCACTATTACATCGTGACCGAGCGCATCGCGGGCGTGCATCCCGATTTGCCCGTCATGCGCGATCCCGACGGCTTCATCTACTTCAAGGAGGAGGTGGGCGGCCTCGTGATGGGCGGCTTCGAGCCCAATGCGAAGCCGTGGGGCATGAACGGGATTCCGGAGAACTTCGAGTTTCAGCTGCTGCCCGACGACTGGGATCAGTTCGAAGTGCTGATGGAAAATGCCTTGCAGCGCGTGCCGGCGCTTGAAACGGCGCAGGTTCGCCAGTTCTACAACGGGCCGGAATCGTTCACGCCGGACAACAACTTCATTCTCGGCGAGGCGCCCGAGCTGCACGGCTTCTTCGTGGGCGCGGGCTTCAACTCGATGGGCATCGCCTCGGCGGGCGGCGCCGGCATGGCGCTCGCCGAGTGGATCGTGGCCGGCGAGCCGACCATGGATCTGTGGCCCGTGGACATCCGCCGCTTTGCGCGCTTCAACGGCAACGACACCTGGCTGCGCGACCGCGTAAAGGAAACGCTGGGGTTGCACTATGCGATGCCCTGGCCTAATCGGGAACTCGACACGGCGCGGCCGTTCCGGCGCTCGCCGCTCCATGCGCTGCTTGCCGACGACGGCGCGTGCTTCGGCAGCAAGATGGGCTGGGAGCGCGCCAACTTCTTCGCGCCAAAGCCCGCCGAGGCGCGCATCGAGTACGCGTTCGGCCAGCAGAACTGGCTGGCGTGGAGCGGCGCGGAGCACCGCGCCTGCCGCGAGCGCGTTGCGCTGTTCGACATGACATCGTTTGCCAAGCTGCTCGTCAAGGGGCGTGACGCGGAAGCGGCACTGCAGGGCATCGTCGCCAATGACGTCGCCGTGCCGGTCGGCACCACGATCTATTCCGGCATCCTGAACGATCGCGGCGCTTACGAGTCGGACGTGACGCTCACGCGCCTGGCGGAAGACCAGTATCTCGTCGTCACAGGTTCCGCGCAGGCGACGCGCGACTTCGACTACCTCGAGAAAGCGATCGGGCACGACCGGCATTGCGTGCTCGTCGACGTGACCAGCCAGTACGCGGTGCTCGCCGTGATGGGGCCGCACTCGCGGGCGCTGCTGCAGAGTGTCTCCAGGACGGACTGGAGTCCCGCGGCCTTCCCGTCTGGTCAAAGCCGCGAAGTCGATATCGGCTATGCGACCGTGCGCGCAACGCGCGTGTCCTACGTCGGCGAACTGGGCTGGGAGCTGTACGTTCCCGTCGAATTCGCCGTGGGCGTCTACGAGACGCTGCACGCGGCGGGTGAAGAGTTCGGGCTGGTGAATGCGGGCTACTACGCAATCGAGTCGTTGCGCCTCGAGAAGAGCTACCGCGCGTGGGGCCGCGAACTCTCGCCCGAGCACACCCCCTTCGAAGCCGGGCTCGCCTTTGCGTGCAAGCTCGACAAGGACATCGCCTTCCGGGGGCGCGGCGCACTGCTGCGTCTGCGCGACCAGCCATTGCAGCGTCGACTCGCCGTGTTCAGCGCCGACGGCGCAAGCGACCGCATGCTATGGGGCGGCGAAGGCATTCTGCGCGACGGCAGGCCGGTTGGCTCGGTCACGTCGGCCGCCTTCGGCCACACGCTCGGCTGCCCGGTTGCCATGGGCTATCTTTCGCGCCCGGATGGGGCTGTCGATGCCGCGTGGCTCGCCCGGGGGCGTTACACGATCGACGTGGCGGGAGAGCAGATTCCCGCGACGCTGCATCTGCAAGCGCCATACGATCCGCGCTCGTTGCGCATGAAGAGTTGACTGAGTGATTGAGGGCAACTGAAGGGCTGCTCGCGAGCGGGTCAACGGCATCGTCCTCCCAGGGTGGCAACATGCATTATTCGCAATTGCGGGCATTTCATGCGGTGGCGGAGCAGGGCGGCTTTTCGAAGGCAGCCCGCGCGCTTGCGCTTACCCAGCCGGCGATTTCCGATCACGTGCGGCGCCTCGAACAGGACTATGCCGTACAGCTATTCGAGCGCACCGCGCGGGGTGTCGAACCGACGGACCTCGGACGGCGCCTCTACGCGGTGACACGCCAGATGGTGGCCTGCGAGCGCGACGCCCGTCGCTTGCTCGAAGCCGCGGGTGAGCTCGAGTCGGGCGAGCTTTCCCTCGTCGCCGACGCACCGGACCTGGCGATGCGGCTGATCGGCGCGTTCCGGATGCGCCATCCGGGCATCGTGGTGAAACTCTCGGTGGCCAACGCGACCGAGTGCATGCAGCGCGTGCTTGCTGGCGTTGTCGATGCCGCGATCTCTGCCGCGCGGGTCGTGCATGCCGGCCTGGAAACGCGGGTGCTGTGCGAGGCGCCGCTCGTCGCCGTCGTTCCTGCCGGCAGCGCGCTAGCCACACAGGCGGCGCTCAGCTACGAGGCGCTCGTGCTCGAACCGATGATCTTCCGCGAAACGCAATCCGTCACGCAGCAACTGCTCGAAGCGGAACTGGTGCGCAAGGGCCTGCAAGTGCGTCCCGTGCTGTACGTAGAAGGTCGCGAAGCATTACAAACCGCCATCGCGCAGGGCGTTGGCGTGGGTGTCATCGCGCGGGCGGAGTTCGGTGGCTCGCCGGGCGTCCGTGCGATTGCGCTCGCCGACTGCCAGGTCCGCATGGTCGAGTCGTTGGCGCGGCTCGCGGACCGTCCAGCGTCGAACCTCCTCGATGCACTGTTTAGTACCGACCCCGTCTCGCCCTGACTTCGGGCTCGATCGTTGCTGCCCCCCAGCCGGGACAACGATCGACTCATCCGCAACAGAAGGCATCTGTCATGAAACGCGAAGCATGAAAGAGCGAGCAACGTTACCAGCGTGCCGACACGGGAAATCGTCAGTCTCCTGTTCGGTCATGAAGTGAAGCAACCCACGCTCGTGCGCGCGTAACGCGCTGTGCCGCCGCGCGGCCTCGTTCCCCGCAGCCCCGTCCAGCTTCGAATCCAGACGTCAATCCACTCGCGCCGCCCGCAACTATCGGGCGCGCCGATGAATGAGATCGCAAATTGCGAGTTTTTCTATTGGCCGCTCATTTATACGATATTCATTGTCCGCACAAAGTTTGTGCAGCTGCACCGCAAGCGCATCTGGAGGAGCGATGGAACATCAGCCCCGCACGCAGAACGAAAAGCTCGAGGTCAAGACCACGACATGCTACATGTGCGCGTGCCGCTGTGGCATACGCGTGCATCTTCGCGACGGCGAGGTTCGTTATATCGACGGCAACCCCGAGCATCCGCTCAATCAGGGTGTGATCTGCGCCAAAGGCTCGTCGGGCATCATGAAGCAGTATTCGCCGGCGCGCCTCACGCAGCCGCTGCTGCGCAAACCGGACGCCTTGCGCGGCAACGCCCAGTTCGAGCCCATCTCCTGGGAAGCCGCGTTCGACATGCTGGAAAAGCGCCTCACGCACTTGCGCGCGACCGACCCGAGGCAATTCGCGCTCTTCACGGGCCGCGACCAGATGCAGGCGCTCACAGGCTTGTTCGCCAAACAGTTCGGCACCCCAAACTATGCGGCGCACGGCGGCTTCTGCTCGGCGAACATGGCGGCCGGCATGATCTATACGATGGGCGGCTCGTTCTGGGAGTTCGGCGGACCGGACCTCGACCGCGCCAGGCTGTTCTTCATGATCGGCACCGCGGAGGACCATCACTCGAATCCGCTGAAGATTGCGATTTCGAAGTTCAAGCGCGCGGGCGGCCGCTTCATCGCCATCAATCCGATCCGCACGGGCTACGCGGCAATCGCCGACGAGTGGGTGCCGATCCGTCCCGGCACGGATGGCGCGCTGTTCATGGCGCTCATGCGTGAGCTGATCGAACGCAATGCGTATGACCGCGAGTTCGTCGAGCGCTATACGAATGCCGGTGAACTGCTCGACCTGCGCGCCGACCGCGATACGTATGGCCTGTTCGTGCAGGACCCGACGGTCGAAGTGCGCAATCCGCTCTTTCCGCAGAATCACCTCTGGTGGGACGCCGCGAGCCAGCGCGCAGTGCCGCATCACGCGCCTGGCGCGCGTCCCGCGCTGGAAGGGCGCTACACGCTCGCAGACGGCACGCCCGTCGCGCCGTCGTTCGAGTTGCTGCGCGAGCAGGTGGCCGACTGCACGCCGGAGTGGGCGGCGCAGATCACCGGCATTCCCGCCGCGACGATCCGCCGGCTGGCCCAGGAAATGGCCGATGTCGCGCGCGATCAAAAGGTTACGTTGCCGATTCAGTGGACCGACGCCTGGGGCGAAACGCACGAAACCGTGACGGGTGCGCCCATTGCCTTTCACGCCATGCGCGGGCTCGCCGCGCATTCGAACGGCTTTCAGTCGATACGCGGCCTCGCAGTGCTGATGTCGCTGCTCGGCACCATCGACCGGCCCGGCGGTTTCCGGCACAAGTCGCCTTATCCGCGTGCCGTGCCGCCCTCGGCGAAGCCGCCCAACAGCCCCGACGATGTAAAGCCGAACACGCCACTCGCGAACGGTCCGCTGGGCTGGCCCGCCGCGCCCGAAGATCTGTTTATCGACGCCAAGGGCGAGCCCGTGCGCATCGACAAGGCGTTTTCGTGGGAGTACCCGCTCGCCGTGCATGGTTTGATGCATAGCGTCATTACGAACGCGTGGCGCGGCGATCCGTATCCCATCGATACGCTGTTGATCTTCATGGCCAACATGGCATGGAATTCGTCGATGAACACGATGGAAGTCCGCAAGATGCTGGCGGACAAGCACGAGAACGGTGAGTACAAGATTCCGTTCATCGTGGTGTGCGATGCGTTCCAGTCGGAGATGACGGCCTTCGCCGATCTGATTCTGCCCGACACGACCTACCTCGAACGCCACGACGCGATGTCGATGCTCGACCGGCCCATTTCCGAATTCGATGGTCCGGTGGACTCCGTGCGCGTGCCCGTCGTCCCGCCGACGGGCGAATGCAAGCCGTTCCAGGAAGTGCTCGTCGAGCTGGCGAGCCGCCTGAAGCTGCCGGCCTTCACGACGCCCGAAGGCACGCGCAAATACCGCGACTATCCGGACTTCATCATCAATCACCAGACGGCGCCGGGCTCGGGCGTGGGCTTCCTGATCGGCTGGCGCGGCAAGGACGGCGACAAGGCGCTGGTCGGCGAACCGAACCCGCGGCAGTGGGAGGAGTACGCGAAGCACAACTGCGTCTACCACTACACGCTGCCCGAGTCGCTGCAGTACATGCGCAACTGCAACGGGCCTTACCTGGACTTCGCCGTCGAAAAGGGTTTTCGCAAGTTCAACGAGCCGATCGTCATCGCGCTTTACTCGGACGTGATGCAGAAGTTCCGGCTCGCCGCCCAGGGCAAGACGAAGGGCCGGCAACCGCCCGAGCATTTGCGCGCGCGCATCGAGCAGTACTTCGACCCGCTGCCGTTCTGGCATCCGCCGCTCGAGCACGACGCGACCGATCACGCGCAGTATCCGCTCGCGGCCGTCACGCAGCGTCCCATGGCGATGTACCACTCGTGGGACTCGCAGAACGCCTGGCTGCGGCAGATTCATGGCGAGAACTATCTGTACATGAATCCGCGCACGGCGGCGGCGCAGGGCATCGAGGACGGCGGCTGGATCTACGTCGAATCGCAATGGGGCAAGGTGCGGTGCCTCGCGCGCTACAGCGAAGCGGTCGAGCCGGGCACGGTCTGGACGTGGAACGCCATCGGCAAGTCGGCGGGCGCGTGGAATCTCGGACCCGACGCCAACGAATCGCAGCGCGGCTTCCTGCTGAACCACCTGATCGCCGACGAGATTCCCGTCAAGCGTGCCGATCACACGCGCACGTCGAACTCCGATCCGGTCACGGGGCAGGCCGCGTGGTACGACGTGCGCGTGCGCATCTACCCGGCGGAGGCGCACGCCGACCACACGCTGCCGCAGTTCGCCCCCATGCCCGCGCTGCCCGGCGCCGTCGGCACGAACGGCACCGGGGCGGGCGGCCTCATCCATCGCGTCGTACAGACGTATTTCGCCGGGCGCGGCGAGTTTGCCGCGCGTCTTGCGAAAGCCACGCAACGCAAGTGAAACGGAGAGCATGCTATGACACAGATGGCGCTCGTGATCGATCTGAACGTCTGCGTGGGCTGCCACGCGTGCGTGACGAGCTGCAAGGAATGGAACACGTCAGGCGAGGCGGGCAGTCTCGCCGACTTTCGCCCGTATGACGCCGATCCGTCGGGCACGTTCTTCAACCGCGTGCAGACGTTCGAAGCCGGCGAGTTTCCGCTTGCCGACACCATTCATTTCCCCAAGTCGTGCCTGCACTGCGAGGACCCGCCGTGCGTGCCGGTCTGTCCGACCGGAGCAAGCTACAAGCGCAAGGAAGACGGCCTCGTGCTGGTCGACTACGACCGCTGCATCGGGTGCAAGTACTGCGCGTGGGCCTGCCCCTACGGCGCGCGCGAAATCGACGAAGCGCGCAAGGAAATGACCAAGTGCACGCTGTGCTCCGACCGCATTTACAACGAAGCGCTGCCGGAGCGCGATCGCAAGCCCGCGTGCGTGCTGGCGTGCCCGACCTCGGCGCGCCTCTTTGGCGACATTCACGATCCGGAGTCGGTCGTGTCGAAGGCGATCCGCGAACGGGGCGGCTATCAGCTGATGCCCGAGTGGGGAACCCGGCCGTCGAATCACTATCTGCCGCGTCAACCGGTGACGTCCTGCGGCAGCGGCTCGTGTTCGTGCAAGACAGCGGGCACGGGGGAGACCGATACGCTGGAAGCGCAGGTCGAACACGGCGCGCTCAATCTCGCGTCGGTCGCCACGCGCGTATGAGCACGCCAGCGCGCCCGCATGGCGCACCCCGAATCGAAGAGTGGAGAACGGTATGAATCCGGCATTTTCCGTGGTGTTTCTCACCACACTGAGCGGTGCGGGCCAGGGCTTGCTGATCGCGCTCGTCGGCGTGGAGCTGGCGCAACGGCTCGGCTTCGGCGACGTGGCAGCGGTTCCGGCGATGTTCTATGTCGTCGGTGCGGCGCTTTCGTGCGCGCTGGGCGCATTGGGGCTCGTGGCGTCGTTCTTTCATCTCGGCCATCCCGAGCGGGCATGGCGGGCCATCGCGATGTGGCGCACCTCGTGGCTGTCGCGCGAATGCCTGTGTCTTCCCGCGTTTCTGGCCTGCACGTTCGCCTATGGTCTCGCGCACCTGCTCGGGGCCTCGTATTCCCTGGCAATCGGGGGCGTGGCAGCCGTCGCGAGCCTGCTGCTGTTCGTGTGCACCGCGATGATCTACGCGTGCCTGCGCTTTCTGCAGGAATGGGCGACGCCACTCACGCTGGTCAATTTCGTCTTGCTCGGCTGCGCGTCCGGCTTCACGCTCGCGACCGCGTGCGCCGCAAGATTCGCACCGGCCATGGCGGTGCCGCTTGCCGTCTGCGCCTGCGTGTTGACGCTGGCGGGCTGCGCGTCGCGCACGGCCTCGCTCGTCCGCAATGCGCGCCTGCGCCCGAAATCGACCGTGCAAAGCGCGACCGGCATTCGTGCGGCACGCGTCGAGCAGAAGTCGCGCGGGTTTACGGCGGGGGCCTTCAATCTGCGCGAGTTCTTTCACGGCAAGACGCCAGGCGCGCTCAAACGCATCAAGTGGGCGTTCCTGATCGCGGCGTTCCTCGCTCCCTTCTGCCTCGTGGCGATCGGCGGCGGCATTCGATCCGTGGGGCTATCCTTCGCGGTGTTTTGCCTGGCGGCCGTGATCCAGTACGCGGGACTGGTGGCGGAGCGCTGGTTTTTCTTTGCTGAAGCGCGGCATCCGCAGAATCTCTACTATCAGCGTTCCTAGTGGGAGGCTTCTCGCCCCGAGGCGTTGCCGGTGGCTAAATGCAGCCTTACTCGCGGAACGTCTTCGCGGTTTCGGTTGCGGCATGCCTCAGTTCAGGCACGAAGGCGAGCAGGTCGTCGAGCGCGACGCGCCCGACCGGCGCCTGGACGGCAATCGCCGCGCACGCACGGTTGCGGTCCAGCATCACGGGCACGGCGATCGCGATCAAGCCCTGTAAATGCTCCTGATTGTTGATCGCGAGCTGGCGGCGCCGTGTCACCGCCAGTTCCTTGCGCAACGCTTCTCGGTCGGTGATCGTTTGCTCCGAATGCGCGCGCAGCGGCAGCGTGTCGATCATGCGGTCGCGCCGCTCCTTGGGCAGAAAGCTCAGCAACAGCTTGCCGCTCGCCGAACAGTGCAGCGGCACGTGCGAGCCCGGCTGCAGATGCATGCGTAGCGGCCATTCGGTCTCCACGCGGTCGACATAGACCACGTCGTTGCCGGCGAGCATGGTGAGATTGCAGGTCTCGCCGATCTTTTCGACGAGCTGTTCGAGCAGCAAATGCCGCGCCGCCGCCGGCCCCGCATGCATCAGCACGTTCACCGCCATCATTCTCACGCGCGCCGAACACTCGTAGAGCTTGTCGTTGGCGCCGCGCGTGACGAGCCACGCGTCGGTGAGCTGCGCCAGGATGCGGTGCACGGTCTGCTTGGGCAAACCGAGCGCATCGACCAGATCCATCATCGCCAAAGGACGGCCCGCCTGGGCTAGGGTTTCCAGCACGCGGAACGCGCGGACTGCCGCCGCATTCGATTGGTTCGATGTGGACACGCTTGTCTCCTGCGTCGGTTGCCCTTGTGCGGTCGACGCCAGCTTTCCCGTCATTGTGCATCTCCCGGTGCGATTTTCGGGACTGGTGAAAGTCCCGAAAATCGCATATTCCGCGCCGTCATAGCCGTGTGTCACCGAATGTGCGGGAATCGGGACTCGCATTCACGCGCCGATGAATAGATTGGCAGTACAGCCAATTATTTGATCGGAGCGCGCCGATGAATGTGAGAGAGACCGTTGCCAATGCCGCCGGTGCGGACAAACCCGAAGCGGCCGCGCCGCAGATCGCCGCGCTCGTAGCGCGTGCGCGTGCGGCGCAGCAAGCGTTCGAGTTCGCCGGGCAGGCCACCCTGGATACCGCCGCGGCGGCGGCTGCGTGGGCGATCATGGAGCCCGGCCGAAACCGCGAGCTGGCCGAGCTGGCGGTGCGCGACACGGGGCTCGGCAACGCCGACGACAAGTTCCGCAAGAACTATCGCAAGACGCTCGGGCTGCTGCGCGACCTGCACGGGAAAAAGACCTGTGGCGTGATTGCGCGTGACGAAGCCACGGGCATCGTCGAGATCGCGCGCGCGGTCGGGGTCGTCGCGGCGATCACGCCCTCCACCAATCCGGCCGCGACGCCCGTCAACAAGATCGTCAACGCGCTCAAGTGCGGCAATGCGGTGATCGTCGCGCCTTCGCCGAAGGGTTATGGCGCGTGCGAGGCGCTCATCGGCTTCATCCACGCGCAGTTCGCCAAGGCGGGGCTGGACCCGGCGCTCGTGCAGATGCTGCCCGCGCCGGTGGACAAGGCTGCCACCGCCGCGTTGATGCGCGAAGCCGACCTCGTGGTCGCGACGGGCTCGCAGGCCAATGTGCGCATGGCCTACGCCAGCGGCACGCCGGCCTTCGGCGTGGGGGCCGGCAACGTGGCGTCGATCGTCACGCGCACGGCGAACCTTCGCGATGCGGCGCACAAGATCGCCGCGTCGAAGACCTTCGACAACGCGACGAGTTGCTCGTCGGAGAACAGCACCGTGATCGACGAGGCGGTCTACGACGCGATGCTGCACGAACTCGGCGCCTGTGGCGGCGTGCTGCTCGACGCGCAGCAAAAGGCGCAACTGCAAGCGGTGATGTGGACCGACGGCAAGCTCTCCTCGCGTTGCACCGCAAAATCCGCGGCGCAGATCGCGCACGCCGCCGGCCTCGACGAACTGGCGGAGGTGGCGGCGCGTACGAGCGCGTTCCTGATGGTCGAGGAGAGCGGCTTCGGCGCGGCGCATCCGTTTTCGGGCGAAAAGCTCGCGCCGGTGCTCACGGTCTATCGCGCGCGCGACTTCAGCGCGGCGGCGGATATCGTGCGCAGTCTCTACGCGTACATGGGCGCGGGTCACTCGGTTGGCCTGCATACGGACGACCCGGATCAAGCCGTGACGCTGGGTTCCACGCTGCCGGTGGCGCGCGTGATCGTCAACCAGGCGCATTGCTTCGCGACGGGCGGCAACTTCGACAACGGCCTGCCGTTCTCGCTCTCGATGGGCTGCGGGACCTGGGGGCGCAACAACTTCTCGGACAATCTCGGCTTTCGCCAGTACCTGAACATCACGCGCGTGGCGTACCCGATCGCGGAGCACGTTCCCGAGCTCGACACCTTGCTCGGCGACTATTTCCGGAGGTTCGGCCAATGAGCGCGCCCGCCACGATCCGCGCGCTGATCGAAGCCCGCGCCGCACAGTATCCGGACAAGCCCTTCCTGCTGGCCGCGCCCGACGAAGGCGCCAGCGAAGATGCCGGCGCAGTCGCCGGCAGCGCCACGGCGACGGGCGCGACGCTGACCTTCGGCGCGCTGCTCGAGCGTTGCCGCGCGCTCGAGAGCCGCTTCCGCGACGCCGGCCTCAAGCCGGGCGACGTCGTTTCCGTGCTGATGGGCAACGGCATCCAGACTGCCACGCTGCTGCTCGGCGCGATGTACAGCGGACTGATCGCGCATCCGCTCAACCTGCTTTGCCAGGCGTCGCAGCTTGCCTATATCGTCGAGCATTCGGATACGCGGATGATCTTCGCGAGCGCACAGACCAGCGGCGCGCTCGCGGCGGCGCTCGCCGCGCTGCGCGAGCAGGGCATGTCGCGCCACATCGCGCTCGTGCGCACGGAGCCCGATGCCGTTGCCTTGCCGGTGCTGCCCGCACTCGAAACTGTGGCCGCCCATGGGGCGAGCGCTGTGCCGGCGGCGGCGAGCCTCGCGGGCCTCCCGGTGCTGGACTCACCGCCCGTGGGAACTCAGTCCGGGCCCGCTGCTGCCGACATCGCCCTGCTGATGTACACCTCGGGCACGACCGGTGCGCCGAAGGGCGTGCTGCTCAGCCACGCCAGCCTTCATGCGAACGCGCGCAACATCAGCCTCGAGCACCGGCTCGCCGACGATGACCGCGTCCTGGCATCGCTGCCGCTCTATCACATCAACGGCCTCGTCGTGACCTTGCTTGCGCCGCTCTGGCACGCGGGCTCGGTGGTGCTGACGCCGCGTTTTTCCGGGCGCACGTTCTGGCGCGACGCCGCCAGCTACGGCTGCACGTGGATCAACGTGGTGCCGACCATCGTCGCCTATCTTCTCAACGGCGACGAACCGCGCGGGCTCGACCTCTCGGCGCTCAAGTTCTGCCGCAGCGCGTCGGCTGCGCTGCCCGCGGACCATCATCGCGCGTTCGAGGCGCGCTTCGGCATCGGCGTCATCGAAACGATGGGGATGACCGAGACCGCCGCGCCCGTCTTTAGCAATCCGTACGATGCATCGCAGCGCCGCATCGGCAGCATCGGCCTGCCATCGGGCGGCGAAGCGCGCGTGATCGATCGTGACGGCCATGAATGCGGACCAAACGAGTGCGGCGAAATCGTGCTGCGCGGGGCCCAGGTCATGCACGGCTACTACAAGCGCGGCGAGGACACGGCGAAGGCGTTTACCACCGACGGCTGGCTGCGCACTGGCGACCTCGGCTATCGCGACGACGAGGGCTACTTCTATATCAACGGCCGCTCGAAGGAACTGATCATCAAGGGCGGCGAGAACATCGCGCCGCGCGAGATCGACGAGGCGCTGCTGCGCCATCCGGGCGTGCTCGACGCGGCGGCCGTCGGCGTGCCCGATCCCGCCTATGGGCAGGAGATCGTCGCGTTCGTGGTGGCGCGCGAGGCGCACTGGCAGGGCGCGCCCGACCCGAACGCGCTGCGCGAGCACTGCCTGCGCGAACTGGGCCGCTACAAAACGCCGAAAGAGTTCCGCTTCGTGACCGAGTTGCCGCGCGGCCCCTCGGGCAAGGTCCAGCGGCTGAAGCTCGTGACGCCCTCGGGCTGAGACACCGCTGCACGCATCCGACCCGCCGATACAAGCGACACAAAAGAGAGACTCAGGAGACGACGACATGAAGCAGCACGCGCAGCGCGTCAAGACGCGCCATATCATTCTCGCGGTCATGTGCCTGATGTATTTCATCTCGTACATCGACCGCGTCAACATCGCGGTCGCGGGACCGCTGATCCGCCACGAAATGGGCCTGAGCGCGGTACAGCTCGGCCTGGTATTTTCCGCATTCGCCTATCCCTATGCCGTCATGCAGATCATCGGCGGCTGGCTTTCGGACAAGTTCGGTCCGAAGCTCGTGCTCACCGTGCTCTCGCTGATCTGGGGCGCGGCGACGCTCGCCACGGGCTTTGCCGGCAGTGTCGCGATGTTGGTCGGGCTGCGCTTCGCGCTCGGCGTGGGCGAGGGCGGGGCGTTTCCGACGGCCACACGCGCGTTCACGTACTGGATGCCGGTGGGCGAACGCGGATTCGCGCAGGGCATCACGCACAGCTTCGCGCGCCTGGGCGGCGCGATCACGCCGCCGCTCGTGCTCGCGGTGGTCGTGGCGGGCGGCTGGCGCGACGCGTTCATCCTGCTCGGCATTGCGAGCCTCATGTGGACGGTGCTCTATCTCTTCGTGTTCACGAACTCGCCGGAACAGAACCGGCGCGTCACGCCCGAAGAGACCGCCGAGATCGGCTATTGCAAGGGCGACTGCGACCGCGCGAAGCACGCGGCGACACCATGGCGCAAGCTCGTGCGGCGCATGTGGCTCGTCACGTTCGTCGACTTCTGCTATGGCTGGCTGTTGTGGGTCTATCTCACGTGGCTACCGTCGTATCTGAAGGAGTCGCGCGGCTTCGACCTCAAGCAGCTCGCGCTCTTCACGGCGCTGCCGCTGCTCGCCGGCGTGGTGGGCGACACGCTCGGCGGCGTGGTCTCCGACCGGATCTACAAATGGACGGGCCGGCTGCGCTTCGCGCGCTGCTCGGTGCTCGTGACCGGCATGGGCGGCTCGCTCATTTTCCTGCTGCCCATGGTGTCCGTCGCGAACCCGATGGTCGCGGTGCTGTTCCTCTCCGCTTCGTTCTTCTTCCTCGAGATCACGAATCCGGTGCTGTGGACGTTGCCGCTCGATATCGCCGGCAAGTACGCGGGCACGGCGGGCGGCATGATGAACACGGGCTTCGGCATTGCGGGGATGGTGTCGCCGGTCGTGTTCGGCTACCTGATCCAGCACACCGGCAGCTACAACGTGCCGTTCCTGATCTCGGCCGGCTTGCTGGCGCTGGGCATCGTCGCGGCGCTCTTCATCGATACCTCACGCACGGTCGAGGCCGACGAGGAACGCGAGCGGCGCATGGGCCCGGAAGAGGCAGGGGCCTTCGCGTTCCTCGACAGCATGCCGACGGTGCGGCTCGAGCGGCACACGCTGCGGCGCCCGCTACGCTGGTGGCGCTGAGCCTCGCAGGGTGCGAAGCGTGAGGCACTGCATGCGGCGGCCCTGAAGGCATCCGCGGGCTTCCGGCGCCTTGCGAGGGCCGCCGCCCAGGTACGCCTTATGCGCCGCCGTCGAGCTTGCGCAGGCGCCAGATGAGGCTCGACGTGTCGAAGCGGCTGCCGCCGAGGCGCTGCACGTCGCCGTAGAACTGGTCGACGAGCGCCGTGACCGGCAGCGCCGCGCCGTTGCGCTTCGCTTCGTCGAGGCAGAAGCCGAGGTCCTTGCGCATCCAGTCCACGGCGAAGCCGAAGTCGAACTTGTTGGCCATCATGGTCTTGCCGCGGTTGTCCATCTGCCAGCTCGCGGCGGCGCCCTTGCCGATCACGTCGAGCACGAGCGCCATGTCGAGCCCGGCGCGCTCGCCGAAGTTGATCGCCTCGGACAGCCCCTGCACGAGGCCGGCGATGCAGATCTGATTGACCATCTTGGCGAGCTGGCCGGCGCCCGCCGCGCCCACCAGCGTCACGGCCGCTCCGTAGCGGGCGAGCGTGGGCTTCGCGCGCTCGAAGGCCGCGGCTTCACCGCCGCACATGATCGTGAGCTTGCCGTTCTGGGCGCCCGCCTGGCCGCCCGACACGGGCGCGTCGATGAAATGCAGGCCATGCTCGGCGGCTTGCGCCGAAAGCTCGCGCGCCACGTTGGCGGAGGCGGTCGTGTGGTCGGCAAACACGGCGTCGCGCGCCATGCCGGCGAAGGCGCCGTCCGCGCCGAGCGTGATGCTGCGCAGGTCGTCGTCGTTGCCGACGCAGGCGAGCACCAGATCGGCGCCCTGGGCCGCTTCGCGCGGCGTGGCGGCCGCGCGGCCGCCGTATTCGGCGACCCATTGCGCAGCCTTTGCGGCGGTGCGGTTGTAGACCGTGACGTCGAGCCCGGCCTTGGCGAGATGGCCGGCCATGGGATGGCCCATCACGCCGAGGCCCAGAAACGCGACACGGCGTACCGGATTGGGGGCGGACGAGGATGCGGATTGGCTCACAGTGGCTCCTTGGGGTGGGGTTTGAGGCTGGGGCGCTTTCATTATCTCAGCTATCGGCGCGGCGCCTGGGCAGCACCGGCACGAGGCGGCGCCGGCCCGGACGCGGCCTGGACTCAACGATAAGGCGCGTCTGGCACTAGCCGCGCGCGTTTTTGTCAGCCGATACTCGGTACAACAAGACGGCCTGGCTCGCGACGGGAGCAGGGCGCCCAGGCCCCCAAAAGGAGACAAGGATGCTCAGGTATCTGATCGGAATCGGCCTCCCTTTTCTGGGCGTCATCGGCGCGCTGCCCTGGGTGGCGGCGCAGCAGGACCGCTACGTCTTCGGCGTGCCCTTCATCTACGCGTGGATCTTCGCCTGGTTCCTGCTGACCTCCGGGTGTCTCTTCATCTGCTGGCGCTGCTTCGACCGGCACCGCTACGCGAACGAGCACTAGCGGGCGCCCGCGGCGCAGACCGCATTCGCGCGCCACCGCCGCCCATCCCACCGTCTCCACCCTGGAGAGCCGCGCATGTCCACATTCGTCTTCTCGCTCCTGATCGCCTTTTCGCTGTATCTCGCCATCCGCTCCCGGCGCGGCCACGGCAAGCAGAGCGTGCACGACTTCTTCGTCGCGTCGCGCCAGTTCGGCGTCGCGCTCGTGTTCTTCCTCACGGCCGGCGAGATCTACAGCATCGGCACGATGGTCGGCTTTCCGGGCGGCATCTATGCGAAAGGGCCGACCTACGGCATCTGGTTTCTCGGCTACATCCTGCTGGCTTACCCGATTGGTTATTTCATCGGGCCGCGCATCTGGGAGGCCGGCAAGCGGCACAACGCCATTACCCAGGCGGACCTCTTCAAGGGCCACTATCGCAGCCGCGCGCTCGAGTTGATCGTGGCGGGCTCGTCCATCCTGTTCCTGATCCCCTGGGGCGAACTTCAGTTCACGGGCCTCGTGTCCGCCCTCAAGGGACTCGGGTGGCACGTGCAGCCGGTCTGGCTGATCGTCGTGTGCGCCGCGCTCGCGTTCACCTATATCGCCATTTCCGGCGTGCGCGCCTCCGCCTGGATCGCGGTGCTCAAGGACATCCTGATGCTGCTCGCGATCGTCGTGACCGGCGTGGCCGCCGCGTGGATGGCCGGCGGCACGCACGAGGTGTTCCATGCCGCGAGCCACCAGGTGAGCAACGCCATGACGCCGCCGCAGCTGCGCTTTTCCATGAGCACGATGCTGTTCCAGTCGCTCGGCTTCTACATGATGCCGTTCGCGGCGCAGGGCTTCTTCACGGCGCGCGGGCCCAACACGATCCGCCGGACCCAGATCGCGATGCCGCTCTACATGTTGATGTACCCGTTCCTCGTGGTGGCCTCGTACTATGCGCTCAGCGCGAACCTCAAGCTCGCCTCGCCCAACGACGCGTTCTTCGCGGCCGCCGTCCACCTGCTGCCCGACTGGCTGCTCGGCCTCGTCGCGGCGGGCGCCGCGCTCTCGGGGCTGCTCGTGCTCGCGGGCATCTGTCTCGCGATCGGGCCGATCGTCACGCGCAATCTCATTCCGAACCTGCCCGAGACGCGCCAGAAGCGCACCGCGAAATTCGTGATCGTGGCCTATCTGCTGGTGTCGATCGCCACCACGCTGCTCACGCCGAACCTCATGCTCTTGCTCATCAACCTGACCTACTACGGCGTGACGCAGTTCCTGCCCGGCATGCTGATCCTGCTCGCCCGACGCCAGGTGCGGCCAGGCGCGGTGGCGGCAGGCATCGTCTGCGGCCAGGGCCTCGCGATCGTGTGCTACGTGCTGCATATCGGCTTCGGCGGCATCAATCTCGGGCTCGTGTGCCTGGCTGTGAACGTGCTCGTCGTCTTCGTGGGACATATCCTGTTGCGGCCGTCCGGGCGGCGCTATGGCATGCCCGATCCGCTTCACCATCATTCATAGGAGTTGAGCCTGTCAATGAATCCGCAAGCCTCGTCTGCTTCTGCCGGTCAGCCGGTCACGGTCTTCGCGGCGCGCCGCATCCTCACGCTCAACCCCGGCCAGCCGCATGCGACGCACGTGGCCGTGCGCGAGGGGCGCATTCTCGCGGTCGGCACGAGCGAGGACGCCGCGCGGTGGGAGACGCAATACGGCGCCTGCACGCACGACGACACGCTGCGCGACAAGGTGTTGATGCCCGGGCTCGTCGAAGGCCATTGCCACCTGATGGAAGGCGCGGTATGGGATGCGGTCTACGTGGGCTACTACGACCGTCGCGGGCCGGACGGCAAGCTGTGGCACGGGCTGCGCACGCTCGACGCGGTGCTCGAACGCCTCTCGGAAGCCGAACGCGCCATGACCGAAGACGGCCCTTTGCTCGCGTGGGGCTTCGATCCGATCTACTTCGGTGCGGCGCGTCTGACGACACGCGAACTGGACACGGTCTCGGCGAACCGCCCGATCGCCATTCTCCATGCGAGCGTGCATTTGATGAACGTGAACAGCGCGATGCTCGCGCTCGCCGGCATCGACGAGGACACCGACGTGGACGGCATCGCGCGCGACGCGCAGGGCCAGCCCACGGGCGAGCTGCAGGAATTCGCGGCGATGTTCCCGATCTACCAGGTGATTGGCGGCAAGCTCGCGATCGCGGCCAGCGAGAAGCCGCACGCGGTCTGGAATTTCGGCCGCGTCGCGCAGCTCGCGGGCGTGACGACCGCGACCGATCTCGTCAACGACCTCTCGCCCCAGGGCAACCAGACCTTGCACAGCGTCACGGCCGACCCCGAGTACCCCGTGCGCATCGTGCCCGCGTTCGCGCCGCAGCGTAATCCCGCGCAACGCGCGGCCGGCGTGCTGGAGGCGATGGCGGGCAATACCGACAAGCTGCGCTTCGGGCCGGTGAAGTTCATCGTCGATGGTTCGATCCAGGGCTTCACCGCACGCGTGCGCTGGCCGGGCTACGCGGGCGGACAGCCCAACGGCCTGTGGCTGATTCCGCCCGGGCAGCTGGTCGAAGTGTTCGAGCCGTACCACTGCGCGGGGCTGCAGCTGCATATCCACACCAACGGCGACGAAGCGACCGAGGTCGTGCTCGACGCGATTGCGACGCTGCTCGCGCGCCATCCGCGGCCCGACCACCGGCACACGCTGCAGCACTGCCAGATGGCGGACGCGGCGCAATTGCGGCGCATCCGTGCGCTGGGCCTGTGCGTGAACTTCTTCGCGAACCACATCTACTACTGGGGCGATGCACACTACGGCCAGACCATGGGCCCGGACCGCGCGAACCGCATGGACCCGGCCGGTTCGGCGCAGCGCGTCGGCATTCCCTACGCGTTGCATTCGGACGCGCCCATCACCGCGCTGAGCCCGCTGTTTACCGCGTGGTGCGCGGTTCGGCGCGAAACGGCCAGCGGGCGCGTGCTGGGCGAGGCGGAGCGGCTCACCGTCGACGAGGCGCTCCATGCGATCACGCTCGGCGCCGCGTACACGCTGCGCCTCGATCACCTGATCGGCAGCATCGAAGTGGGCAAGTTCGCCGATTTCGCGGTGCTCGACGAAGACCCGAGCACCTGTGCGCCCGAGCGGCTGAAGGACGTGCCGGTGTGGGGCACGGTGCTCGGCGGACGCGTCATGCGCGCCCCGCGATGAATCCCGCCGCCACGCCCGCGACCGTGCGCGCGCCGATCGACCTCGCGGTGATCGGCGGCTACCTCGGCGCCGGCAAGACCACGGTGGTCAACCAGTTGCTGGAGGCGCCGCACGGCAAGCGCATTGCGGTGCTCGTCAACGACTTCGGCGCCGTGAATATCGACGCCCGGCTCGTGCGCGCGCGCAGCGACGACGTGATCGAACTCGACAACGGCTGCATCTGCTGCACGATCGGCGGCGCGCTCGTCGATGCGCTTGCTCGCCTCGCCGCGCGCGAAGAGCGGCCAGACCTGCTGCTGATCGAAGCGAGCGGCGTGTCCGACCCGGCGAAGATCGCCCAGGTGGGCTTGCTCAACGGCGCGTTTCGTCTCACGGCGGTGCTCGTGATTGCGGATGCGCTCGAGTTCGTGCACACGCTCGCCGATCCGCTGGTCGGCGCGATGGCGCAGCAGCAGATCGACAGCGCGAGCGCGGTGATCGTCACCAAGCTCGATCTGATCGAGGCCGGTGCGCGCGAGCGCGCCGTCGCGGACGTGCGCGCGCTTGCGCCCACCGACATCGTCGTGGCCGCCGATCACGGGCGCGTCCCGCCCGCGCTGCTGTTCGACGCGAGCGTGCCGCAAACGCGCGCGCTCGCCGATGTCAGGCGCTGGCAGCACCAGCCGCTCGGGTCGAACGCTGGCGTGTTTCCCGCCTTCGCGAGCATGACGCTTGCTGCGCCCGACGTGCTGGACAAGGCGCGCCTGCGAGCGTGGCTCAAGGCGCTGCCGCGCACGATCCTGCGCGCTAAAGGTTTCGTGCGCGTGGCCGATGCGGATGGCGGCATCAGCACTCGCGTGTGCCAGGTCGCTGCTCGCCGGCTGCGCATGACGCCGCCCGCACAGGGCGAGCATGCGGCGGCGAGCGCGGAGAGCGTCATCGTCTTCATCGGCTTCATCGATCCCGAAACCGAAACGATGCTGCGCGACGGACTGCTTGCGTGTTGCGTGCATACCGCCGCGTAGCGCCGCATTCAAGGCCGCGCGTGCAGCGCGGCGAACCGTTCACCGCACACCGCTGATGGCAAGATGCCGCGTGTGATGGCGGCGGCCCACCCAGGCGGCCGAAAGCGCGCTCACGAGACCCGCGAACATCGTGTAGAGGCAGATGAGCCACGGATCGCCGCCGTTGCGCTGCAAAAGCCACGTCGCGATGATCGGGCTGATGCCGCTCGCGAAGATGCCGGAGAACTGATAGACGAACGAAATGCCGGAGTAGCGCACGTTGGCGTCGAACAGTTCAGCGAAGAGCGCCGCCTCGGGCCCGTAGACCGAAGCGTAAATGACGCCCAGCGGAATGATCACGGCGATCCACACGAACACCGGCGAGCCGCCGCTGTGCTTCATGAGCCAGAAGCCGAAGAACGACGACAAGCCCGTGAAGAGCGAGCCCCAGAAGTAGATGCGCGTCCTGCCGATGCGGTCCGAAAGGCGGCCGAAAAAAGGAATCGTGAAGATCATCGTGAAAGCGGCGGCCATGACGGCGAGCAGGGCGTCGGTGCGCGAGAGCTTGAGCGTCTGCGTGAGATAGGCGATCGTGAAGACGGCGAAGACATTGAAGAACACGCCGTCGATGAAGCGTGCGCCCATGCCGGCGAGCACGTTGCCGGGATAGCGGGACAGCACCTCGGCGATCGGCACGCGGACTTCGGCGCCCTGTTGCTTCACGCGCTCGAACTCGGGTGTTTCCAGCACGCGCAGGCGGATATACATGCCGATCGCGACGAGCGCGAAGGAAAGGAAGAACGCCACGCGCCAGCCCCAGGCGAGAAACTGCGCATTGCTGAGCACGGAGGAGAGCAGGGCGACCACGCCCGACGCGAGGCAGAGCCCGATCGCGAGGCCGATTTGCGGGATGCTCGCATAGAGGCCACGTTTGCCTTCGGGCGCGTATTCGAACGACATCAGCACGGCGCCGCCCCATTCGCCGCCGAGGCCCAGACCCTGCGCGACGCGCAGGACGAGCAGCAGCGCGGGCGCCCACAGGCCAATCTGCGCATAGGTCGGCACAGTGCCGATCAACACGGTGGCGACGCCCATGATCGAGAGCGTCATGATCAGCATGCTCTTGCGGCCGAGCCGGTCGCCGAAGTGACCGAACACGATGCCGCCGAGCGGACGGCTCAGGAAGCCCACTGCGAAGGTGCCGTAGGCGAGCATCGTCGAGATGAGCGGATCGCCGCTCGGGAAATAAAGCTTGTTGAAGACGATGCCGGCGACGACGCCGTAGAGGAAGAAGTCGTACCACTCGATGGTCGCGCCGATCAGGCTCGCGACGACCACGCGCCTCATCTGCCTGGCATCGGTGCGGGGCAATGCGTTCATGGCTGTCTCCTTTTTGGGCGCACCTGGTGCGGTGCGGTTCCTTGAAAAGCAGGTACTTTCGTCAGGTATCCTTTGTTTGCTGCGTGTCGTTGCAGTGCTGCATGGACTACTTGCTTGAACCCCTGAGTGTGGTGACTTCAGGGGTGGGCCTCGGCATGCTCCCGGTGCGGCTCGGTGAGGCCCGGGTGGTCCTCGAGAATCATGTCGGCGGCTTTCTCCGCGATCATGATCACGGGGGCGTTGGTGTTGCCCGAGACGAGCTCGGGCATGATCGACGCATCGACGACGCGCAGCGCGGCGAGGCCATGCACGCGCAGGCGATCGTCGACGACCGCAGTCGCGTCGCGGCCCATCCTGCAGGTGCCCGCGGGGTGATAGATGGACTGGCTGAACTGGCGCGCCGCATCCAGCAATTCGGCATCGCTCTGATACCGCTCGCCGGGCACGAACTCGGACACGATGTGCGGCGCGAGCGACGGCGCGGCGGCAATGCGGCGCGCCACCCGAATGCCGCCGATCACGACGGGATGGTCGCGCGGATCGGACAGATAATTGGCGCGAATGGCCGGGTACTGGAGCGGGTCGGCGGAGCGGATTTCCACGCTGCCGCGGCTATGGGGCCGCAACTGGCAGACGGACGCGGTGAATGCCGAGAAGGGATGCGCGCCCTGGCCGGGCTTGTCGGCGCTCAGCGGCTGCATGTGGAACTGGATGTCGGGGCGCTCGACCGCGGGGTTCGAGCGCGTGAAGATCGCCACCTGGCTGGCCGCCAGCGTGAGCGGCCCGGTGCGCCAGAGCGCGTATTGCAGGCCGATCCACGCCTTGCGCAACGGATGGTTGACTTCGTCGTTGAGCGTGCGTTCGCGCGTGCGGAACACGAGCCGCACCTGAAGATGGTCCTGCAGGTTCTGGCCGACGCCCGGCAAGTCATGCAGTACGGCAACGCCCGCGTTGCGCAACACATGCGCCGGACCCACTCCGGAGTGCTGAAGAATTTGCGGGGAGCCGATCGCGCCCGAAGCGAGAATCACCTCGACGCGCGCCCGCGCGGTCTTCTTCACGCCGTCCTGCAGATACTCCACGCCGACCGCGCGGCGCCCTTCGAACAGGATCCGGCTCGCCTGCGCCCGCGTTTCCACGATCAGATTGCTGCGTTTGCGCGCGGGTTTGAGAAAACCCTTCGCAGTGCTCCAGCGAAAGCCGTTATAGGCGGTCTGCTGAAAGTAGCCGACCCCTTCCTGGACCGCGCCG
Organism: Paraburkholderia sp. BR10937; assembly: GCF_040965695.1. NCBI lineage: Bacteria > Pseudomonadati > Pseudomonadota > Betaproteobacteria > Burkholderiales > Burkholderiaceae > Paraburkholderia > Paraburkholderia sp. BR10937. Next base: position 145,466 of record NZ_JBFRCL010000015.1, read on the forward strand.
TTGTAGTCCTCATTGAGCGGGATGCCGATCTCCTGCGCCGCGGCGATGAAATGATCGGCAATGGGCCGGCGCAAGCGCAGGTCGGAGACCTTCAGCGGTCCGCCGACGCCGTGCCAGGCGTTCGCGCCACGCTCCTGATCCTCGGACTTCCTGAAATACGGGAGAACGTCGGCATAACTCCAGCCGCGATTGCCGAGCGCCGCCCAGCGATCGTAATCCTCGCGCTGCCCGCGCACGTAGAGCAGACCGTTGAGCGAACTCGATCCGCCGAGCACCTTGCCGCGCGGCCAGTCGATCTGCCGGCCGGCCACGCCTTCGTCCGGCTCGGTGCGGTAGCACCAGTCGAGCGCGGGGTCGTGCATGGTCTTGAAGTACCCGACTGGGATGTGGATCCACGGATTGTTGTCTTCGCCACCCGCTTCGAGCAGCAGCACGGCGTTGCGCGCGTCGGCACTGAGCCGGTGGGCAAGCACGCAACCGGCCGATCCGGCGCCGACGATCAGGTAGTCGACCTCATGGTCCATGAATCCCATCTCCTCGAAATCCTGGAGCGGCATGGCGTGCCGCGTTTTCGGATCAATGTCGGGGAAGGGGATGCCGACCGCAAGCATCGATCGTGCGCGCGGGCCGAAAGTGAAACGGAAACTGCCGAAACGGAATCAGAAAGCCACGGCGCAGCGCGGACCTTTTGCCGCCGAAGCGGCGACGCGCCGGGGTCCGCTCAGGCGAGCGAGAGCCCCTGGAGCAGCGGCGCGAGTCGGCTCGCCGTCTGCTTCATGCGGCCCACCGACTCCAGCAGTTCCTCGAGGGTCGCGCGCGCGGTCGGGGCGTGCACGGCGAGCGCGGCGAGGACGTGTTTGCTGGCGGGGTCGCGCACCGGCACCGCAATCGCCACCATGCCGCGCACGAACTCTTCGTTGTCGATGCCGATGCCGCGCACCGCGAGCTGTTCGAGCTCGGCCGCGAGCGCCTTGGGGGCGGTCAGGGTGCGGTGCGTCATCTTCGTCAGCACGAGGCGTTCGAGCAGCGCGTTGCGCTCGAGCACGCTCATCTGCGAGAGGAATAGTTTGCCGCTCGCGGTGCAGTGCAGCGGAACATGCATGCCCGGACGCATCTCCATGCGCAATGGCTCCGTCGTCTCGACGCGCTCGATATAGAGCACGCGGTCGCCGTCTAGCGCGGTGAGATTGCAGGTTTCGCCGAGCGACTCTACGAGTGTGCGCAGCAGCACGCGGCACGAGCGCGTGAAAGTGTTGTTGGCGAGCGTGGCGAGCGCGAGCTGCGCCGCGCGCGGGCCCAGCGCGATGCTGCGGTCGTGCCCGCGCGAGTCGGGCATGTGGATCACGTAGCCGCGCGCTTCCAGCGAATCGATGAGTCGCAGCAGCGTCGCCTTGGGAATGTGCAGCCGCGCGGACAACTGCGAAAGCGTGTACGGCTGGCCCGCGGACGCCAGTTGCTCCAGCACCACGAGCGCGCGCAGCACGCGGGCGTCGTCGGCCGACGACTCTTCGCGCAGCGCGGGGGTATGGTCTTGCGCCCTGATTTGCGGTGGGGCTTGCGTCGTCTCTCGCGCTGTGTCGCGCATCGGTCTCCTCCTGAAGGGCGTGGAAATGAAACGAATTGTTCGAGTTTCCCGGCACATTTCAGTATGAGCGCAAAGTTCGCGCGGCTACGTAGCGGATTACCCCGATATGTCATGCAAATGATTCGCGCGCTGTAACAAGCCGCTGTACCAGGCGATACCGGTCCACTGGCTCTACCTGCGCCAGTCTGGTCTGCCTAGAATTTTTCACAACAGAGCGCCAAAGAACGACGACAGCTTTGCAAGGAGACAGGCATGACGAACAGGCAGTCGGCAGAAACCGCTTTCGTAGCGGAGCGTGCAAGCGTCTTCACGAAGCCTGTGGAGCATTGATCATGGGATACAGCACAGTCGATCCCACCGCCGCTGGCTTTGCCGCGAGCGATTCCGACTCCACGAAGTACGACCCCAGGTACGATCCGCTCGTCTCGCCGGGCCCGGGCGTCGGCAAGGATTACGCGCCGACCTACTGGGTCGCGACGGCGGGCAGCCCGCCGCCCGACGACGGGCCCGTCACGAGGGATCTCGACGTGGATGTCGCGATCATCGGTGGGGGCTACACGGGGCTCGCCACGGCGCTCTGCCTCGCACGCGAGCATGGCATCAAGGCCGTGGTGCTGGAGGCGAACCGCACGAGCTGGGGCTGCAGCAGCCGCAATGGCGGACAGGGGCAGAACGCCTCGGGCCGCCTGTCGCGCTCGCAATGGATCGAGCGCTGGGGCAAGGATGTCGCGCTGAAAATGCACGACGAGATTCAGCAGGGCTTCGATCATTTCAAGGAACTCGTTGCAGAGATCGATTGCGATCCACAGCCGGGCGGCCACTTCCTGATCGCGCACCGGCCGCGCATCATGGCGAAGCTCGCCGCCGAGGCGAAGGTCTGGAAGGACGTATTCGGCTACCCGTCTGAGCTATTGAGCGCGCAGACGTTTCGCCGAGAATTCGTCGACGATCACGAGGCGGCCGGCGCGCTGCATGATCCCGAAGGGATCGGCATTCACGCGCTGAAGCTGGCGTTCGGTTATCTGCGCCTCGCTCGTGCCGCTGGCGCGAAGGTTCACACGAGCAGCCCGGTGATGGGATGGGAGACCATCAACGGTGTGCATCATTTGCGCACGCCGGGCGGCGTGGTACGGGCGCGGGCGGTTGGCATCGCGACCGGCGCGTACACGGCGCAGACGCTGCATCCCACGCTGCGCAGCAAGGTCATGCCGATTCTCTCTAACTCGATGGTTACGCGTCCGCTTACCGAAGCCGAGATCGCCGCTTGCGGCTTTCGGACGACTCAGGTGCTCACGGATACGCGTACGTTGCGCTTTTACTATCGGTTCTTGCCCGACGGGCGATTGCAGATTGGCAGCCGCAGCGCGATTACCGGTGAGGATGCGCCCAATCCTCGGCATCTCGATCTGCTCAAGGAGGGCATGGCGCGCAAGTTTCCAGCGCTGCGTGGCGTGCAGATCGATTATTCGTGGTGGGGGTGGGTGGATGTGAGCCACGACATGATGCCTCGGGTGTGTCAGCCCGATCCCCTGCAATCGGTGTTTTATGCACTTGGCTATGGGGGTAATGGCGTGTCTTATTCTCAGCAGGCGGGGAGGAGGCTTGCCGAGCGTATCGCTGGTAAGGGTGGACAGCTTACGCTGCCGATTTTTACTACGCCGTTGCCTGGGCATCCGTTTGCGCCGTTCCGACGGATTGGGCAGAGGATGCTTTATTTGCAGTATTTCAGGCGGGATGAGAAGGCTTGAGGTTTGGGTTTTGGGTTTTCCTGTGTTCGCGTCGGTACGCACGCGTTGCCCCTGTGCGGGGCGGCACCTACTTTCTTTGCAGCGGCAAAGAAAGTAGGCAAAGAAAGCCGCTCAAACCGCTAGCGCCTGCCACGGTTCGTATCTCGACGTAAATTGTGAATGGCTCCGGAGCGTCTGTCATCTCGCACCTTCAAAGGTAGTGACAAGGCGCTCATACTTCCGGCGGCGCTCCGCGCGCCGAAGGGCATAACCTTGAACCATTGGTGCGCGTGCGTTTTCGCGCATGCTTGTTCGTGCCACCTGGTTTCCCATGCAGACCCGACCGCAGCGCGCGCAGCGAGCAGCGGGATGAATGACTGCCTTGTCACTCAGTTGGGTGGTGCGAGGCGACAGACGCTCCGGAGCCATTCACCATTTACGGCGAGATGTGAACTGTGGCGGGCGGTGGCGGTGTGAGCGGCTTTCTTTGCCTACTTTCTTTGCCGCCGCAAAGAAAGTAGGTGCCGCCCCGCACAGGCAACGCGTGCGTACCGACGCGAACACAGGAAAACCTAAAAAAACTAAATCAAACAAAAAAAGCGCCACCCAAAAAGGCGCCCCAAAAACCGAACCCAAAATGGAGGTGACATGCAACCCCCGAAGGACAACCAGCAACTGAAATGCGGCCTCAAGCAGCGCCACATGACAATGATCGCCCTCGGCGGCGTGATAGGTGCCGGCCTCTTTGTCGGCAGCGGCGTCGTGATCCAGCAAACAGGCCCAGCCGCCGTCCTCTCCTTCCTCATCACCGGCGGCCTCGTCGTGCTAGTCATGCGCATGCTCGGCGAAATGGCCTGCGCCATGCCCGCAGTCGGTTCGTTCTACGAATATGCACGCCTCGCCTTCGCCACCTGGCGCGGACCGGGCAAGCTGGCCGGCTTCCTCACCGGCTGGATGTACTGGTACTTCTGGGTCATCGTGGTCGCTGTCGAGGCGGTGGCAGGCGCCAAGCTCGTCCAGTTCTGGCTACCCGACGCGCCCGCGTGGCTCATCAGCCTCGTATTGCTCGTGCTCCTGAGCGCAACGAACCTGATTTCGGTCGGCAGCTACGGCGAGTTCGAATTCTGGTTCTCCTCGATCAAGGTCGCGGCGATCATCGTTTTCCTCTTTCTCGGCGGCCTCTATGTGCTTGGATTGTGGCCGTCGTCGCTGCATACGACCGCCGTATTGCCGACGCTGCTCGGCCATGGCGGCCTCATGCCGAAGGGCATCGGGCCGGTGTTGAGCGGCGCCGTCGCGGCCACGGGCTTCTACTTCGGCGCGGAGATCGTCACGATCGCGGCGGCCGAAGCGCGCGAGCCCGCCAAAGCCGTCGCGAAGGCCACGAACTCGGTCATCACGCGCGTCCTCGTGTTCTACGTCGGCTCCGTGCTGCTCGTGGTCGCGCTCGTGCCGTGGAATTCGCCGGCCATGTCGACGCCCTATGTGAGCGCGCTCCAGGTGATGGGCTTGCCCGCCGCCGCGAACATCATGAACGCGATCGTGCTGACTGCCGTGCTTTCGGCGCTCAACTCGGGGCTTTATGCGGCCTCGCGCATGCTGTTCGCACTGACCCGCCACGGCGACGCCCCGGCGGCGCTCGCGAAAGTCAACCGCCGCGGCGTACCGGTGCGCGCGATCCTGCTTGGCACCGTGTTCGGCTATGTATCGGTCGTGATGTCGTACGTGTCGCCGGATACGGTGTTCGCGTTCCTCGTCAACTCGTATGGCACGGTCGCGATCTTCGTCTATCTGCTGATCGCCCTGTCGCAACTGCGCCTGCGCAAGCGCCTCGATCCGGCGGCCGTTGGCGAGCTGCGCGTGAAGATGTGGTGCTTCCCCTACCTCACGTGGGTGGCGATCGCTGGCATGGTGGGGATTCTCGTCGCAATGGCGTTCATCCCCGAGCAGCGTAAGCCGCTCTGGCTCGGCGTGGCGAGCCTCGTCGTGCTGCTCGTCACCTACGCATGGCTGCAGCGCCGCGCGCGTATCCGTGAGCGTGCCCGCGAGTACGCGCCGTCCTTCGCGACGTGGCCGCCCGCCGCAACCGGAACGGGCGCGGGCCGCTACGGCAAATGAAGCCGCAGCCTGCAAACAGTCATGAACGCGACAAGGAGAACGCGATGACCACGGAACGCGCGATGGAGGGCCCGGACCGCCTGGTGTCGGTGCGCGAGCGCTTCGGCTTCGATTCGAACCTGATGGTGCCGGCCTTCAGCGAGCGCGACGCCCACGTGCCCGACGTGGATGAGGCCTATCGCTTCAACCCCGAAGTCACGCTCGCCATACTCGCCGGCTTCACGCGCAACCGGCGGGTGATGGTGCAGGGGCTGCACGGCACGGGCAAGTCCACGCATATCGAACAGGTCGCCGCGCGCCTGAACTGGCCCTGCGTGCGCGTGAATCTCGACGGCCATATCAGCCGGCTCGATCTCGTCGGCAAGGACGCGATCGTGGTGCGCGACGGCCGCCAGGTCACGGAGTTCCAGGAGGGCATCGTGCCGTGGGCGCTGCAGCGTCCGGTCGCGCTGATCTTCGACGAATACGATGCGGGCCGCCCCGACGTGATGTTCGTGATCCAGCGCATTCTCGAGCGCGACGGCAGCTTCACGCTGCTCGACCAGAACCGCGTGATCCGCCCGCACGCCCACTTCCGCCTCTTCGCGACCACCAATACGATCGGCCTCGGCAATCTCAACGGCCTGTATCACGGCACGCAAATGCTGAATCACGCGCAAATGGACCGCTGGAACGTGGTCGCCACGCTCAACTACCTGCCGCGCGAGGAGGAGGCCGGCATCGTGCTCGCCCGCGTGCCGGAGATGTCCGACGAGGCGGGCCGGCAACTCGTCGATTCGATGATCAGCATGGCGGCGATGACGCGCAAAGGCTTCGCGACCGGTGATCTTTCCACGTTGATGTCGCCGCGCACCGTGATCGACTGGGCCGAGAACTGCCAGATTTTCCGCGATCCCGCGCTGGCGTTCCGGCTCACGTTCCTCAACAAGTGCGACGAAGCGGAGCGGCCGATCGTCGCCGAGTATTACCAGCGCTGCTTTGGCGTCGAGCTGGACGCTACCTCCACCGCGCAGGGCGGTGAACCGCGGGAACCGCACGCGTGAGTGCCACGCCCACACCCGAGGCAGTGCGCACCGCGCTGCGGCGCGAGTCGCTATGCGCGGCCGCCGTGCGCGCGCTCACCGGCGACGCCGCGCTCCATTATCGCGGCGGGCGGCTTTGCCGCGGGTCGCGGCCCTTGCCGCTCTATGCGCCGCATCTGCGCAGCAACGTCTACGAGGACGAGTTCGCTTCGCTGCGTGGCGCCGCCGACGCCGCCGCGCAACGGCTCCTCCATTCCGACGCGGCGTTGCACCGGCTGCTGGCTCCCAACGCCCCGATCGAGCGCCTGCTGTTCGAGCTGTGCGAGCAGGTGCGCTGCGAGGCGCAATTGCCGCCCGGCATGCCGGGACTCGCGCACAACTTGCGGCATCGCTTCGAAACGTGGTCGCGCGCGTATTGCCGGGCAGGCTTGACCGAAGGCCATCTCGGCATCCTGCTCTACACAGTGGCGCAGATCGCCTGGTCGCGCGTGACCGGCTGGCCCGTGCTCGACGAGACCGAGGACCTGATCGAAGCGACACGCGCCGGCATCGTGCCCGAGATCGGCGTGCAGCTTGCGGGGCTGCGCGCGACTCGCGCAGATCAACGCGCCTACGCGGCGCATGCCCGCGAACTGGCGCGCCGCGTCGCGACGATGCTCGACGACGCGCGCGCGGCAAGTGCAGAGGACGACGCCGACGAAGCCCGCGCAGCCGACGACGCGTTGACGTCGTTCTCGCTGTGGGTCGACTTCGACGAAACGAGTGTCGAACTGCCCGCGCTCGCGCCGACCGGCGTGAGCCGCGTGCTGGCCGAAGCGGCGAATGGCTATCGCGCATACACGACGCAGTACGACCGCGAGATCCGGCCCGCCACGCGCGTGCGCGAAGTGCTGTTGCGCGAGTATCGCGAGCGGCTCGACGGGCGCATCGCCGCGTGCGGCATCAACGTCGCGCGCCTGGCGCGCGCGCTGCAGGCAGCGATTGCGGTGCCGCAGCGCGATGGCTGGCTCTTTGGCGAGGAGGACGGCCGCATCGACGGCCGACGCCTCGCGCAGGTCGTCAGCTCGCCCGCCGAGCGGCGCGTGTTCAGGCGCGAGCGATTCGAGCCGCGCAGCGATTGTGTGGTGGGCTTCCTGATCGATTGCTCGGGGTCGATGAAGGCGCATATCGAGCCCGTTGCGATGATGGTCGATCTGCTCGCGCGCGCATGCGAGCAGGCGGGAATCGCGACCGAGGTGCTCGGCTTCACGACGCTCGCCTGGAACGGCGGCCGTGCGCGTGCGGACTGGCTAGGGGGCGGACGGCCGCCGCATCCGGGGCGCCTGAACGAGACCTGCCACATGGTGTTCAAGTCCGCCGACGAGAGCTGGCGGCGCGCTCGCCCGGCCATCGCCGCGCTCCTCAAGGCGGACCTGTTTCGCGAGGGCGTGGACGGGGAGGCCGTGGAATGGGCGTGCGCGCGGCTCGCGGGCCGCACCGAGGCGCGGCGCATTCTCGTCGCGATCTCGGACGGCAGCCCGATGGACACGGCCACGGCGCAGGCGAACGATGCCTTCTATCTCGACAATCACCTGAAGGAGGTGGTGGCGAGGCACGAGGCGATGCGCGATGTCGACGTGATCGGGCTGGGCGTCGGGCTCGATCTCAGTCCGTACTACCGGCATTGCGTCGCGCTCGACTCCGGCGAGCCGCCCGATATGGCCCGGCTGATCGGTCTCGCGCGATGGATTGGGGCGCTGCGTTAGCGCAATGGCGGCGGCCTGCGCACAGTCATCGATTCCTGCGCGGGCCATCACCCGCTCACATCACACCATCAGTTCCTTCACCGCACACAGTACGAGCGAAGCGCCGATGGTCATCAGCACGCCGAACGCCAGCCTGCGCATCGCGAGGGAAGACAGCGGCGGCGGGTAGTGGCGCGCCGCGAGCGTCATCAGCATCACGACCGGCGCGGCGAGCGCGGCCTCGATGCAGATCGAAGCGGGAAGCTCGCCCTCCCAGGCGCTGAACAGCACGCGCACAAGCGACGTGACCGTGAAGAGCAGGATCAGTGCGCAGCGAATCTCGATCAGCTCGAGCGGCTGGCGATAGAACTGGAAGATGAGCGGCGGCCCGGACACGCCGAACATGCCGCTCAGCAGGCCGCCGCACACGCCGCTCACGAAAAAGCTGCGGTCGCCCGAGCGTTGCGCGAGCGGCACGGGCCGCAGCGCGGCGCACAGGCCGCCATACAGCACGACGGCGCCGAGCAGCAACTGCAGCATGCCGGAGGCCGAGGCGCTCAGGTAGTCAAGCACCATCACGCCGACTACGACCGAAGGCAGCACGCCGAGCGTCGCCGCGCCCACGGCCCGCCAGTCGATATGGTGGAGCTTGCCGGGCAGTGCGGCCGCACTGTTCGCGAGCGTCACGAGGCTCAGCAGGGTGGCGATGCTTGCAAGCGGCGCGAGGCTGAAGCCGCTCGTGGCGCCCATGACGATCATGCTGAGGCCGAAGCCCGTGATCGTCTGAAAATAACTGGCTGCGCCGATCACGGCGATCAGCACCAGGACCTTCTCATGCGTCATGCTGCGTGGGGTTCCTTCGAGTGAGTGACGTCGCGTTGGCGGGCCGTCTGCGCCTGGACCGCCGTGGTGGCGATCACGTAATAGATATCCTCGGGGCAGCAGCCGCGCGAAAGATCGTTGGCGGGCCGGTTCAGGCCCTGCATCAGCGGGCCGATGGCCTTCGCGCCGCCAAGGCGCTCGGCGAGCTTGTAGCCGATATTGCCCGCGTCGAGATTCGGGAAGACCAGCACGTTCGCGTGGCCGCCGCACTGCGAATGCTCGATCTTGCGCTCGGCGATCTCGGCCACGAGCGCCGCGTCGAGCTGCACGTCGCCATCGACGCAGAGGGCGGGGCGCTGCTCGTGCACGCGCCGCGTCGCCTCGATCACCTTGTCCACGCTCGCATGGTGGGCGCTGCCGCTCGTCGAAAACGACAGCATCGCGACGCGCGGCTCTTCCATCAGCAGGCTGCGCGCGCTGTCGGCGGCGGCCATGGCGATCTCGGCGAGCTGTACGGCGTCGGGGTCCACCACGAGCGCGCAATCGGAGAAGATCAGGCCGCCTTTGTAGCGATGAAACGGCTCGCACAGCATCATCAGGAAGAAGCTCGAGACGAGCTTGAACGACGGCTCGACGCCGATCAGCTGGATGGCCGAGCGCACCACGTCGGCGCTGGTGTGAACGGCGCCCGCCACCGAACCGTCCGCGTGGCCGAGACGCACCATCAGGTTGGCGAAGACGAGCGGCTTCGCGGCCTCCTCCCACGCGAGCGCGGGCGTCATGCCCTTGGCGCCGCGCAGCGTGACGAGTTCGTCGGCGAGGGCCGTGCGCCATGGGCTCTCTTGCGGGTCGATCAGCGCGATCTCGCCGAGCTCGACCGACTCGCGTGCGGCGGCCGCGCGGATCGCGCCCGGGTCGCCGAGGAGCATGATGCGAGCAATGCCCTCCTGGTGCGCCCGCGCCGCGGCGGCGAGCACGCGTGGGTCATCGGCTTCGCACAGCACGATGCGCATGGGCGCGAGGCCGGCGCTTTCGACGATACGGTTCAGGGCTTTCATGGTGTCATGGGCTCATGGACGCACAAACGGACAGACGCACGCCAGCAGCTGGCGTGTCCAGACGAAAACCGGCCACAAGCGGGTGCCCCGCCTGCGGCCGGCAATCGGAGGCAGGCCGCACGCACCTACTTGCAACGTACGGCGCGCGCGGGCTGCGGCTGGCCCTTCAGACGAAGTCCTTGTACTTGTCGAGCAGGCGCACGGGCTTCGAGAGCGCGTCGCGGCGGAACGGATCGCCGAGCTCACGCGTGCACATGATCTCGACGATGGTCGTCTTGCCCTGGTTCATCTGCAGATCGATCGCGCGCTTGAGTGCCGGGCCCACGTCCTCGAGCTTGTCCACCACGATGCCTTCCGCGCCCATCGCCTTCGCAATGCCGGCGAAGCTCGGGCTGTCCAGTTCGCCCGCCACGAAACGACGATCGTAGAAGTCCACCTGGTTCTTCTTCTCGGCGCCCCATTGGCGGTTATGGAACACGACGGCCGTCACCGGAATGTTGTGACGCACGCAGGTGAGCGTTTCCATCAGGCTCATGCCCCAGGCGCCGTCGCCCGCATACGAGATCGCGGGGCGGTGGGGCGCGGCCACCTTCGCACCGATGATGGTCGGGAACGCATAGCCGCAGTTGCCCCAGCTCATCGCGGCGAAGAAGCTGCGCGGCTTGTTGAAGCGCAGATAGCTGTTCGCGACGGAGTTGATGTTGCCGATGTCGGTCGACACCATGACGTCCTCGGGCATCGCCTTCTCGAGCTCGCGCAGCACCTGGCGCGGATGCAGATACTCGCCGCCGGTGGGCGTGCGCTCGTGCTTCTGCTCTTCGATCATGTCGAGGCTGTAGGCGTCGCGCTCGTGCGTCCACGAGTCGAGTTCCTTTTCCCACGCGGCCTTTTCGGTGGCGATCTGGTCGGCGCGCTCGGCGCGGTTGGCGTCGCTCGCGAGCGTGCGGTTCGCGAGACGCTCGGTCAGCGCCTGCGCCGACGCCTTCGCGTCGCCGCAAATGCCCACCGAAATCTTCTTCACGAGGCCGAGCATCTTGTGATCGGCGTCGATCTGGATGATCTTCGCGTCTTTTGGCCAGTAGTCCATACCATGTTGCGGCAGCGTGCCGAACGGTCCGAGGCGCGAGCCCAGCGCGATCACGACGTCGGCGCGCGAGATCAGCTTCATCGCGGCCTTCGATCCCTGGTAGCCGAGCGGGCCGCACCAGAGCGGATGATTCGCGGGGAACGAATCGTTGTGCAAGTAGCTGTTCACGACGGGCGCACCGAGCCGTTCGGCGAGCGCCTTGCACTCCTCGATCGCATCGCCCATCACGACGCCGCCGCCGGAGATGATGACGGGGAACTTCGCGCCGGCGATCAGATCCGCCGCTTCGTTGAGGCTTTCGTCGCCGCCGGGGCCGCGGTCGAGCCGGCGCGGCTGCGGAATCTCGGCCTTGATCTTGCCGTAGAAGTAGTCGCGCGGAATGTTCAGCTGGGTCGGGCCCATTTCGGACATGGCACGGTCGAAGCAGCGCGCGGTGTACTCGGCCATGCGCGCGGGGTTCGTCACGTGGCCCTGGTACTTCGTGAACTCCTGGAACATCGGCAGCTGATTCGCTTCCTGGAAGCCGCCGAGGCCGATGCCCATCGTGCCCGCCTCGGGCGTGACGATCACGACCGGGCTGTGGGCCCAGTACGCCGCCGCGATGGCCGTCACGCAGTTGCTGATGCCGGGACCATTCTGGCCGATCACGACGCCGTGGCGGCCCGATACGCGCGAGTAGCCGTCGGCCATGTGCGCCGCACCCTGCTCGTGAACGACGGGAATGAGGCGAATGCCGGCGGGCGCGAAGATGTCCATCGCATCCATGAACGCGGAGCCCATGATGCCGAACATGTCGGTCACGCCGTTGGCCGCGAGGGTTTCGACAAAGGCCTCGGACGGGGTCATGTCCTGCGGGCCGCTGGCCGTCTGGGTGGGGGTCTTTTCGCTCATCAACTGTCTCCGGTTATCGTTTGACGGAATGCCGTGTTTCGAATGCTATTCGGCGCCCAATGTGGGTCAAGGGATTCCGTCCTTGATGGGTGAATCTGAAATGGAATGGAACGATTCGTTTCAAAACACTGGCGACCGCTGCGCCGCTGCACGCGGGTCAGGCGGGCTGCTTCGGGCGCTCCTTGCGGAACGCGCGCTTCACGGCGATCAGGCCGTCGCGGAATTCGAAGAGATCGCAGCCTTCGGCCTCGATGCGCCAGCCTTCGGCATGCGTGCCGCTGAACACCCATTCGGATACACCGCGTTCGTCCGCGACGTAGTGGCGGCCGTTGCCCCAGCGGGCGTCGGGGAACGTGCGAAAGACCGCCTCGAAAGCAGCGCGCACCGCCTCGCGCCCGACGAAGCGGGTGCCATACACTTCGGGACCGCCGGCCGCGTCGAACACGCAGTCTTCGGTCATGAACCCCATCAGCGCGTCGGCGTCATGACGGTTGAAGGCATCGGAAAAGGCGGCGAGCGTGTCGGCCGTGACGGCGGGTTGGGCGCTGAGCGTGTCTGCCATACGTGTCTCCAGTGGAAAAGCCGGTGCCGTCCGGTGCGCGAGGACTCGCGCGCGGCACGGTATATCGACACGTTAGGGTTTGCCTGCCGACGGCGGTAGCACCAGTGCAGAGCTTTCGCCTGGGCCAGCGCCCGCGCAGTTACGCGAAGACTCAGGCGGGCCGCTGCTTGCGCACGACCTCGGCAAGCGCGCGCACGCCGGGTTCGATTTTCTCGAGCTTGATGGCGGAGAATCCCATGCGGAACCATGGGCTGTGTTCGGCCTCGTCGGCGAAGAACACGCCGCCGGGCTCGATCAGGATGCCGGCCTCGCGCGCGTCGTCGGCAAGGCGCGCGGAGTCCAGCCACGCCGGTCCCTGGACCCAGCACGACGCGCCGCCGCCGATCGGCACGTAACGCACCTCGGGCAGATGGGAGTCGAGCGCCGCCATCAACGCGCGGGCGCGCTCCTTGTAGGCATGCGCGAGCCGGCGCAGGAGCGCGTCGTGGTGTCCGAGCGCGAGGAACGTCGCGAATGCGCGCTGGATATAGGCCACCGGGTGCCGGACCATCAGCCGGCGCAGCGAGCGCAACTCGCGCACGAGCTCCGGCGGGCCGACCACATAGCCGAGACGCAGGCCGGGGGCGAACGTCTTCGAAAGGCTACCCACATAGATCACGCGATCGGCCGTATCGAGGCTCTTCAAGGCGGGATGCGGTGTGCCGGAAAACGTGTTTTCGCTCTCGTAGTCGTCTTCGATGATCACGAAGTCGTGCTGCTGGGCGAGTTCGAGCAGCGCCTGGCGGCGCGCAATGGGCATGGTGGCCGTGGTGGGGCACTGATGGCTCGGCGTGACGAACACGTAATCGCAGCGGGCGAGCGAGTCGCGCAGGCGCACCGGGTCGATTCCTTCGCCGTCGATCGGCAATTCGAGCAGCTGCGCGTTGCGATTCACGAAAATATTGCGGGCATCGGGATATCCCGGATTCTCGAAGCCGACCGTCGTGTTCTTGCCGCAGAGCAGGTCGGCGACGAGATAGAGCGCCTGCTGGCAGCCATTCGTGATGATGATCTCCTCGGGCATGGCGAACACGCCGCGCCGCGGCAGCACACGCGTGCGGATCTGCTGGATCAGCGACTCGTCATCGCGCTCGATCAGGTCGGGCGCCCAGTTGCGGATCTCCATAATCGAGAGCGCTTTCAGGCAGCATTCGCGCCAGTCGTTGGTCGGAAAGAGCGATTGATCGAACTGCCCGTAGATGAACGGATATGCGTAGTTCTGCCAATTGGCGGGCTTGACGATGTTGCGCTGGGCGGAGGGCGGGCGCACGATGCGCGATTTCCACGCGGGCGGGGCAGGCATGCGGGCGTCATGGGGCTCGACGACGTCGGGCTGCTGCACCCGTTGTTGCACGCGCTGCTGGACCCGCTGCCGGACCCGCTGTTGGACCGTTACGCCGTGCAGGCCCTCCAGCATCTCGGGGTTGACGAAGTGGCCGCTGCGCTCGCGCGAGACCAGATAGCCTTCCTCCACGAGCATCTGGTAGGCGAGCACCACGGTGTTGCGCGCCACGCCGAGCTGCTCGGCCAGCTCGCGGCTCGACGGCAAGGCGGAGTCCGGCGGCAGTTGCCCGTCGAGGATGGAGGCCACCAGCATCTCGCGGATCTGGTGCTGCAGACTTGCCTTCGACTCCGGTGACCGTCGGAATTGCTGTGCCCAAAGGGCGGACGGGGTACGGGTCGGCATGCTTGCTCCTGTGATTGATGACAGTGGCGAGAGGACGTTTGAGCAACCGTATTGCAGCAAAATCGGCCAGTCAATCAACACACGATATTCAACACTGGGCGTCCGAGTCGATTAGGTAAATTTCGGAGCGACGGTTCGCGACGAGACGGTCAGCCCGGCGCTTGCCGAAAGAAACTCGACGTGCACGCGCTCGCGAGGCCCTTGCTGCGGCGCAGCGCGACCGGCTGGCGGGCCTTGCGCCGGCGAGCGCCGGGAGTTCGAATAATCGGAAGAAATCGGCTGGACGGTGCTTGCGGCGCATCGGGAAAGCGGCAGACAGCAGTCATCCGCCACTGGCCCCATCGGAACTTCCTGCCTGGTACTACCCGCCGCTTTATTGATTGAGAATGCTTGACTAAACGGGCGAGTTCGCGAGTGCGAAATAAAAGAAGCCGAAATTCGCCCTGGTAGCCGCTGACTATACTTGAACTCAGACGGAACCCGAACCGAACGCGAAACTTCGCGCTGGCGTGCGCATTGTTTTTCAACTTGAGGAGACGGCGGTGAGAGCCCTACCCAGACTAAAGATGATGAAGCATCACGCGGATTCGTCGATCGAGCCGGTCATCAAGATCCGCCGCGGCCGCGGGAAAATGAATGCCTGGTGGTTGACCACCGCCGTGCTCGTGATGTGCGTCGTGCTCTGGCAGGCCGTATCGATGGCGCGCGTCTTCCCACCGTTCGCGCTGCCCTCGCCGGTGGCGGTGTGGCAGGCCTTTGTCGAAATCGTCCACAACGGATACGGCGGCCAGTCACTCGTCAGCGACATCCTGATTAGTTGCTTTCGCATCGTTATTGGTTTTGTGGGCGCGATTGCGATTGGCGTACCGATCGGGCTGCTGATGTCACGCAACAAGATCGTGTTCGACATCATCGATCCGCTGCTGCAGTTCGTGCGGCCGGTTCCGCCGCTTGCCTATATTCCGCTGCTGGTGGTGTGGTTCGGCATCGGCGAATTGCCCAAAGCCATTCTGATTCTGGTCGGCACCATTCCCGTGATCATCATCGGCACGATGTCGGGCGTGAAAAGCACGCCGCCGCTGCGCATCGAGGTTGCCCGCACGCTCGGCGCGACCAACGCGCAAATCTTCCGCAAGGTCGTGCTGCCCTCGGCCATGCCGGAGATCTTCACCGCGATGCGCGTGGGTATCGGCGTGGCGTGGACCTGTCTGGTTGCCGCGGAACTGATCGCGGCGAGCAGCGGCCTGGGCTGGCTCGTGCAATTCGCCGGACAGGCCTTGCAGGTTGCCATCGTGATCGTCGGCATCGTGATCATCGGATTGATCGGATATGCGATGGAGCTGGCGATTCGAAAAATCGAAAATATCGTCGTACCGTGGCGCGGACACAACTGATCGGGTGACTGGAGGAGACGAAAAATGAAAAAGATGCAATGGGTCTATGGCATGAGCGCGGCTGTGCTGGCGAGCAGTTGTCTGGTTCCTGGCGCGGTGTATTCGCAGAGTAAGCCCGAGGTGATCATCGGCTACGAGGACAACGGCGCCGATCCGTACATGGTGTCGATGGCCGAGCATCTGTTCGAAAAACAGATGAACGCCGATGTCCAGTACAAGCTCTTCAGCTCGGGCCCGGCGGCGATGAGCGCATTGGCATCGAACAGCCTCACGTTCATGTGCGGGCTGGGCGTGCCGCCGCTCGTCACGGCGATTGCACAGGGCTTGCCGATGACGATCGTGTACAACCAGGAGCGCTATACGAATGCGGCCGGCATCGTGGTCAAGCCGGATAGCGGCATCCACGACGTCGCGGGGCTGCAAGGCAAGAAGATCGCGATCGTGGCCGGCTCGCAGGCCTCGTTCGAGCTGGCGACCTTCCTGGCGGCTGCGCATGTGCCGTATGCGTCCGTCACGCAAATCAACATGGCGCCGCCGCAGATGCGCACCTCATGGGTGACCGGTGCGATCGACGCGGCGATCGTCTGGGATCCGGTATTCAGCGCGCTGCGTACGTCTGGCGGCAAGACGATCAAGACGGACGGTGACTTGCCGCGCGAAGCCTCGAGCTACAACGTCTGTATCGCCAACGCCGACTGGGCGAAGGCGCATCCGGATCTGGTCCGCGGTTTCGTGGCGGCGCTCGACCAGGGCTATCAGGTGACGATGAAGGATCGCGACAAGGCGCTCGGCGAGATGGCGAAAGCCACGGGCGTGACGGTGCCGGTGGCAACGAGCGAACTCGCCGGTTACGAGCTGTTTTCCGGCGCCGACCAGACCACGCCGAAAGTCATGGGCCTCGACGCGGGCGTCAAAACCTCCGCCACGTACCTGACTCTGGTGAACACGGCCAAGGTGCTCAACTCGATTGGCCGCATTCCGAGTGTGCCGGCGAGTTTCGACAACAACGTCGCGCCGCAATACTCGAAGCATCTGGCGCATTGATCCATTGACTGTCTGACTGTCGAGCAGGAGACGAACTTGAACATCGTCATCGATTCTCTGTACAAGACCTTCGGCGCCACCTCGGCACTGGAAAACATCAATCTGCAGTTCCGGGGCGGCGAATTCATCACCGTGCTCGGCGCCTCGGGCTGCGGAAAGACGACCTTGCTGCATCTGCTCGCCGGTCTGACTTCGCCCACCAAGGGCAACATCTATGTCGATGGCGAGATCAAGGATCAGCCAGGGGCCGACCGTGTCGTCGTGTTCCAGCAGGCCGGCTTGTTTCCGTGGCTCAGCGTGGAAGAAAACATCGAGTTCGGGCCGTCGCTGCATGGGGTGCCCAAGGCGCAACGGCACAAGGAGTCGGCGGACATTCTGCGCATCATCGGTCTGGAGTCTTTCGCGCGGCACAAACCCTATGAGCTATCGGGCGGCATGCAGCAGCGCGTGGCGATCGCGCGGGCGCTCGTGATGAAGCCGAAGGTGCTGCTGATGGACGAGCCCTTCGGCGCACTCGATGCGCAGACGCGCAGTTCCATGCAGACGTTCTTGACCGCGCTGTGGGAGCAGCTCCATTGCACGGTGGTCTTCATCACCCATGACATCGACGAAGCAATCTTTCTCGGTACGCGCCTCGTCGTGCTTTCGGCGCGGCCGGGGCGGGTGGCACTCGACGTACCCATCGAACTTGACCGGCCGCGTACGCCGGAAGTCGCGTTCGAATCACACTTTCTGGATCTGAAGAAACGCGCGATGGGGATTCTTGCGCACTGATCGCGCGCTTAGCGGCGAGCGGCCGTCGACGCCATCGCAGAAGGCGCAGCGGCGAGGCGCGTCTGCGTGTCGATGCGGCGGAAGACCAGGGCGGAGATCAGCGTGATCGCGCCCACGCCCGCGAAGCTCATGCGAAAGCCGGGCGCAACCGATCCCCACTGCGCCTCGCCAAGGCTCACGAGCGCGCCGCCAATGGTGACGCCGAGTCCCATCGCGAGCATTTGCACCATCGAAAAGAGGCTGTTGCCGCTGCCGGCGTCTTCGTGCGAGAGGTCCTTGAGCGTGACGCTGTTCATCGCGGCGAACTGCATCGAGTTGGCCGCGCCGAAGACGGCCAGCACGGCAAGCTCCACGGCGACAGGCGTGCCGCGCGAGATCAGTGCGAACGCAACGATCGATGCGCCCACGATCAGCGTGTTGACCAGCAGGAACGTCTCGTAGCCGTAACGGCGGATCAGCGGCGCAATCCAGCGTTTGGCGACCGTCCCCGCGAGCGCGGCGGGCAGCATCATGAGGCCCGAGCGCAGCGGCGAGTAGCCGAGCTCGAGTTGCATGAGCAGCGGCACGAGGAACGGCACGGCGCTCGAGCCGACGCGGCAGACGAGATTGCCGATCAGGCCGACGCTGAAATTCGGCTCGCCGAACAAGCGCAGCTTGAATAGCGGTTCGCGGTGGCCGCGCGCATAGGCCACGTAAGCGCAGGCGGCCGCGATGCCGAGCGCGAAGAGCCCGGCGGACCACACGGCGCGATGCGTCTGGACCGGCGTGTCGAAGGCCAGCGAGAGCGCAATCATGCACAGCGACACGAGCGCGCAGCCGGCGAGATCGAACGGAGGCGCCGCAGTGCTCGACGCGTTCGGCAGATAGCGGTGCACCGCGAACACGCCGGCAAGGCCGATCGGCACGTTGATCAGGAAGATCCAGTGCCACGAGATCGCCTGCACGAACCAGCCGCCGAGCGTCGGGCCGACGATCGGCCCCACCTGGCCCGCCACCGAAATGAGCGCGAGCGCCGAGACGTACTGCTCGCCGCTCACCGCACGCAGCACCGCGAGCCGGCCGATCGGCATCAGCATCGATCCACCGATACCCTGCAGCACGCGCGCGACCACGAGTTGCGCGAGCGTGTGCGCGCTCGCGCAGCACAGCGAGCCGAGCACGAAGATCAGAATCGCGACGAAATAGACGCGGCGAGTGCCGAAGCGGTCGGCGAGCCAGCCCGAAGCGGGCGTGAGCATGGCCATGGTCAGCGTGTACGCGACGATGACCGGCTGCATCACGAGCGGTCTCACGCCAAGGCTGCGCGCAATGGAGGGAAGCGCGGTGTTGACGATCGTCGTGTCGAGCGTCTGCATGAAAAAGCCCGCGGCGACGATCCATAGCAGCGCCGTGTGGCTCGAATTTTTGTTCATCTGGAACTTCTCGGCGCGCCGCGTTGGGGGCGGGTACGGCTTTGCGGCGCAATTGTCATCAATGGCGTCATGATATTGTTACCCTCGCTCATCGGGAACCCCAGTAGAGACTTTGACTGTCATCGGCATTGCCGATAACCATCCGCCATGCTCAATCCCATCTGGCTCAGGACCTTCGAAGCGGTCGCACGCTGCCACAGTTTCACCGAAGCGGCGCGCCAGCTCGGCCTTACGCAGTCGAGCGTGAGCGATCACGTGCGCCGGCTCGAAGAGGCGATCGGGCGCCGCCTGTTTATCCGCGACACGCATTCGCTCGCCATCACGTCCGATGGCGAGGCGATGCTGGCGCATGCCGGCAGCATCCTGCAGGCGATCAACCGTGCCGAATCGCAGTTCCGCGCGCCACGCCTGCGCGGGCGGGTGCGGCTCGGCTGTTCCGACGACGTTGCGCTCGGCCCGCTGCCCGCCGTGCTGACGGCGTTTCGCAATGCGCATCCCGACGTCGAGCTGGAGATCACCATCGGCATGACGGGCCGGCTTTACGAGCTGCTCGATTCCGGCGCCATCGACCTGATGGTGGGCAAGCGGCGGCTGGGCGACAGACGCGGCACTGTGCTCTTCACCGGACGGCTCGAATGGCTCGCGCGCGCCGGTACGACGATGGATCTCGCGCAGCCGCTGCCGCTCATCCTCGTCGCCGAACCGAGCGTGACGCGGGCCGTGGTGCTCGACGCGCTTGCGCAGACCGATTTCCGCTGGCAACTGGTGTGCACGAGCAGCAGCCATTCGGGCTGCGTGGCGGCGGCGCGCGCCGGACTCGGCGTCACCGTGCGGCCCCAATACCTTGCCGCGCGCGGACTGGCGCCGCCCGTGAACGTCGCGAGCCTGCCGGCGCTGCCCAATGTCGAATTCATCGTGCTCGCGGGAAAGCGGCTCTCCCGCCCGGCGCAAACGCTGCTGCAGCTCATGCACGACAGCGACTTGCGCGGCTCGTGGATCGGTGAATGAGCGCGAGGCGGGAAGGCGGGGAATGCGGCGCGGCGCGCGGATCAGGTCTCGCCGGATTCGAACGCGCTCTCCGCACGCAGCACTTCGACGAACGCCTGCTGGACGGTCGTGCCGAGCCAGTCGGTGCGCACCGTGTAGCCGACCGCGCGGGTTGCTCCCGGCAACGCCAGATCCAGTGCGACCAGCTCGCGCCCCGGATAGGCGTCGCGTATCTGCGCGCGCGAGAGTAGGGGGAGGCAATCGCTTCCATCAGCATGGCCAGCCTCTTGCGCACGGCCACCACATAGGGATTGGCAAACAGTTCCGATTCCTGCACCGATCCTGCGAGGCGGGGCTCGCGCAGCCCGCCGACGATGATGTCGAGCCCGCCGCTGCGCCGTTCGCGCAGCAAATGCGCATGGGATCCTTCTTCGACCGTGACGCGCGCCTCGGGATACCGCTCGCGCAACCGTTGAATGGCGCGCGCGACGAGGCGCGGCGGCAACAACGGCAACACGCCGATCGCAACCTTGCCGGCGAGTCGCCCGCGCGCGTACGCCAGTTCCTCCACGTTTCCCCGCTGATGAAGAGATGCCCCACGTCGATCGGCGCGTCGTCGCCCGCGAGGATCACACCGCGCTCGACGTCAAGAGCGCGGTCCGCCAGGCGTCGGGGAATCTTTCGGCGGCGGCGCGCAGTCTTGGTATCACACGCGCGCAACTTGTTTATCGGCTTAAAAGAGCTTGCATCGGAATTCTTGTCGGGATCGTTGGCCAAGAGTGTCGAAACGTCGATCCCTAAGGATACGTCGAACGAAAATTGTCGCCAATTCTCACTGCCTCGCCGACTGACCGAAAGTGGCCGAGACCAAAAGTTCGCCGTACGACTGTCGGTAAGCAATGGGGCTGCCCCGCGACCGCTGCGAACCGGGCGAGGGCCGACACTGCTGCGACGACGTCGCCCCAACAGCCCAGGTTGGCTGACCGGTGGCGTGATGACAATGCGCCGCCGCACCGCGGGCATCCGCGATGCCGGCGTGGATGCGTTCCAGCCAGCACGTGCGGTTCGGACTAAGGCACGCGCGCATGCCATCGTGACAGGCCCCTGGCAAACAAACCGCCGACAGGGCAGCCAAAGCGTTCATCGCGTGTCGCCCGGGGTCCGGTCTATGCATCGCGCCTCGGATAAAATGCCGGGACTGCGACACTGGCCGAAATGCCTCACGAGCGCGGCGTAGCGCTGAACGTCGACGGCAACGGCGACGCGGAAGAACTGCATCGCGGTTGCCGCATACCGCACGGACAAGTCATGAAATTCGATCATCCTGATCCCGAACTCAACAATCCGTTGACTGACGAAGAGCTGGAATTCCTCGAACGCTTTCTTTCGGGCAATGCCGTCTGCAACGCTGCGATGGGTGCGGTCATGTTGCATGGGTTTCTGACTGCCGTCATCTCCGGACCGAACGCGATCATGCCGGCCGCGATCCTTCCCTGGATCTGGGATGCCAGGCACGCAACCCGTCAACCCAGATTCCTGTCGGCAGGCCGGGCTCGCAAGGTCACCGGACTGATCTTTCAATACTGGAACGACATCAACGACACCCTGAATCAATGCCCCGACCTGTTCGAACTCCCGCTGCACATGACCGTATACGAGGGCGAAGAGGTTCCTGTCCTCGACGAATGGTGCGAGGGATATTGCAAGGGCATCGACATCGACCGGGAGGCCTGGGAGCCGCTGATCGAACGGCACCCCTGGTGGTTCAATATCATCCTGCTGTTCGGCACCGCCTCCGGATACGAGGAGTTGGCGCGACGGGACTACACGGTCGGGCAACGCCGGTCGTTTGTCCTCCAGCTCGCAGCATCGGTACTCAATATCCATCGCCACGGGTGTGAGGAACGTCGCAGATTGATAGGGCAGGGCGAGCAGCCTGGCACGATCCCGGCAGGTTCATCGCCGAAAGCCAGAACGGCGACGCAGACCAAACCGACGAATCGGGACGCCCAGGACGGGAGCGTGTCCAAAGATGTGTTCCTCGTGGATTCGCTCGGTCGGCTGACGGACGACGCGTTTCACCCGCTGGCATTGTCCCCGCTGGCTACGCGCATCACGCGTGGCGGTACGTCTGTCGATGCGCACATCTATCGCGCCGGCGATGAGGGTCGCGACGGCTGGATACTGGAAATCATCGACGCGTCCGGGACGTCCACCGTCAGGGACGAGCCGTTCCCGACAGATGGGGCCGCGCTGGCCGAAGCATTGAGCACGATCAACATGCACGACATCGCCCCCGGTAGCCGGTGACGGACCGTGCCCGCGTCGTAACGCTGAGCGCGCCCGCACCCGGACGGGCCTGGCGTTGCGCGCCGTGAACGGATGCGTTGCCCGGCGATGTCATGTGACGTGCTGCGAAACAATCCGTCCTAGGACCAGGACCGGTCATTTTTCCCACGGCGCAGCCGATACGTGATCGTTTCCGTCTGCATTTGAAACCGGGCCTTCCCCATCAACTGTCATGTCCTTGACCGATACCGATCGCCTTTCGCCAAGAATCACACCTGCTGGCCACCTGCTTGCCGCGCCGGACGTCGAGGCGCCTGTGCTGCCCGATGACGTAGCGCTGGGCGTGGTTTTCGCGCGCGGCGCCGGTCACGGGCTGCTCTATCTGGGAAGCTCTACCATCGGGCGGGCATTGCCGCCCGCCTGGGCGTGGTGGCGAGAACTGGGAGCCCGCTATGTCACGGCCCTGTGCACTACAACGGAAAGTGGGGAAATCGCGGTCGCAGAGCCAGACCCAACGGAGCTCGGCACACTGATCGACGACGCGCCACCCATGACGGGCGCTGAATATCTCACGCCGGATGTTCTGGCGGCACTGTGGAGCGAAATCGATGGCGCCCTGCGCGACGAGCTCGCTGAATCGGGAGAGTCACTTCAGGCATTCCTCAGGTCGCGTCATCCTGCATGGAATCTGGTGGGCCGGGTTCACTTCAACCTTGCCGAAAACCGCAAGGATCCCGAAGCACCTTTCGCGTTCCTGGCTACATACGCTGCGCGCCTGTCGGCCCATGGCAAGACGCAGCATCAACCCCTTTCGCGGGCGCTCGAAGAGTTCTCCGGTGCGCGCAACAAGGCGCAGCTTCTCTCCCTCCTGATGCCGGTCCAGCGTGCCGCTGAACGCTGCGACTGGTTGCGCGCGATGGTTGAATCGCGCGAAATCTACCATCCGTTGCGCTGGATGCCGGCCGACGCGTTTCGCCTGCTCTCCGATTTGCCGGCCCTGGAATCGGCCGGCATCATGGTTCGACTACCGGCGAGCTGGGCCGCGGGACGCCCCGCGCGGCCCGCGGTCAGGGCGAGCGTCGGGACGCGGCCTCCGTCACGCCTGGGCAGGGAAGCACTGCTCGACTTCAGGATGGAGGTGTCGCTCGATGGCGAAGCGTTGAGTCCGGCCGAGATCCGGAGTCTGCTCAAGGGGGCCGACGGCCTTCAGTGGATTCGCGGGCGCTGGATCGAGGTGGACACGAAGAGGCTGGGCCGCCTGCTTCAGCGCTTTGAAGGTCTGGAAAAGGCCGCGCAGGCGGGACTGCCGCTGAACGATGCGCTGCGTCTTCTGGCGGGCGTCTCCGGTGATGAAGATGACGCGTTCGGCGAGCGCGACTGGTCGCAGGTCGTGGCTGGCGACTGGCTTTCACAGATGCTGCAGCAGTTGCGCCAGCCGGAAGGCCTGGCGCAGGTCGATCCGGGTCCCGATCTGAAAGCTCAGCTTCGACCGTACCAGCAGGCCGGTGTGCGCTGGCTCTACCTGCTCAGCCAGCTCGGGCTCGGAGCGTGTCTTGCCGACGATATGGGTCTCGGAAAGACGATGCAGGTCCTCTCCCTGCTACTGA